>NC_019903.1:3400000-3624449 GCF_000243135.2 Desulfitobacterium dichloroeliminans LMG P-21439 | reverse complement strand
GGCCTTTTTCATGCTATTGGAAAGAATAACTTTTTAAATTCTTTATACTTTGGATTCTTTTATTTTATCTTTTTTATAAAGTAGGTTTATTCTTAGGTAGAGTGAGGAAAACTAAGTAAGATTAGGTAAAAGCTACGACAATTGTGATTACGGAGGAGCCATGTTACAGAGAAATCTTAGATTGCGTCAAAAATCTCTTTTTAAAAAGGTTTTTGCACAAAGAAAAAGTTTCTCTGGAAAGTATGTTGTCGTTTATGTGGCAGAGGGTCCCTCTAGGTTCGGATTCATTGCCTCTAAAAAAGTCGGTAATGCTGTGGTTCGTAATCGGGCCAAGCGTTTGATGAGAGAAGTCATTCGGCGCCATCTTCTAGAGATTAATGAAAATACTCAAATTATTTGTATTGCTCGTTCTTCTATTAAAGGAGTTTCCTATTCAGAAGTAGAAAATAGTCTTGTAAAAAGCTTATATAGAGCAAAAGCTATTAAGGGTGTGGATCTAAACTAATTGTTCCACAGGATGGTATTAGTATGAAAGCTATTTTGGTTGGATTAATTCGGTTTTATCAACGATTTATTTCTCCTTTAAAACGGCCATCTTGCCGCTTTTATCCTACCTGCTCAGAATATTCTATTCAGGCTCTACAGAAATACGGGGTTATAAAAGGAAGCTGGAAATCTCTTGTGAGAATTTCTAAATGCCATCCCTTTCACCCTGGCGGTTACGATCCGGTATAAGGAGGGTTCATGTGAGTACTTTTGTTGAATGGATGACTTTGTTATTGAAGTGGTTATATAATCTAACTGACTTGGTTGGGGTTGCTAGTTATGGTTTAGCTATTATACTTCTAACAATCATAATTAAAACTGTAATCTTTCCTTTGACTTGGAAGCAAATGAAATCCATGAGGAAAACTGTCGAGATTCAGCCTAAGCTTCAAGAACTACAAAAGAAGTATAAAGGAAAGCCAGAGAAACTGAATCAAGAAACGATGGCTTTGTATAAAGAGAATAATGTAAATCCGGCAGGGGGATGCCTTCCTTTGGTTGTGCAATTGCCAATCTTCTGGGCATTATATCGAACTCTTTTTAGTTTTAGCAACTACATTTCGGATCCAAACCAGGCAATGTTCTTAGGATTTGATATCACAGCGACTGGAAATATAGTTTTTGCACTCTTGGCTGGCGCTACGACCTTCTTGCAAACAAAGCTTACTACCATGACCAGTCCGGCCATGAAAGCCGATAAAGGTGGTAAACCTGACGCGACTCAATCGACACAAAAAATGATGCTCTATTTTATGCCATTTTTTATGGCCTATATCAGTTGGACTGTTCCTGCTGGACTAGCGTTGTACTTCTTAACAATGAATATTGTTTCGATACTTCAACAACTTTATATCAATCGCAGACTTGACAAAGAAAAATTGGATGCTGCTGCATCATAAGCCTTGTGGCAACCTAAGTGAGTTTGCTTGACAGAGGGAGGGTATCCATGAGATTTGCTGAGAAAACAGGTAAAACTGTCGATGAGGCCATCAGTGCATGTCTTGCTGAATTAGGGGTGGAGCGGGATCGAGTAAAGATTGAAGTTTTAGAGGAACCTACAAAAAAGGGACTCTTCGGTTTACTGGGGACAACCCCAGCAAAAGTGCGCGTTTCATATGAAGATTCGCCAGGTGAAATTGCCAGTGTCTTTCTTAAGGATGTATGCCACTCTATGGGAGTTAACGCTGAATTTAATTGTTCACAGATGGGTCAGCATTGGCTCGTTAACATTACAGGAGAAGAGCTCGGCATATTGATTGGCCGACGTGGGGATACTTTAGAAGCTCTCCAATACTTAACCAATCTTGCTGTTTCTAAACAGCTTTCTGAGAAAGTGCGGATTATCGTGGATGTGGAAGGGTATCGTCAACGGCGTGAAGAGACTTTAGTTCGGTTGGCGAAACGACTTTCTGATAAAGTAAAGCGTACAGGGACACGAGTGGTTCTAGAACCTATGAATCCTCATGAAAGAAGGATTATTCATACGGCATTACAAGAAGAAACTCACATCTCGACTTTTAGTGAAGGTGAAGAGCCCAATCGTAAAGTAGTCATTTCTTTAAAACGGTCCAAAGAGATTTTCTGAGGGGTGAGGGTAACCCCTCTTTTTCTTTTTTAAAAGGTCTTTCATGATCTAGACAATACCTACAAAATTAGACGAAGTGGAGCGAATCCCATGGATGATACGATTATTGCATTGGCAACAGCGTTAGGTGAGGGAAGTATCCATATTATAAGAATGAGTGGCCCTCAGTCCCAAGAGATAATAGATAGTACTTTTGTTCCTCGTCATAGGGGACGTTGGCAAGAGAATAAAAACTATACCTTGCATATCGGCCATTTCTATGGGGGAGATAAAATCCTCGATGAAGTCCTTATTGGCAGGATGTTAGCTCCTAGCTCCTATACTGGAGAAGATGTTTACGAAATTAATTGCCATGGTGGCTTATTTGTGGCCGAACGGATTGTGGAAGAATGTCTTCGCAGAGGCGCACGTTTAGCGGAAGCTGGAGAATATTCTAAACGTGCTTTTCTTAATGGTAAACTCGATTTGATTCAAGCTGAAGCTATTGTTGACTTGATTGGATCAAAAACTGATATTTCCGCAGATCTCGCACTGAATCAGCTAAGTGGGCATCTTTCAGAGAAAATTGCAGCTCTTCGCGAACATGTCTTAGAGACCCTCGCTTTCATTGAAGCGGGTATCGATTTTCCTGAGGATGGTGTAGAAAGTCTGGATCGTAACGCGCTCCTGCAGCGAATTGAGCATGGACTTCTGCATGCTCAAGATTTGCTCAATGGCAGCAGAACAGGGCGAATTCTGAGAGAAGGTTTGATAACGGTCATTGTCGGACAGCCCAATGTCGGAAAGTCCAGCTTATTGAATGCTCTTATGGGTGAGGATAGAGCGATTGTTACCGATGTCCCCGGAACGACCCGGGATGAAATTCGCGAATCAGTAAATGTGGGTGGTATCGTCTTACAGTTAGTTGATACTGCCGGAATCAGGGAAAGCAATGACGTAGTTGAAAAACTCGGTATTGAGCGCTCTTGGAAGGCCATGGAAAGAGCAGACCTTATTCTACTCTTGGTTCAGGCAGGACAAGAGCTCACAACAGAAGAGCTTGAAATACTGAACCAATATGCTAAGAATACGATCGTACTGATTAATAAATCGGATCTTCTCGAAGGTGTTAATCATCCTGAGGAAGCGTTGCCGACTGGTCCCCGCCTCGGTGTCTGGATTCCCTTTTCAGTTAAAGAAAGGATAGGATTTAGTGAATTAGAAACGGAAATCAAAAGGCGGGTGTATGAGGGTAAGGAGGAAAGGGCTAAGGAGCCTTTACTTTCGAATATCCGTCAAATCTCTGCTTTAGAGAGGGCGACTTGTGCCCTGGCAAGTGGTCAGGAATCCGTGCAGAAGGGGTTGCCCTGGGATATAGTTTCCATTGATATTCGTCAAGCGTTGCAAGAAATATCGCAAATAACGGGCGATACTATTCAGGAATCCTTGCTTGATGATATCTTCTCAAGATTTTGTATAGGAAAGTAGGAGAAACAGTGGAGTACTTTGCTGGAAAATATGATGTTATTGTGGTTGGGGCTGGACATGCCGGTTGTGAGGCGGCTTTGGCCTCCGCACGAATGGGTTGCCAAACATTGCTGATTACCTTAAGTATAGACACGATTGCTCATATGCCCTGTAATCCATCTTTGGGGGGGCCCGCAAAAGGACATCTCGTTAAGGAAATCGATGCTTTAGGTGGACAAATGGCTATAACAGCTGACGAGACCTCTATTCAGGCGAGAATGTTGAATACAGGGAAAGGACCCGCTGTGCATGCTTTGCGGATTCAATCAGATAAGCAAGCATACCACCTTCATATGCAAAATGTAATTATGGAACAAGAAAATTTAACTCTGCTACAGGCTATGGTAGAGCAAATTAAAACTGACCAAGGCCGAGTTTGCGGTGTCGTAACGCGGACGGGAGCTTTTTTTGAAGCACAGACAATTATATTGACTAGCGGTACTTATTTACGTGGGCGGATAATTATTGGGGATGCCATGTATGAAGGCGGACCTAACGGACAGGAAACGGCACAAAGTCTTTCCGGGGATTTAACTAAGCTTGGACTGGAGCTGGGACGATTTAAAACCGGCACACCGCCACGGATCAACAAACGATTTGTTGATTTCTCTAAATTTACTGTTCAGCCCGGTGATAGCACCCCCTGGCGATACTCTTTTCTGCCGACTCAAAGTGTGTATTGGCAAAGGGATACGGAGAAACAAATCCCCTGTTGGTTGGGCTATACAACTCCGGAGACTCACGAAATCATTCAAAAGAATCTTCATCGGGCTCCTCTTTATTCTGGAAAGATCGAAGGGATTGGACCCCGTTATTGCCCTTCCATCGAAGATAAGGTAGTGCGATTTGCTGATCGTTCATCACATCAGATTTTTCTTGAGCCTGAAGGTTGGGATAGTGATGAGCTTTATATCGCTGGTTTATCCACCAGTATGCCTGAGGAAGTTCAGTATGAGATATTGCATAGTATACCGGGATTAGAGAAGGCGATGTTGCTTCGGCCAGGATATGCCATTGAGTATGATTACGTTAAACCGCATCAACTTTCTCTGAGTTTGGAAGTACGCAAGCTTCCGGGTTTGTTTACCGCAGGTCAACTGAATGGTACTTCGGGCTATGAAGAAGCTGCTGCCCAAGGCTTACTGGCTGGAATCAATGCAGCTTTACAAGTCAAAGGTAAAGATCCCTTTATTGTGCGACGTTCAGAAGGCTATTTGGGTGTGTTGATTGATGACTTAGTCAATAAAGGGGTGAAAGAACCTTATCGCCTTCTCACTTCACGGGCCGAATATCGATTGATTCTTCGCCAAGATAACGCGGATCTTCGGTTAACACCACGGGGAAGAGAAATCGGGCTTGTTAATGACGAGCGTTGGGAGAACTTTCAGAAGAAGAAGGATTCGATTCGTGAGATACATGCCTTATGGAGAGAAACAACTTTTTCACCTCTTAATGAACAGTTAATTGAGACCTTAGAAGCAGCTGGTTCTGCGCCGGTTCATGGTGGTATAACTGCTGAAGAACTGATGAGGAGACCGGAAATTACAATCAACGAGATGAAGCAACTTCTACCCCAATTAGCGGAGTATGAGGAAGAGGCACTACTAGAGGCAGGTATCGAGATTAAATACACAGGATATATAGAGAAACAACTATTGGAAATTGAACGATTAGCGAAGATGGAAGAACGATTAATCCCCGAGGAAATTGTTTATGATCAAATAAAGGGTTTATCCACTGAAGGAAGACAACGACTTAAGGAAGTATCCCCCACCAATATGGGTCAAGCATCGCGAATTACCGGAGTCACGCCGGCAGATATCTCGGTTATGCTTGTTTATTTGGAACAGCGCCGCAGAGGAGGACAAGTTCATGCAACCTGAGCACAAAGATCTTCTCCGCCGACTATCCATGGAAATGTTGAATCTTCACTTGTCAGACAATCAACTAGAGCAGTTCTCGGTTTATGCAGATCGTTTAGTAGAGTGGAATAAGAAAGTCAACTTAACAAGTATTACGAATCCCGAAGAGATTATTCTCAAGCATTTTGTAGATTCCCTTTCTTTGATACCCTTAGTAGCTGGCAATAAAATGGCAGATATTGGAACCGGGGCCGGATTCCCAGGACTGCCCATCAAAATCATGTTACCTCAGCTCAAGGTATATCTTGTTGATTCACTGGCCAAACGACTTGAATTCCTGAATGTCGTGCTAAATGAGTTAAATATACAAGAGGTTGAGACGATCCATTCACGTGCCGAGGACTTTGCTCGTAATCCTCTCTATCGAGAGACCTTTGATTGTGTGACCTCGCGAGCGGTTGCTCGCCTACCTGTATTGCTCGAATATGCAATACCACTACTGAGAACAGGTGGGGTTTTCTTGGCAGCCAAGGGATCACAGGTGGACGAAGAGGTAATCGAAGCCAAGAAAGCTGCGGAGATATTAGGAGCAGAAATTAAAGAGATAAGACGATTTAGCTTGGGTGAGGAAGCTGAGCACCGGGCCGTAGTTGTTATTGAGAAGATATCACCGACACCAGAAGCCTACCCTAGGAAAGCGGGCACTCCTGCAAAAAAGCCATTGATATGATTTTAGCTATGCGTCCTTTTGGGACGCTTTTTTATTTTATTATTCTTTTCGTTGTCTTTTCGACTCAAAGTGTCTAGTTTTATTAAGGATGTTTTGATACTATTAACAGGAAGTGTTTAAACGGTAATAATCTTGGTTAAACACACTTAGATATAAGGTAGCTTATTTTATTGAGAAGGGAGGTCACTTTATGGCTAGAATAATTGCAATTGCAAATCAAAAAGGTGGAGTTGCCAAAACAACAACAGCTGTTAATTTGAGCGCCTGTCTTGTTGAACATGGCAAACGGGTTTTGCTTCTCGATCTAGATCCTCAAGGAAATGCCTCGAGTGGGTGTGGAATAAATAAAAATAAGCTAGAGAAAAGTATTTATGATGTTCTAATTAATGAAGTCCCTTTAGAGAAGATTATCATGAAAACAGAAATACCTGGTTTATTGATTGCTCCCGCTAGAATTGAGTTGGCAGGTGCCGAGATTGAGCTGGTCGGTCTTGAAAAAAGAGAGGGAAAGCTTGTTTCTGCTTTAGCAAAAGTAAAAGATGAATATGATTTTATTATTATTGACTGTCCTCCTTCCTTAGGACTTCTTACCCTAAATGCCTTGACCGCATCTACAGATGTACTTATTCCAGTTCAATGCGAGTATTATGCCCTTGAAGGCTTAACTTTGCTTATGGATACGATCCACCGAGTGAAGCGCAACCTCAATCCGAATCTGAACATTTTAGGTGCATTACTTACTATGTTTGACGCACGTACAAATCTTGGTATTCAGGTCGTTGATGAAGTAAAGAAGTATTTTAAACAGAAAGTTTTTTCGACTATTGTTCCTAGGAATGTCCGTTTAGGAGAAGCGCCTAGTCATGGAAAACCTATTGTTCTTTATGATTCACGATCCCGAGGAGCCGAGGTTTACAGAGATTTGGCTGAGGAGGTATTAGAACGTGTCTAAAAAGGCTTTAGGACGTGGCTTAGAAGCATTAATAGGCGCAGAGCCCATGGAAGATGAAAGCTCTATCAGAGAAATTGGACTAGAAAAGATTAAGCCGAATCCAGAACAGCCGCGCAAAGGTTTTGACCAAGAGAGCTTGGAAGAGCTGGCTGCTTCCTTAAAGGTACATGGCTTACTCCAACCAATTCTGGTTCAAGCTAAGGATGATGAGTATATCATCATCGCTGGTGAAAGGCGCTTTCGTGCTGCGAAGCTAGCCGGTCTTATAAAAATCCCTTGCCTTATTCAATCGGGAAGCGAACAGGAACTTGCAGAAAAGGCCTTAATTGAAAACATTCAGCGATCTGATCTTTCCCCCGTGGAAGAAGGAATGGCCTATGCTCGACTTATTCATGAATATGGATTAACCCAAGAGCAAGTGGCTGGACGTGTAGGAAAAGGACGACCGACCATCGCAAATCTGCTCCGTGTCATCCAATTACCAGAGCCACTCCTCAGATTAATTCAAGAGAATAAATTAAGTCTTGGCCATGCAAAAGTGTTATTAGGACTCAAAGATACATCGCTCCAAGTTTTATTGGGACAAAAAGCAGCGAAAGACAGCTTACCAGTTCGGGAATTGGAAAACTTAATCCTAAAGTATACAGATCAATTGGAGGCGCCTAAAGCACCAAAGAAAGTCCCGCCTATTTTTAATCAGATTGAAGATAAATTGAGATCATCATTTCAGACTAAAGTTAAATTGAAGGGAAAGCCAGAGCGAGGAAAAATCGAGATTGAGTACTTTTCTGAGGAAGAGTTTAATCGACTATTAGAGATGTGGGACATTCGAGTTGATTAAGAATGTTCCACGTGGAACATTTTATTATGCGCATCAGAAAGAATATGCTTATTCAAAGTCGGTAGTATAACGCAACTAGGGCGGCAGTCGTCGCCCGAGAACTTGGCGCCAGCCAAGTTTTGTTTATTATCAAGATTAATAGGGCTTCGGTAGTTTCCATATGTGGGGAGGCAGTGACCTCGTAACACTGGCAAAGTCGTGTTTGAAAATTGAAATTGTATCTTCGGAATCCAATGGAGCAAAATGCTTGAATAGATACCCTTGAAGTTCAATGATTGAATTTTATACGACCTTAGGCTATAATCCTAATATTGTTTCTATTTTGCTGAGATGTTCCACGTGGAACATTTGTTATATCAAGCTTAATGCTGTTTTCTGCTCTGCAGACGAAAATAGTGATAATAGCGCTCAGTATGGGATTCTAAATACGTTTTACATCATGATATTCTTAAAGATATCGGAGTCAGAGTACAAATTAATGACAAATGTAAAATATATACAGGGACTAGTGGTTGCGGTAAGCTGCTAGAGCTATAGAAAATAAAAATGTTCCACATGGAACATTGCGGAAGAAAGCAGTAAGGGTGATAGATTGTGCTCGGAACTATTGTGAACTCATTAGCAATTATTTTTGGTTCTATAGTGGGAATTCTCTTTGGGAAGGCTTTGCCGGAGAAGATTAAGAGGACAGTAACCCAAGGGATTGGTTTAGCAGTAATACTTATCGGCATGAGCATGGCTTTAGAAACCCAAAATCCCTTAGTGGTTATTGCAAGTTTAGTCATGGGTGGAATCATCGGAGAATGGATAGATATTGAACTCAGGCTGCAGCACCTTGGAATGTGGCTTGAAGGTAAATTCTCCAAAGGCGGGAATGGAGGTAATTTTACTAAAGGGTTTGTTTCCTCAAGCCTCATGTTTTGCGTAGGGGCGATGGCCATCATGGGTGCTTTAGAAAGCGGTCTCAAGGGAGTGCATGATATTCTCTATGCTAAATCCATGCTGGACGGGATTTCATCTATAGTGTTAGCATCATCCATGGGGATAGGGGTACTGGTATCTGCGATACCTGTTTTTCTATACCAAGGGGGAATAACGGTGTCTGCGACGCTTCTCCAAGGAGTTCTCTCCGAACCGGTTATAGCCGAAATGAGTGCAACGGGTGGATTGCTGATTGTTGGTATAGGGGTAAACTTACTTGAAATTAAAGAAATTAAAGTGGGCAATCTATTACCAGGAATATTTGTCGCTATTCCTTTGACTATGTTTTTCGCACAAGTGATGTAGAATAATTTGATACTGATTTGATTGAGGGGGAGACTATGAACTTAGAACAAATTATGCCGCTATCCTACTGGGCTATAGCTGTTGTGGGGTTTCTATGCATCATCGAGTTTATATTGATTTTTATGTTGAATAGTAAGATGAGAAAGTTTCAGAATGCATACCTTTCCTTACAAACCTTCGTCGATGGTAGCTCCTTAGATCAAGAGCTAAAAACGTATCGCGAAGAGGTAAAGGAAAATAGAACAGACATAAAGCAAATTCGGGAGAGGGTAGAAAGAACAGAAAGGAAACTTCGGATAGCTACAGATCGAGCTGAATTGGTCCGCTTTAGTGCCTTTGAAAATATGGGTAGCGATTTGAGCTTTTCCTTGGCGCTCCTCAATCAAGAAGGGAGTGGCGTTGTTATATCTTCGATCAACAATCGTGATGAATCCAGAGTCTATGCCAAACCCATTGTTCAAGGTGAATCAACGTACCATCTTTCTGAAGAAGAGCGACAAGCCATAAATAAAACCAAAGATACGCTAAAAGTATAAGAAGAGAATAGTATTAGAATAAGTAATTAGTATAAACACAAATAGAAATATAATAATAGGGCATAACAAGAAAAAATATGAGTGCCAAGTTTGTACAAAGTCGATATAATCAAAATATGAGGAGACGATTACTACTGTAAAAGTAGGCAATCGTCTCCTCATCTCATTTTAACAACGGTACAAAGAGAGGAAGGTGCTACTTGAGATTAAGAAACTCTCGTCTTAATATAGGCATTAGCCAACAGATCGCTAAGAGCCTCGGACATCTTCCAAACTAACCCGAGACGTGTGTTTTGTAAAACCATGTACTCCATAAAACCTCCAACATTAACAATGCCGGTTAAGTGGACCTCACCGACTGCAGGGAGCTCTTTATGGACCCCTGCCCCTGGCTTAAGCGGTCCGTTAGCTAAAGTAATATTACCAACAGAGTCCATCTTTCCAAGGCAAGCATCAATAGCAACAATAAAAGGGTTATGATAGGTACTCTGGATGTATTGAATATTCTCGTTTAGGTTAGTGGCATGCACTGGCTGTTCTAAAGTACCTAGGACAGTAAGCTTAGGTAGTCCCAATCGACTGAGATAGGTCCCGGTAAGTGGACCAAGGGCATCCCCGGTAGAACGGTCAGTACCGATGCAGAGGATAACTAATGGACGATGGCGTTCCCCGTAAAGAACATCGATAAGCCTAGCCTCCATTTTTTGCGTTCCTATCTTATCATCAAAATGTGCTTTGAATTTATGAGATTCTGTAAAAACAGAAAGAATGCTCATCACTTACCCCCCCGCAAATATAAAAAGATATACTCCATTATTCTTCCCCTAAAGGAGAGAATTTATGCATGGGACGAAGGAAGAAACCATATGCATGAGGCAGGAGGGGTGTATTCATGCATATAAAAATTGCTTTTCAAGTTGCAGCAACCTATATAGGGGCTGTGATGGGTGCTGGATTTGCCTCTGGACAAGAAATTCAGCAATTCTTCGCAAACTTTGGTGGTAAAGGAATATTTGGTATTTTGATTAGCGCTGCTCTATTCTCAATCTTGGGTTGGATGATGATCGACCTCCAAAGACGGTGGAAGGTGTCCTCCTATATGGAATTTTTTGCGCGGCTTTTTGGGGAAAAATGGGGAGCTCGCATGGAAATTTTGATTAGTCTTCTTTTATTTATAGGGATGACAGCAATGATGTCAGGGGCGGGGGCTGTATTTCAACAGTACTTTGAACTTTCTTCTTGGGTAGGAATAATACTGACTGCACTAGTTATTGCTATTGCTCTATGGTTTAGGGGTGAAGGAATCCTTTGGATTAATACGATGTTAATACCCCTCAAATTTATTTTTTGTCTGGGAATAGCTCTTTTGGCCATTCTCTTTGCTGAAGGAACCAAGGGTGTGAATGTTGAAATCGTATCGAATCCCATGATCCAAAGTTGGGTATTTTCAGGTGTCCTTTATGTGTCATTCAATTTAACCTTAGCTATGGTCGTTTTTGCTTCTTTAGGGAAAGAAATACAAAAGCCAGAAGCACGCATCGGTGCAGTTTTCGGTGGTATGGCACTGGGTGTCTTTGCTCTGGTTATTTATATGGCCCTTTTAAGGTTTCCGGAGGTTAGAGGCTACGAAATTCCCATGGTCGCAGTAGCAGGTAGGTTAGGATCTTGGGCGGCCTTCTTCTATGTGGTTGTCCTATGGCTGGCCATGTTGACAGCTGCCATCGGTAATGGCTTTAGTCTAGTCAACAATATTGAGAAGAAATATAAAATAAATTATAGGACTTCCATTATATTCCTTTTATTAATTATCATTCCCCTCTCGGGCGTGCAATTTTCATTTATCGTCAAGACGGTCTATCCCCTATTCGGTTATTTGGGTTTGATATTTATTCCCGTACTGATTTGGAAGTATAGAAAAACATAATCTCTCACTTGTCCAAGGGCAATATTTGGGATAAGATAGAAACAAATTATAGCTGGAAGGCAAGGAGTGATTAGGTGCACGAGATGTCTTTGATGGGGGGAGTATTCGAGGTCATAGAAAGGACTTTGGCTCAACATCATGTAAAAAAAGTGACCTTAGTGAAGCTGAAAATAGGGAAGCTCACCAATGCGGAGCCGGAAGCTCTCCAGATGGCCTTTGAGGCGTATGCTAAAGGAACGGTCAGTGAGGGTGCAGAGCTCCAGATTGAGTCAATCCCTGTTAAGGGCCGCTGTAAAGGCTGTGGCGATGAATTTCTGGTTGGCGGCCTTTTATTTGCTTGCCCCACCTGTCAACATATGGTTATTGACATCGTAGAGGGAGAGGAATTACTTCTGGAAAGTTTGGAGGTAGAAGAATGAGCTCGCAACGTGAAATAGCCGTGATGGCTAATTTGCTACAGAATAACGATATTCAGGCAGAAATCAATCGGAAGCATTTTCAGAAAAACAATTGCTTAGCTATTAATATTATGGGTTCCCCTGGAGCAGGAAAAACGACCCTCTTAGAACGCACACTCTCCAACTTGAAGAACAAACATCATGTGGCCGTCATAGAAGGAGATATTTTTACAAGCAAGGACGCAGATCGAATCGCACAACATGATATTCCGGTGATACAAATCAATACCGGTGGTGGATGTCATTTGGATTCTAAAATGGTCGAAAGAGTTTTGCCGGAGTTCCAATGGGATCAACTGAATCTCATGATCATCGAGAATGTTGGGAATTTAGTATGTCCCGCTGATTTTGATTTGGGGGAAGATTTCAAGGTAGTTGTTCTTAGCGTGGTGGAGGGGGATGACAAGCCTTCAAAATATCCGGTTATATTCCGCAGTTCGAAAGTTGCCATCTTAAATAAGATGGATTTATTACCTTTGGTTGAGACAGATCTCAAAATAATGAGGGAAGACATCCTGAAGATTAATCCAGAGATAATCATTTTTGAGGTTTCTTGTCGTACAGGGGAGGGACTCCAAGAGTGGGCGGATTGGCTTGATGAGCAAGTACAGCAAACAAAGGGAAAAACCAATGAGCAATAGCTATTTCCAACAAGGATTAGACCATCTTGAGGCTGAACGACTTCAAGAAGCCGAAGAGGACTTCCTACGCTATTTAGATGAATGTCCGGAGGATGCGATGGGACATAATAAGTTAGGCGTAGTTTATGGTAAATTTCATGACTTTACACGTGCCAAAGCTTGTTTTATGAATGCCATCGAGTTGGATGAGCACTGTACACATGCTTGGAATAACTTAGGCAACATTGCTCGACAGGATGGAGAGTTGGAGCAAGCCATTCGCTATTATCAAAGGGCTGTAGAGATCGACCCACTTAATCCTATTCCCGCTAAGAATCTAAAAACTGTACAACGCCAAGCGACGTGGTCCCCTTCGAGAATTAAGGGCTTTTTTCGTAGAAATAAAACGTAATAGGAATTATAATGGTGAATAGTAACGATACAAATCTAAAGGGCTCCCTCACTTGGTTTAGAGGAAGTTCAAGGGTGAAAGTCGAATACTCATAGCAGGACTAGAGTGTTAGGAAGAGGTGATTTTCATGTATGTAAAGCAATTTATGACATCTCGTGTATTCACAGTCAGCCCGGAGGATAATATTGCGGATACCATGGCTCTTATGAGAGAGCAAAAAATTAACCGTTTGCCTGTCGTAGAAAAAGGAAGACTGGTCGGTATTGTTACGGATGGAGATCTTCGTGAGGTCTCTCCCTCCCCGGCGACAACACTCAGTATTTTTGAACTCAATTATCTGGTGGGGAAAACCCCCATTCGAGAGGTAGCCGTTAAAAAGGTAATCACCTGTACTCCAGATACAAAAATAGAGGATGCGGCCCTTTTAATGAGGGAAAACGGGATTGGAGCCTTGCCGGTTATTGAGAACGGTAAATTAGTAGGAATCGTTACCGAGTCAGATATTTTTGATACGTTCTTGGATATTATGGGATTTAGAAGCCCCGGACATCGCTTCGTCATTGAGACTAAGGATGAAGTGGGTGTGATGGTAGATTTGGCGTCTACTATGCAAGAACATGATGTCAATATCACCAGCTTAGCTGTTTATCATCTTAGAGATAACCGTGTACAGATTCTTGCTCGTCTCAGTGGAGATCGGGTGGATGAAGTTAAAGCTAGCCTCATTGCCAAGGGATATGAGTTAAGCCATTAGCAGCATAATTGTGCAACCATGGAGTATAGTAGCTGATAGCAAGTTAGCACCCTCGGGGTGCTTTTTTCTTTCCTATCTTGTTTGAAGCTTATCGGAAGATACTGTTACGCAACTTAGTAGGTGGCATCGTCTATGACTCGACATCGACCAAGTTTTGTTTATTCTTTTAGGGCGCATGAAGTATAATAGAGGGAACCAAGGTTTTAGGAGGAGAATCATGAATAGCTTCGATATTCTCATTCTCGCAATTGTCCTTATTGGGGCAATTCAAGGGTATCGCAAGGGTCTCATTTCCGGGTTCATTAGTTTGGGTGGAAATCTGGTCGCCTTAATTCTTGCTGCGCAAAACTATCGGATTCTGTTGCAGTGGTTGGATCAGAATCTTCCTTTAAGGGGATGGCTAGAAGCTGCGATTTACAAGCGAATACTTCCGAACGTGGAGTCCAAAGCAGCACAAGTTGAGGAGCAGACCGTTGAAAAGTTTTTATCGATTTTCCCGGAGGAGTTCAGGAGCGTTTTAGGAGGATCGAACCTTCCAGATGTAGAGCTATATACGGATAGTGCTTTGCAGTCCATTACTCAAAATTTTGCCCAAGCCCTTTCGGATAACGCAATGAAAATTATCGCCTTTGGCTTGGTGTATTTTGGGGTAATCCTTGTCATAGAGATTATTTCAGCACTCCTGTTAGCTCCCTTAGGTTTTTTGTCGGGTACCATCAACGGCGGTGGGGGCTTGTTAGTGGGAGGACTGGCCACGTTTCTGGGTCTTGCAGTTTTTTTCGGGTTGTTCTCTCCGCTCTTTACTATTGCTAACGCGGGAGAGACGATTGGATTTATAGAGGGCTCTACTTTGCATCCCTATTTGCTACAGGCCTATAGCTTTCTTGGGGATATCCTTCGTTTGAATTTTGAACAAGGCTTTCGCTTACCAATAGACCTTGAAAATCTAACCTTACCTAATCCGAGCTTACCCGATCCGAACTCCATCAATCTATAAGGTAAAAGGATGTTTCCTAAAGTTGTAATCGAATAAAGTGACCCGGGAGGAGAAATCCTTATCATTAGATGATGTATGAGCATTGAGATTGGAGTAAGAGAAGTAGTAAAGGGGGTAAGTTCTATGATTCCTTTGCAAGTGGGAGATACTATCCGCCTGCGCAAGCCTCATCCCTGTGGGAGCCATGATTGGAAGGTTATGCGAACCGGCATGGATTTTCGTATTCAGTGCTTGGGCTGCCAACATCAGGCTTGGATTCCTCGAGTCAAGCTTGAACGACAGTTGAAGGAGATTCTGCAAAAAACGGATTCAGCGGAGTTGTAAGAAGGGAAAGCTTGCGGTTTGGCCAAGATTCCCATATAATCTTAAAGGTTAATACTATTGATAACCAAAGTACTATTTCCTGAAATAAGCTGGAGGTTTTTTTAAAATGACATTACATGCAGGGATTGTTGGTTTACCGAATGTAGGAAAATCAACCCTATTTAATGCTATAACACAAGCGGGTGCAGAGGCCGCCAATTATCCTTTCTGTACGATTGATCCCAACGTAGGAATTGTGCAGGTACCCGATTCCCGAATGCAGGTTCTTGCGGGAATGGTTAAACCTGATAAAATTGTCCCTGCTACAGTGGAATTTGTGGATATTGCCGGATTGGTCAAGGGAGCCAGCAAGGGTGAGGGATTGGGGAATAAGTTCTTATCCCACATTCGAGAAGTGGATGCCATTGTTCATGTGGTTCGTTGCTTTGAGGATAGCAATGTAGTTCATGTCGAAGGTAGTGTGGACCCCAAAAGAGACATCGACACCATCCAGCTGGAATTAGTTCTCGCGGATTTAGAGAGTGTCGAGAAACGCCTAGAACGTTCTGCAAAACTTTTAAAATCAGGAGAGAAGAAGGCTCAGCTTGAGGTTGCCCTTCTTAATCGCTTAAAAGAGGTCTTGGATGAGGGTCAGGCTGCGAGAAGTTTAGACTTCAGTGACGAGGAGCTGGAACTCTTAAAATCTTTCCCTCTCTTGAGTATGAAGCCAGTTCTCTACGCGGCTAATGTTAGTGAAGAGGACATTGCCCACCCGGATGATAATGCATATGTCCAGAAGGTTCGAGAGATTGCAGCATTTGAAAATTCCGAAGTGGTTGTGGTTTGCGCGAAGATCGAGGCTGAGATTTCAGAACTAGAAGAAGAAGAAAAAAAGGCCTTTCTTGAAGATCTAGGTCTTGTGGACTCGGGTTTGGATCGTCTGATTCGAGCGGCTTTCCACTTACTGGGGCTCATGACGTATTTTACTGCCGGACAGATCGAAGTAAGGGCTTGGGAAATTCGCCAAGGTACCAAAGCACCTCAAGCTGCCGGGGTTATTCATACTGATTTCGAACGGGGTTTTATCCGCGCTGAAGTGGTTGCTTACAAAGACTTTGTCGAACACGGGGGCCTGAGCGGGGCAAAAGAAAAGGGTTTGGTTCGTTTAGAAGGCAAAGAATATGTGATGAATGATGGGGATATTGTTCATTTCCGTTTTAACGTCTAATAATATTTTCCGTTAAGAATTTTCCGTTTGCATACCTTTTCAATACGTGCTATAATCTTAAATTGGTAGTCTTTAATAAATAGTCTTGCTAGACTATGTATCCCTGCCCCTGTCGTGGGGGCCGCAAGTCCGAGGGGAGGTGCAATTATGAAAGCGTACGAAGTACTTTATGTCATCCGTCCAGATTTGGATGATGAGGCTGTTGCCGCAGCAGTGGACAAGTTCTCCGAAGTTGTAACCAATAACGGTGGAGCAGATGTCGCTGTTGACAAATGGGGCAAACG
The DNA here is from genome assembly GCF_000243135.2 of Desulfitobacterium dichloroeliminans LMG P-21439. Lineage (NCBI taxonomy): Bacteria > Bacillati > Bacillota > Clostridia > Eubacteriales > Desulfitobacteriaceae > Desulfitobacterium > Desulfitobacterium dichloroeliminans. Next base: position 3,607,624 of record NC_019903.1, on the reverse strand, counting down.
CCGCCTAGCTTACGAGATTAATGATTATCGGGAAGGTTTTTACGTCCTGATGAACTTTAATGGCGAAGCTCGTACAGCACAAGAGGTTGAGCGGATCATGAAGATCTCCGATACCGTTGTGCGTTTCTTGACCACAAAGAAAGAAGATTAGTAGGGAGGGGTTACTATGTTGAATCGCGTCGTTTTAATAGGCCGTTTAACGAAAGACCCCGAGTTACGTTATACCCCGAATGGGGTTGCTGTAGCCAGCTTTACACTTGCTGTTGATCGCAACTTCAAGAATGCTAGCGGGGAACGGGAAGCGGATTTTATTCCATGTGTGGTATATAGACAGCTGGCTGAGCTGTGTGCGAATTATCTTTCCAAAGGGAAATTAGCAGCTGTCGACGGGCGGTTGCAGGTTCGTACCTATGATGGTCAAGATGGACAGCGTCGTTGGGTTTATGAGATTGTTGCTGAAAATGTACGATTCCTCAGCCCTAAAGACGGAAATTCCGGACATGGATCATCCTCAGGTTCCAGTGATGTTGGGACATATGGTCATGAAGTAAGCTTAGATGACGATATCCCATTTTAAACAAAAAAACTCCGAAGGAAATACCTTCTAAAACGGGAAGGGTGTGAATTGAATGAAGCGTGAGCGCGGACGCAGACCAAGGAAACGTGTATGTAGCTTCTGTGTTGATAAAGTAGAGTCCATCGATTATAAAGAGACTCATAAAGTTCGCAAATATATTACGGAACGCGGCAAGATTTTGCCTCGCCGTATTTCTGGCAACTGTGCAAAGCATCAACGTCAAGTGACTGTTGCGATTAAAAGAGCACGCCACATTGCGTTATTGCCTTATATCGTAGATTAAAGAAGGGGGAGCATGGCTCCCCTTTTTTGCACTCTTGCAGGAGATTGATGTTGGATTAGCGAACATTTTTTAGTATAGAGATGATCAAGGTATTATAAATATGACGGGAGGGGCCCCCGTGGTTGAAGTCGATGTTATCAAAGGGCTAAAGGCTATTGAAGAGCTTAAGGTAGAGATGTTAAAAGCACAGTGGGAGTTTCAGGAAGGGTCCATACATGGCTCGGAAGGTGAAATGCTACAGGGCTTAGCGGATCTTGTAGCTTTAAGCTATTTATTAACGCGCCGCATGGGATTTGATTATTCACGTCTGGACCGCACCCTGTTGCAGCGGTTAGAGGAATGGAAAGAAAACGACCACCATAAATTAGAAACCCAATGGGGTGACCTCGGATTATTGTTAAGCTATTTAGCCCCAGAAGATTGAACAAGACTAACCCTAACCTTCAGTGAGACCACTGAAGGTTAGTCAAGTCCATACTAGTCCAGTAATAGATTGGAGCATCAGAATGTACATCAGTGACCAAAAAACCACCAATATGTTAGCTATTCTCGTTTTAGTAGCCGGACCTTGGCTGGGGGTATCGAAGCAGGCTTGGGGTTGGACGTTGGATATCCTCTTGCTACTAGCACTTTTATGGGTGGGAAGAAGTGATCGAGAACATGGCTTGCGCTTTGGGACGATTTTTTTGTTTTCAGGATATGGACTTGCAGTGCTCCTTAACGGATTTCCCTCTTACACCTCGTTTAGCTTTGTTCCTTGGGCGGGATTAGTGACGATTTGGGGTATGAGAGCTCCCATTACTCATCGTGCTGTTGTTTTTTGGAGCTTAGTAGCAGCCGGTGTTACTGGAATAATTCCGACACTAGGTATGTTGTTACAGGGTGTAGCTCAAGACAGCGTTCAAGTTTTGGTTCAAAGTCTTATGGATCAATATACCCAAGCCGGAATGTTGGAGAATCTCAAATCTCAAGGAGTAACAGAGAGAGAACTTCTGACCTTATTTGAGCAGATCGCTAATACAATGATTACGTTGACTCCGGGCCTTGTCGCCCTTACGTCACTCGCCAAATGGGGGGCAGTTTATTATTTCTTTGTGCGCTGGTTTCCTTTCCCCGAGCGAGCTTATCAACCCTTTACCGAATGGCGCTTGCCTTGGTATGCAGTATGGGGGATGAACCTAGCTATAGCGAGTTACCTCGTGGGGGATCTATTGCAATGGTTAACCGTTAAACATATTGGTCTTAATTTGATGCTAGTCTATGGAGTTGTCGCTCTCATTTTAGGAAGTGCTATCTTTGTCTCCTTCCTGAAAAAACCAATGTTATCCGTCTTTGTTAAGTTCATTTTGCTCTTCGCGAGTTTTCTCTATATTCAAGTGACGGCTCCCGTATTGATTATCATGGGATTGCTGGATTTGGTGTTTGATTTTCGCCGGAGATCTACCCCTAAGAAAAAAGAATAGCGCCACTGGCAAGAAAGCAATTGAGTGCAGAATGGAGGATTTGGCATGAAAGTTATATTGAATCAAGATGTCAAAGCATTAGGAAAGAAAGGTCAGGTCTTTGAAGTTTCTGATGGATACGCTAGGAATTTTCTTTTCCCTAAAGGCTTAGCAGTTGAAGCGACCTCGGGCAACCTTAGTGATCTCGCTTCGAAAAAGGCGAATGAAGATAAGAAAAAGGAAAAAGAAAAAGAAGATGCGCAAGCGCTTGCGGCAAAGCTGAATTCTATAACTGTAGAAGTACAGACGAAGAGCGGAGAAGGCGGACGACTTTTTGGTTCAGTTACCAATAAAGAAGTCGCCGAAGCCTTAAAGGCAAAGTACAAAATTGAAGTGGATCGTCGTAAATTAGAGATTAAAGAACCGATTAAGGCTCTCGGCACCTTTAATGTGCAGGCTAAGCTGCATCCTGAAGTCATAGCACAATTTCAAGTTCTCGTAAAAGCAACATGATCAGGCAATCGTGAAAGGGGTCCCTTATGAAAGGGTTATATACAAAGTGGTTTACTCAAGTTAAGAATGAATCGAAAGACTCACGGACTGAGGAAAGCGACGAGCTAATCCAAGCCGAAGCACCAGATAACGGAGATTCTCTAGAAGAAAAAGAGGCGTTACGGGAATTAAATGAAAAATGGCATCATGAAGTGGATGCCCTCTATACTCTTCTTGCCAATTTTTATGGAAGTGACAAATTGGTCCTGAAGGCTACTCGTCTTGGGGCTATTCATCTTATTCAATCTGAAGACATTCAAGAGCGAACAGCTGGACTGCTCAAGCTTGTTTTAGATGACCCGACCGATCGAGCACTGCCCAATCGAGAAGGGATTTCACAAATTCTTTTGGAGATAGAAGATCATCTAGCAGAGCTGATTGCTCGGCGCGCTATGGAAGAGCGCTTGGACAAAGCTGTAGCCGATAAAATGCAGGAGCGACATGAAGACTATGTCAAAGAAATAAAAAGTCAACTTGTTAAAGAGAATTCCGGTCCGGATAATGCCCAAACATTAAAAAAGTTAGCCCATATTGAGAAGATGAATCAAGTAAAGCTGGCTAACTCTGTCTCGGAGGTTTTACGCCCCCTAACAGTGGAGGAAATAATCGGTCAACAGATTCCCATGCAGTTTCTTTTAGCTAAGTTGGCTACACCCTACCCACAACATCTTCTAATTTATGGCCCCCCTGGAGTGGGAAAGACCTCTGCTGCCCGAGTGGCTTTAGAAGCAGTAAAGAACACTACTCATACACCCTTTACAGAAAAGTCTCCTTTCATCGAAGTAGACGGGACGACCTTGCGTTGGGATCCACGGGATATTACGAACCCTTTATTGGGATCTGTTCATGACCCTATCTATCAGGGAGCTAAGCGAGATTTAGCAGAAACGGGGATACCCGAGCCGAAGATGGGGTTAGTCAGTGATGCCCATGGGGGGATATTATTTATCGACGAAATCGGTGAGATGGACTCTATACTTTTGAATAAACTTCTCAAAGTATTAGAGGATAAGCGTGTTTTTTTCGAATCCGCCTATTACGATCCCAATGACCCACAAGTTCCACTTTATATTAAGAAACTCTTTGAAGAAGGAGCTCCTGCAGACTTTGTGTTGATTGGAGCAACCACACGAGATCCGCGCGAAATCAATCCGGCTTTAAGGTCGCGCTGCGCTGAAATATATTTTAATCCTCTCGAGCCTAAGGATATTCGACACATTGTTGTCCAAGCCGCTCAGAAGTTAGGTGCAACCTTAGAGGAACAGGTTCCAGAGATTATCAGCGACTACGTTTTCGAAGGTCGCAAAGCAAATACAATCCTTAGTGATACTTATGGGCTTGCTCGCTATCGTCGCCCTCATCAAGAAGAAGTTATTGTAAAGGCTGAGGAAGTCTATGAGGTGTTGCGTTCAGCGCGACTTACCCCCTATATTTCTCATAAAGCCATTGAGGAGGGTGAGGTAGGGAGAATTCTAGGTCTCGGTGTCCTTGGTTTCGTGGGTTCCGTCCTGGAGATTGAGGCAATCGTCTTTCCGGGTAGAGAAGGAAAGGGAGCTATTCGCTTTAATGAAACAGCAGGAAGTATGGCGCGGGATGCCGTATTTAATGCCACAGCGGTCCTGCGAACCCTGACCGGAGCAGATCTGAAGGATTACGATGTCCATGTCAATGTAGTGGGCGGTGGAAATATTGATGGGCCTTCCGCAGGTTGTGCTACCACCTTAGCTATCTACAGTGCTCTGAAAAGTGCGCCTTTGCGCCAAGATGTCGCTGTGACCGGAGAAATATCCATTCAAGGGAGAGTACGTCCGGTCGGTGGTATTGCAGAAAAAATATTTGGTGCCAAGCAAGCCGGAGTCAAAACTGTGCTCATACCCAAAGCTAACCATGCAGATGTCCCATCCGATCTCCAAGGCATCGAAGTGATTGCGATCGAGACAATCCAGGAAGCATTGGAGCATGCGTTATTCATGAACAAAATTGAACGGCATTTAGGAGGAGAGAAACATGGAACTGACCAAAGTTCCACCCCATAATTTAGAGGCGGAACAATCGGTTTTAGGTGCTTTAATGCTAGAACCGGAAGTGGGAAGTTCCGTATTTGAAGTATTACAGCCTGAGGACTTTTATCGGGATAACCATCGACAGATTTTCCTAACCATACGGAATCTTTTTGAACAGGGAGACCCTGTGGATTTGGTGTCAGTCGCCGAGGGCCTCCGTCAAAGCGGACGGCTAGAGCAAATCGGCGGTATCGCTACCATATCGCAGATCGCTCGCTCGGTTCCATCGGCAGTGAATTGTGAGTATTATGCACGCATCGTGGCCGAGAAGTCATTATTGCGCCAGCTCATTCGAGCTACCGGCCAAATTTCTGAAAGAGGCTACGAACCGGGAGAAGAAGCCACCGCTTTGTTGGAAGAAGCGGAAAAGATGGTCATGGATCTTTCTCAGAGGCAAGTGAAAGATGGCTTTGAGTCCATACGCAATATTTTATTGCATACTTTTGAAAAAATCGAAACACTTTATGCTAATAAGGGGAACCTAACTGGGGTTCCTACCTATTTTTCGGAATTGGATAGGATGACCTCCGGTTGGCAGCCTTCTGATCTGATTATCATTGCAGCTCGTCCCTCTATGGGAAAAACGGCATTTGTTTTGAATATGGCTCAAAACGCTGCGATAAGAGCGAATGTCTCGGTGGCTTTGTTCAGCTTGGAAATGTCAAAGGAACAATTAGTCCAGCGGATGCTCTGTTCAGAAGCCATGGTGGACCAACAGCGGGTCCGTACGGGAGATCTATTAGATACGGACTGGCCTAAGCTCACCCGAGCGGTCGGCCCCCTCTCCGATGCTTCTATTTATATCGATGATACAGTAGGAATTACTTTAGCGGAGCTACGCTCAAAGGCAAGACGCCTTAAGATGGAAAATGGTTTAGGGTTAATTGTCATCGATTATCTACAATTGATGTCTTTGGGAAGACGGGCAGAAAGCCGTCAGCAAGAGGTTGCCCAGATCTCGCGGGGTTTAAAGGGGATTGCCCGGGAGTTGAAGGTTCCTGTCATAGCTCTTTCCCAGCTTAATCGAGGTGTTGAACAGCGTCAGGATAAGCACCCGATTATGTCTGACTTGTTAGAGTCTGGTTCGATCGAGGCCGATGCCGATGTCATTTCGTTTATTTACCGAGATGAGTACTATAATCCCGAATCAGATAAAAAGGGAATTGCGGAAATAATTATCGCCAAGCACCGGAATGGCCCGGTGGGCTCAGTAGAATTAGGGTATCTTAAGGAATTTACGAAATTTGTGAATCTAGATCGTCAACATATCTCTGCCTAAGGACAAATCGTCCTTAGGTCTTTTTTTATGGTTTCACACATAAGAACAAAGTGATTAAGTCGAATGATTTTAAAAAAAAAGTGCCCAACGTTCGTATTTTGCGTTGACAAGAATACTCACTGACTGCTAAGATAAATTGAATTTACGAATGTTTTTCTGGAGATAGGGCAAAAATAATGAAAATTACACAGATTTGGAATATTGCTGGGAACATTCGGATAAACCGCAATTATTAGCACTAATAAAAGGGCGATTTTTAAGCAATTCGCTTTACAGGTCACGAAGAAAGATCGGGGGAATTAGGAATGGCATCTGTTGTGTTGATTGGTACCCAATGGGGCGATGAAGGAAAAGGTAAGGTGACGGATTTTCTCGCCGAAAAGGCGGATTTAGTCGTTCGCTATCAAGGAGGAAACAATGCTGGTCACACTGTGGTGGTTAAGGGTGAGGAGTTTAAACTTCACTTGATTCCTTCAGGTATTCTCTATGAAGATAAGACCTGCGTAATCGGTAATGGAGTAGTGGTTGACCCCAAGGTATTGTTGGATGAGTTGGATTATCTTGCCGAGCGGCAGGTGAAGACAGGAAGACTCCTGATCAGTTCTAACGCTCATATCATCATGCCCTATCACCGTTTGCTGGATGCCTTGGAAGAGGATTCTCGAGGGGAGCATAAAATTGGCACTACCAAGCGAGGAATCGGCCCTGCCTATATGGATAAAACCAGTCGTATTGGAATTCGCATTTTGGATTTGATGGATGCAGAGGAATTTGCTCAAAAGCTTCGCCGTAACCTAATTGAAAAGAATAATATCTTAACCAAGATATATGGTGTTGAGCCACTAGATTATGAAGCTATTTACACTGAATACTCTGGCTATGCTCAGAGGATTCGGGGTTTAGTCGCAGATAGCTCCTTAGTTATTGATGAATCCTTAAAGGCCGGGGAAAAGGTTTTATTTGAAGGAGCTCAAGGGACCCTACTGGACTTGGATCACGGTACCTATCCTTATGTAACTTCATCCCATCCTATTGCTGGGGGCGCCTGTATCGGTGCTGGAGTGGGACCGACACGCATTAATCGTGTAGTGGGAGTCATTAAAGCCTATACTACAAGAGTCGGTGAAGGACCATTCCCTACCGAGCTTTTGGACGAAACCGGGGAACGCATGCGTCAAAATGGCCATGAATTCGGTACCACTACAGGCCGAGCTCGTCGTTGTGGTTGGTTTGATGCGGTAATCGCTCGCTATTCTGTTCGGGTGAGCGGAATCTCCGATTTTGCTTTGATGAAGCTGGATGTTTTATCTGGTTTTGAGAGGATAAAGATATGTGTTGGCTATCGAGTCAATAACGAAGTGATTTATGAATTCCCACAAAGTCAGAAAATATTCAAAGCCTGTGAACCCGTTTATGAGGAAGTTGAAGGTTGGCGGGAGGATATTACAGGCGTGACTCGCTTTGCTGATCTGCCTAGGGCGGCCCAAGACTACGTGAAACGCATTGAGCTTCTCACGGAAACCCAGGTTACCCTGATTGCTGTGGGGCCTGGTCGGGAGCAGACGATCGTTCGCGGAGAGATTTTCTAAGATCTTTTGTATGTTCAGAATGTAACTTCGTACAAAGCTCGACGTAGCAACAAGTGCGAAAACAGTTCTTTCGGGGTTTTCTTTATCAAAAATATTGACAAGTTGTCGATGTTCCTGTAAAATACGTATTCGTTAGTGAGTTTTGAGCCATTAGCTCAGTCGGTAGAGCACCTGACTTTTAATCAGGGTGTCCCGCGTTCGAGTCGCGGATGGCTCACCATTATTAATTAAAACGCTTGTGTTCTTAGGAATGCAAGTTTTTTTGTGTTTGTATAGGATAAGACACCATGAATTTCTAATAGACACCATGCATAGTATTTATCTACCACAATCTGTTACATAATAATATTTATCTGTTACATAATATTTACCTTGACAGCCAGACCCCTGAAGGCTAAAATTATTTTAATCTTGGTTATTTTGGGGGTCTAGAAGTGCTGACTGCTGTAGTCGCAAATCGCCTCAAGAGAGTATGCACTGTTTTTTTGCCGGCATATTCGCAGACTCGAAATAATCATAAAATTAAGTTATAAGGGGAATGTATAATGAAAAGAATGTTTAGTATCGCAGTCTCTCTCGTCTTGACCATTGGTCTTCTGACCGGTTGCGGAGGCACGGATAAAGCTCCTGCCGGGCAACCCGACGCAGGCGGCAAAGAACCGGCCGCATCCGCCTTTAAGATTGGCGGCACCGGTCCTCTGACCGGCGGTGCAGCCATATACGGCAACGCTGCCAAGCAGGGTGCCGAGATTGCTGTGGAAGAGATTAATGCCCTGGGCGGCATTCAGTTCGAACTCAAATATGAAGACGATGAGCATGACGCCGAGAAGGCCGTTAATGCTTACAATAAGCTCAAGGACTGGGGCATACAGATGTCCCTCGGCTCCGTGACCAGCACCCCCGGTGTGGCCACCAGTGCTGAAACCTTTAGCGACCGGATCTTTGCCCTGACTCCCTCCGCCTCCGCCCCCGCTGTCATTGAGGGTAAGGATAATGTGTATCAGATGTGCTTCTCCGACCCCAACCAGGGTTCAGCTTCCGCTCAGTATATCGTTGACAAAAAGCTTGGCACAAAAATTGCGATTATATACAAGAATGACGATGTATATTCCAAGGGAATCTATAATACTTTCGTCAGCAAAGCCAAAGAACTGAACCTAGCGGTCGTCTCCACAACCACCTTCACCGAGGACAGCCAGACCGACTTTTCCGTTCAATTGGCTGACGCCAAGAAAAATGGTGCCGACTTAATCTTCCTGCCTATGTATTATACCCCGGCCTCTCTGGTACTCCAGCAGGCTAAGTCTATGGACTACTCCCCCAAATACTTCGGTGTAGACGGTATGGACGGTATCCTGACTCTGGAGAACTTTGACGCATCTTTGGCCGAGGGCGTTATGCTGTTGACCCCCTTCAGTGCTGACGCTACCGATGAGCGCACTGTCAACTTCGTTAAAAAATACCAAGAACTCTATAAAGAGACTCCCAACCAATTCGCAGCCGACGGTTATGACGTCGTGTATGCCTACAAGAAAGCCATTGAGACTGCCGGCATCACCCCTGACATGAGCGCCGCAGATATCTGTGAGAAACTGGTCCAAGTATTCCCTACTATTTCTGTTGACGGACTTACCGGTGAGAAAATGACATGGGCTGCTACCGGTGAAGTTTCCAAGACCCCTAAGGGCATGGTCATTGAAAAGGGTACTTACGTCGGTATGGATTAAGAGTATAATGCCCTTTCGAATGGTTTGTTGAGAGGGCTGCCGAGCACAAACTCGGCAGCCCTTTATCCTATCTGTGCACTTCTCCGAATATGTTCAAACTAAATGAAGGTGTGTGAGTTATGACCTTTCTCTCCTTTCTGATCAGCGGACTCAGTCTTGGTAGCGTCTATGCCATCATTGCTCTGGGCTATACAATGGTCTACGGCATTGCAAAAATGCTGAACTTTGCCCATGGCGATGTTATCATGGTCGGTGCCTATATTTCATTCTTCGCTAGCACTCGGTGGAACCTGCCCCCGGTCGTCGGCGTACTCTTGGCCGTGGTGGTATGTACTATCCTAGGGGTGGTCATAGAGCGCCTGGCCTACAAGCCGCTGAGAGCAGCCACCTCCTTGGCTGTGCTTATCACTGCTATTGGTGTCAGCTATTTTCTGCAGAATGCGGCTCTGCTACTTTGGTCGTCTAACCCTAAGGTGTTCACTTCCGTAGTAGGAAATGCCTCCCTGAAGCTTTTCGATGGTCGGCTAACTATCTCCGTCATCGCTATCGTCACTGTAGTCGCCTGCCTGATTATTATGGCCGCCCTGACGTGGTTTACTGGAAAGACCAAAATGGGTAAGGCTATGCGGGCCTGCTCTGAGGACAAGGGAGCGGCTCAACTGATGGGCATCAACGTTAACTTCACCATCTCCGTCACCTTTGCCATCGGCTCTGCTCTAGCGGCGATTGCCGGTGTTCTTCTTTGCTCCGCTTATCCTACCTTGATGCCCACCACGGGCTCCATGCCTGGGATCAAGGCTTTTACTGCCGCCGTGCTTGGCGGAATCGGCTCCATACCTGGCGCTATGATCGGTGGTATACTGCTCGGCATCATAGAGATATTCGGTAAGGGTTATATCTCGACGCAGCTGTCCGATGCCATCGTGTTCTCCGTCCTTATTCTTACTTTGTTGGTCAAGCCCACCGGTCTTCTGGGCAAACAGATCAACGAGAAGGTATGAGGTAGATGTTATGATAATGAAAAAAACTACACGTAACAACCTCTATACGTACGCTTTAGTTATCGTGTCTTTTATTATCGTCCAATTGCTTATAAGCGGCGGCAATATCACCTCATCCCTTAAAGGGCAGCTAGTTCCAATCTGCGCCTATGTAATCTTGGCGATTTCACTCAACCTGACCGTAGGCATACTGGGTGAGTTGTCTTTAGGCCACGCGGGTTTCATGAGCATCGGTGCCTTTGCGGGTGTCGTGGCTGCTATAAGCTTGGAGCAGATTATACCCATCACGCTCCTGCGCTTGATTGTAGCTCTAATTATAGGTGCTTTTTTCGCCGGAGTAGCTGGTTTTCTTATTGGGATACCTGTACTACGTCTTAAAGGCGACTATTTGGCCATCGTCACTCTGGCTTTCGGGGAAATTATAAAGAATATTATCAACATCCTTTATGTAGGGAAAGATAAAGAAGGGCTTCACTTTAGCTTTCTTACCGACTCCAATGCTCTGAACCTTGGTGAAGGCGGCAGAGTCATTATCGACGGCCCCCTAGGAATCACGGGTATACCCAAGCTTGCCACTTTCACCATGGGCGTTGTCCTCATCCTGATTACTTTGTTTATCGTTCTTAATCTGATTGACAGCCGTTCGGGACGGGCAATTATGGCCTTACGAGACAACCGCATTGCAGCGGAGAGTGTGGGTATTCACATCACTAAGTATAAGCTTATGGCTTTTGTCACCTCCGCCGCCCTGGCCGGTGCCGCAGGTACGTTGTTCGCCATGAATTATTCCACCATCATTGCCTCTAAGTTCGGCTTCAATACCTCGATCCTGATTCTTGTTTTCGTGGTCTTGGGAGGTTTGGGTAATATTCGGGGCTCGATTATCGCCGCCACCCTACTTACCATACTTCCTGAGATGTTGCGTCAGTTCAACAGCTACCGCATGCTTTTATATGCAATCGTTCTTATCCTTATCATGCTGGCCACCAACAGCGATGAATTTAAGAACCATCTGCGTGGTTTAAAGGAAAGGTTGCTTCCCAGAAAAGGAAAGAGAGGTGCGGAAGATGGACAAAGCTAATAGTACTGAGACAAAGATGATTTCCGTGCCCTCCACCAACCCTGTTTCTGAGGGTGACGTGGATATGCTGCCGGTGCTGGAAGCCCGCAACCTAGGGATAAACTTTGGTGGACTTATGGCTGTTAATGGCTTTAACATGACCATCAACCGAACGGAGATAGCCGGACTCATTGGCCCCAACGGTGCAGGAAAGACGACTGTGTTTAACCTGCTTACCAAAGTCTATCAGCCTACCCACGGTAATATCTTGCTGGATGGCCATGACACGCAGAATATGACCACAGTACAAATTAACAAAGCCGGTATCGCCCGGACCTTTCAAAACATACGCCTTTTTTCGAATTTAACGGTTGAGGACAATGTAAAACTTGGCATGCATAATCATATCAACTATGGTATGTGGAATGGCATTCTTCGCCTTCCCGCTTACTGGAAAGGCGAGAAGCAGGCACATGAGAAGGCCATGGAGCTTTTGTCTATCTTCGATATGCAGAGCTTGGCGGGGAAACGGGCTGGATCGCTACCTTATGGCGCTCAACGCAGACTTGAGATAGTCCGTGCCTTAGCTACGAAACCCATGCTGCTGCTACTGGATGAACCTGCCGCCGGGATGAACCCTTCCGAGACAGCCGAATTAATGGATAATATCGTAAAAATCCGTGATACCTTCCAGATCGCAATTATGCTTATAGAGCACGACATGAATCTGGTCATGGGCATCTGCGAGAAAATAAGTGTGCTTAATTTTGGTAAAATCATCGCCAAAGGAACCCCCAGCGAGATCCGAAACAACCCTCAGGTCATCGAAGCTTATTTAGGCAAGAAGAGGGAGGGCTGACCACTATGTTGAAAGTCAATGACATAAACGTCTTTTATGGTGCTATACACGCCATAAAGGGTATCTCCCTGGAGGTCAACGAAGGTGAGATAGTGACTCTAATCGGGGCCAACGGAGCCGGAAAGAGTACTGTCCTGAAAACTATTTCCGGCTTGCTGCGCACCAAGACTGGCGGAATAAGCTTCTTAGGAGAGGACATTACTTCCACGGCACCCCACAAGATCGTGGAACGCGGTTTAGCTCATGTCCCTGAGGGACGGCGCATTTTTCTGCAGATGACCGTCCAGGAAAATCTGGATATGGGTGCTTACACTTGTCCTTCCGGCGGTATTGAGGCCGAAATGGATAAGGTCTACGCTCTTTTCCCACGGCTTTTGGAACGCCGCAAACAGATTGCGGGCACACTCTCCGGAGGCGAGCAGCAGATGCTGGCCATAGGCCGGGCGCTTATGAGCAAGCCCAAACTTCTGATGTTAGATGAGCCCTCCATGGGCCTTGCTCCTATACTGGTCGAGCAAATCTTCACTATTATCCAGGAGATGAACAAGGCTGGAACCACTGTACTTCTTGTCGAGCAGAATGCCCAGATGGCCCTATCCATCGCTGATAGAGCCTATGTGCTGGAGACTGGCTCCATCTCAATTTCCGGCACCGGACAGGAACTGTCAGAGAGCGATGAGATCCGCAAGGCCTATCTGGGAGGCTGAGCAGCTTCCCATTTCAGCAAGAGTGGTTGAATTTCAAAGTAAGTTCCACTTTATCGAGGTAAATTCCACTGAAAGTCACCCATTCTTGTTTGTAGAAAAGAAAAGGGTGACTTTTTTTCAGTTTTGGATTAAAATAGGGCCAAATCCGGTGTAAAAGCAGCTGAAAAAGGGCGCAGGTATCTGCGAGTGGAATTTAGTAGACTTTTTCGCATAGTAAATTCCACCCGGTTTAATGGGGTATGAAGCTGCTTCCCGGTAGTGTCATGACAGGAAGAAATTAACGGGTGAGGTTAATTTTTTTCTGTCATTTCTTTGCGTTGTTCTTCAATAGCCCGATAGGCATCAAGATAACTGGTCTCCCGTCCTGACTCATCGGTATAACCCCATGGATTGCCTAGACAATGGACGGCAGTCTCCTTAAAAAGAGAGGAATTCATGATGACCTCATTGGGCGGAATTTTGTGACACCCCAATGCCTTAAGAAGATCTTCCCCATAGAGGAAAGCCAACATGTCATAAGGGCATTTATTCCCCAAGCTTTGTCGACTGTAGGAATTGATGTTGTCCATCATGCGGCTGATGTCGACCTGGGTAAACTCATCCATACGGGTGCCTTTAGGAATAAAATAGCGGATCAGCTCGTGATTCCTCTCGGCAGAGCCTTTCTGCCCAGGTGAAGAGGCATCGCAGTAGAACAGATGAGTTCTGCGGTTTTGTTGTTGGTCAAACTCCAAGGCATTTGGGTTAGAGAACTCAGAACCATTGTCCGTCAGCAAAATCGGCATAACCCTCATAAAGATGTCTTGGCCAAGGTTGAGTTGAAGGTCTTCCAGGATAGTGATGACGGATTGAGAATCGTTGGTTTGCCGTAAAAAGGCAAGCATGAATTCTGCCTTCACGAAATGAAGGGTAAGAAGAACCTTGCCCCCTTTACGACCTTCTACGGTGTCCATTTCCACAAGAGGTAGGTGGGGATTCTCGTTGAGGAAATGCTGAAAGTCATTGTAGGTTCTACCGATTCGGCAAGCCTTGTCGACCTTGAGCTGTCTTTTTATCTTGCGCTTAGCATAGCGTACTTTCCGTGGCATATCGATGTTTCTTGCGGTGAAAATATTAAAGTCAATTAGACGATAGAGGGTGCTTTTGCTAACCATGAGGGAATCCTTATTGTTGGCACAGATATGATTCAGGGATTGCCCCTTTTTGATGAGAGGGGAAATGATGGAGTCGAGGTGTTTTACCTCATCTTCCGAGAGAGATATACCCTGTCTGGCTTCGGAAAGAACTGCCTGATATTCGGTATGGGCTGGTGCAGCATGGTAAAAGCGTTTCTCCAAAGTGCACTTATTAAGCTTATCGCATCCGTTGCAAACATAAGGCGGTTTGGCATGTCGTGGGCAGAGTTGACACTCAAAAGACGGGCACATAGCATTGCATAATTTGCAGCGGCGGCAAAAGCTGGGCCGGTGCGAATAATGACAGGGTGTGCAGAGCAGCCTATGATCGCAAGTATAGCGGTGGCGGCAAGCATTGTAAGCATTGCCTTGACAGCCTATCCGTTTGAAGATGATATGGCGGCGAACCTCTTTGGAGATGGTGGTGCAATCCTTATCTAATTCTTTAGCGATTGCCTTAAAAGAGTAGGTTTTATCCAAAAGCGAAGAGATGGTCACCCGTTCATCAAAGGTTAAATGTTTTTGGTTAGCCATGTCAGTCCCTCTTTCTTTCTACCGGGACACAGCTATCCCAATATAACCTATTTGTCTGAGTGAATTCCACCCTTTAATCTTTCCAAATTAAATTCCACTTTCCCAAGTGAAGGGGTGGAACTTAGTTTGGAAATTAAGTTTTCAGCAAGAGTATAATGATTTATAGAAAAACTATTTGACAAGTAAAGCTAGTCCATGTATTATAGTTATTGCGCTACGGCCCATTGGTCAAGCGGCCTAAGACACCGCCCTTTCACGGCGGTAACACGGGTTCGAATCCCGTATGGGTCACCAATATATTTGCCTTGGTAGCTCAGTCGGTAGAGCAGAGGACTGAAAATCCTCGTGTCGGCGGTTCGATTCCGTCCTAAGGCACCATTTCCGAATTTTAAGAAGACTCTTCTTTTGAGCTACACTGTCTTAGACAGTGTAGCTCTTCAGTTCTCTAGGTACCCCGAGCTCAAAGGTAAAGAGTAAAGAATAAAGAATTTTGTTGGAATTTGTATAGGACGTTGCTTTGCTGTCGTACTATTATTAAACTATTGTCAATAGACATAAAATAAGCTAAACTATAAAAGCTGATAAATTTACACGTTGCTCAGAACTCAGATATTTTTTGTTACTGGAGGAAACCCTGTGAAACTTAAAAAACTACTGGTTTACGCTATAATTTTAGCGACCATGTTAGTGAGTGGTTGTGGCTCCCTTGAAGAGGCTGTTCAAGAGGCTAAAAAGGTAGTTCCAGGTGATTGGGAGGTAATCCATACCCAAGAGGTTCAAAATGAGGCGAATATTGTCTTTTATATTAATAATGACGAACTCGGCTCAGGCCTGTTTCAAAAAGATGCTTTTGGCTGGAAATGGCTGGGAACTGAGGGAGGGTCATTAGTCACCCACCCGAAGGGATTATCATGGCGCTATGCAAGCTTAGGCGATAAAACGACAAAATACTATCTCTATTACGGTTTTGTCGAAGAACCTAAAATTAGTGAGATAGAAGTAAAGACCACCTGGGGTGAGGTTACTAAAGCAAAGATCGTACAATCAGGCGATTATCGCCTCTGGTATAGTTTGATTAGCAAGGATCAGGTTCCCTCAGTTGATGCGGATATTACCGGATACTCTAAAGAGGGAAAAGCGATCTATTTATTCAGTCAGCCCAAACAAGGAAGCAGCAAATGATTAATTACATTTTGCACTTCAACTCGTCCCCATGGTATAATAAGTGACGAATTCTGATGTGTTTGAGAGGAGGTTACGAGGATGGCAAAACATATTCAAACAGTTGTGAAAGCGAATCTAAGCGAAACCTTAAAGACAGGTGGTTGCGGAGAATGCCAAACTTCCTGTCAATCTGCCTGCAAAACATCCTGTACGGTAGGCAACCAAGTTTGCGTAAAGTAAATTTGTCAATCTGAGCGAAATAAGACATAGGCCAAGATGAAGTGAAGATTGAACATAGGTTATCAAGAACCCACCTGATTCAGGCGGGTTCTGTTTATATTTACTAGAGAGAAGGGAATAACCACGATGTTTCTTGAAGGATACGAGATTAGACGAAATGTCCACACTTATCGACAAGGTGACCTGAATATTGCTTATGATGTTAATTCAGGCTCTTTGCATATATTAGATGACTTGACATTTGCCATTGTGAAGGTTTTGGAAAAGCTACAAGAGAAAGGAAAGCCCTTAGATAATGAAGATGTCATGAATCAACTGCAGACAACTGAATTTAACCTATCTCATGAGGAAGTAAAGGAAATCCTCAGCGAAATGGAACAACTTCAAAAGGAAGGTATTCTGTTCTCTAAGGAAGCAGAAGAAAAAGGTCCTTCCTACCCAGCCAAGCCTATAGTCAAAGCCATCTGTCTTCATGTAGCCCATGACTGTAATCTGCGCTGCAATTATTGCTTCGCGGGTACAGGAGCTTTCGGAGGTCAGCGCGGGCTTATGGATTGGGAAACCGGCAAGAAGGCAATCGATTTTGTTTTAGAAGCCTCTGCTCACCGCAAGCATTGTGAGGTAGACTTTTTCGGTGGGGAACCTCTTCTGAATTTTCAAGTGGTGAAGGATCTTGTTGATTATGGCAAGAAAGCGGCTCAAGCTAAAGGCAAGACGATTAAGTTTACCCTAACTACCAATGCCGTACTATTAACTGAGGATATCCAAAACTTCCTTGAGGAAGAAGATATAAGTGTTGTGCTGAGCATTGACGGCCGGCCCGAGGTCCATGATCGCATGCGTCCTTATGCCAATGGTCGAGGTAGCTATGATCAGGTAGCCCCACGCCTACAGCAGTTCGCAAAGAAACGACCGGATAGCTCGCCCTATGCCGTGGGTACATATTATTATGCACGAGGAACCTATACCCATTATAATTTGGACTTCGATGAAGACGTGACCCATCTATTGGATTTGGGTATGAAGCAGATTTCTTTAGAGCCTGTGGTCGCTCAGCCCAGTGATCCTTATGCTTTTCAAGAAGGGGATTTACCAGAGATTTTAAAGACCTATGATCGGCTAGGGGAAGAGTTGCTTGAGCGGCGGAAAAAAGGTGAGGATTTTAGCTTTTTTCACTTTAATGTAGCTTTAGATAAAGGCCCTTGTCTGCCCAAACGGTTATCCGGCTGTGGAGCTGGTCATGAGTACGTGGCTATTTCACCCGAAGGAGATCTCTATCCTTGTCATCAATTCGTAGGCCAAGAGGAATTCAAAATGGGCTCCTTGAATGAAGAAAAGCCCAGTCTAAATCTAGGAATTGTCGATAAGTTTCGCTCGGCCCATGTCTATAGTAAATCCAGCTGTCGTCAGTGTTGGGCTCGTTTTTCCTGTAGTGGCGGCTGTCACTCGGCTAATCAGGCCTTTAGTGGTCATCTTAACGATATCTATGAATTAGGCTGTGAATTACAGAAGAAGCGTCTTGAAGTAGCTTTGTACATGAAGATTAAAGAGGCATCACTGATTGCCCAACAATAGTTATCTAGTGAGTATTATCTGCTAGGAGGGGATAAAGATGGCCATTCTGCGCTCGGCATGCCCGTTGAACTGTCCGGATAGCTGCGGCTTTATTGTTGAGTATAGTGAGGATAAGGGCTTACGGGTTCAAGGGGATAAGGAACATCCTCTTACCAAAGGATTTATCTGCTCAAAAGCCCAGGCCCAAGCTCAATGGGTCTTCTCGGCAGAAAGGCTTCGTTTTCCTCTTCTTAAAGATCAAGGAACATTTCGGCGGATCTCCTGGGATGAAGCCTACACCCTCTTAGTTGATAAAATCAGGGAGACTCTTAAGGAAGTGGGATCTTGGGGGATCCTTCATCATTATGATTATGGCCACAATGGGACCTTAAGAGAGCTGGATAGGCGTTTCTTTCAAGCTCTGGGAGGAGTCACGGAACCGAGAGGAAGTATGTGCTGGGGAGCAGGATTAAGGGCACAGGAGATTGACTTTGGTGGGGCTTATGCCAATGATTGGGCACAAGTGACCCAGGCCAAGCTCATTATTCTTTGGGGTAGGGATCCAGCAGTTACAAATTTGCATATGGTTCCTTTTCTGCTCGAGGCCAAGAAGGCTGGTGCCACTATCCTCGTGATCAATCCAGTGCGAGTGAAGAGTGGGGATTTTGCCCAGGATTACATTCAGGTTAACCCAGGTAGTGATGGGGTCCTCGCCATGGGTATCGCTCACATTATCTTGCGGGAGGGCTGGCTAAATTGGGAATTCGTTCGCCAGTCTGTCCATGGACTAGAGGCCTTTGCCTTACGGGCGAAGGAGTACGAGCCAGAAAGAGTTGCCCAGCTGACCGGTGTATCTGTGGAGAAACAAGAGGAATTAGCTTACAAAATAAGTCACATGGGACCGATGACTATTTTGTCTGGATACGGGTTGCAACGTTATAGCGGCGGGGGCAATACCTTGCGCGCTATCGACGCGCTGATAGCCCTTACAGGTAATATAGGCAAGCCCGGCGCGGGTATCCAGTACGGCTATCTATATCATCGAGGGTATCTAAATCACGTTAAGTTAGATTCCAGCCGTTATCAGTCCCGGACCTTCCCCCATTCCTTTTTCGCTGAAGAAATCGAAAAAGCGCATCCCCCTGTCCAGCTTGCCGTGGTGACTCGTTCTAATCCCTTGGTGCAGCAACCGAATTCTTTGCTCTGGCGGGAAGTCTGGCGGGAGATTCCCTTTAAAGTGACCTTCGATACCACCCTGACCGAGACTGCCCGTCAGTCGGATTTAGTCCTTCCCGTGACCACGGCCTTCGAAGACGAGGACTTAATTGCAACCTCCTGGAGTCCCATCCTTCAGCTTACTCAGAAGATTGTTGAGCCCCAGGGAGAAGCCAGATCGGAAGCCCTTGTTTTTACGGAGTTGGCACAACGCCTAGGCTTAGGAGACGACTTTTCTTATACCCCAGAGCAATGGCTGGACTATGTACTCTCCCCCCTTAATAGGTATGGCATCACTTTGGAGAGCTTAAGGCAAGGACCCATTCGAGCACCCTATATTCCGGAGGTGGCTTGGAGCGATTTACAGTTCAAGACTCCTAGTGGGAAGATCGAACTAGCTTCAGAGATAGCGCTGGCTGTGTATGGGGATGCTGTGGCAGATCCCTTGCTTAGCCACTCTAAGGAAGATCTGCAAAGGCATCAGGAGTTCTCCAAGACCCAAAATCAATCGGAATACCCCTGGTATCTTATTACTCCTCATCCTCATCATGCTCTACACTCCCAATTCCAGGAGACTGAGGATTTCCATCTCTATATACATCCTCAACTAGCTGAGAAGTATTATTTATCTACTGGGGATCGGGCCTTAGTCGAGACTGAACATGGACAGCTTCTAGCCTGGGTCTCTGTATCGGAAGATGTACACCCTCAAGCAGTGGTCATACCTGAAGGGGGTGCCGTGGACGGATTTGGGGTCAATCAGCTTCTCATCGGGAAACCTTCCGATTTTGGTGAAAGTACACCCTACTATGAAGCAAGATGTCAACTTCGCAAATGGCTGGTAGATTAACGACTATTCGTTTTGCAAATAAAAAACCCGTGTGGACTAACCTCCAACGAGATGATAAAATTAAATAGTTACTTTGGATTAGGGAGATGTGAGTCGGTGCGTAAAAAATCTCAAAAGGTTACCGTCTATGTGATAGTGGCATTATTAGTAATAAGCTTGGTGGGTTCTTCCTTTGTCATGTTCTTTGGGGATACAGGAAATGCCCCTGTAGCCGGGAGCAATGAAAGTCAAATTGATAGTCTTAACAAAGCGTTAGAGGCTAATCCACAGGATGCTCAAACCCGTTTAATTCTTGCTAATAGCTACTATGATTGGGCTTTCCAGACCTTAGGAGGAAACACTCCTGAGAAAGCGGGGGCTATTTTCCAACAGGCAGTAGTGGAATACCAAGAAGTTATTAAATCGGAAAAGAATGTGAATATCTTAGTTGATATGGCTACGGCAGCCTTTTATGGGGGTCAAGATGAGCTAGCAGAACAGACTTTCCAAGAGGCATTGCAGATGGATCCTAAGTTTCTTAATGGTCTGTATAATTACGGTATTTTCCTCATGTATGCCAAGGAAGATTACGGGGCAGCCATTGCCCAATGGGAAAAAGCCTTAACTATTGAAAATCTTTCTGAAGAGAATAAACAGCGTCTCGAAAGCAGTATTAAGCTGGCCCAGGATAAAATTATTGAGAACTTTGAGAAAACGGGTAGCGTAGATCAATCCGAATCGATCTCTGGGGCTAAATAGCCTCAGTTTTTTTCTTGTACTCTAGGTTGATTTCACTGTTATCAGCCTAGTTTTGTTTAAGAGAAGGATTTGGTATAATACACTTGTAAAAGGGAAGAGGGAATTGATGTGCATCTAGCAACCCTGGCAAGTGGGAGCTCCGGTAATGCGATTGTGGTTGGACAAGAGAAGAGGAATCTTCTTGTGGATTGCGGTATCAGCCTAAAGGCAACCCTACATAATCTATCTATGCTGGATATATCCCCCATGGAGGTTGAAGGAATCTTTATTACCCATGAACATTCGGATCATGTAAAGGGAGTTGGGGCAGTCGCTCGGAAACTTAAGATTCCCATCTATGCCTCAGCTAAGATCTGGGATGAGCTCAACCCCACGATTGGGAAGCTCAAGGACGAACAACGAGTGGTTGTCAAGGATTCCTTTACTTGTGCCGGTCTGCAAGTGCAAGTCTTTCCGACCTCTCATGACAGTAAGGAAAGCTTTGGTGTGCGCATCGAGGCGGAGCAGGCTACTTGTGGCCGTCAAGCAATTGGAATTGCTACGGACACAGGAATCATTACGGAAGATATGCACCGAGCCTTAAAAGGCTGCGATGCCCTAGTTGTTGAAGCTAATCATGATCAGGAAATGCTTTGGCAAGGTAGTTATCCTTGGTATCTTAAAAAACGAATCAGCGGTAATTTTGGGCACTTGGAGAATAGTCAGCTGGCGGAAGGGCTTCTCCAATGGATCGAAGGGAATACTAAGCGGATTGTTTTATCGCATTTAAGCGAAGAAAACAATACACCGGAACTAGCCCTATCGACCATTCTGCGCATCCTCAAGGAATCCCGAATAGCAAAAGAGAACCCGGACGTGAGATTAAGGGTAGCTCCCCGATACACACCGCATGAACTAATAGTTTTAGAAGAATACTAAAGCTGTGAGGAGGTAATTGCATGGGCTATTATGACCAAAATGACTATCAGAATTATCCAGATAAGAGACAAAGGCCGCGGTTTTTCTCAACGATTGCTTTGGCGTTGATTAGTGCCATCATCGGTGGCTTAATTTCCGTAGCCTTAGTCCCTTCTCTTTATGGAAATCAAGCACCCGTCCCCAAAGAGGTTATTTTAGGCCAGGGTTCATCCACCCCGCCTGTAAGCATTACGAATCCGACTGGCTTTCCGGTGGTGGAGGTGGCCAAAACGGTGGGACCTGCAGTTGTGGGCATAGCCAATTTTCAGTCTCGGGGCAGTATCTTCGGTGGTACGGGTTTGACGGAAGCGGGGACTGGATCAGGTTTTATCATCGATGCCGATTACGGCTATATTGTCACTAACTACCATGTGATTGCAGATGCCTCACGATTGATGGTTAGCTTAGCGGACGGAAGAAATGCGGAAGCCACTTTGGTCGGCCAAGACCCACGAACTGACTTAGCTGTAATTAAGATTGCTCCTGAGAAACTGACAGCGACACAACTCGGCAATTCCGATCAACTTCAAGTCGGAGAACCTGTAGTGGCCATCGGCAACCCTGGAGGAGAGGAATTTGCTCGTTCTGTCACCCAGGGTGTGGTTTCCGCCAAGAATCGGATTCTTTTGATCGAGGGAGAGTCCAGCTTTAATCTAATTCAGACCGATGCAGCGATCAACCCGGGGAACAGTGGCGGACCTTTGGTCAATTATAACGGTCAAGTCGTTGGGATTAACTCTGCTAAAAATGCTGAGATAGGCTTTGAAGGGATGGGCTTTGCGATTCCTATTACGGATGCCATTCCCGTCATCCAGCAACTGATTGAGAAGGGCTACTTTAGCCATCCCGGTCTCTTGGTCTCTATTGACACGCGCTATAGTCCGGAATGGGCTGCTCAAAAAGGTTGGCCGGCAGGTGCCTATGTCTCCGATATAGATGCCAGAGGACCAGCGGGTCAAGCCGGCATTCAGCCCGGAGATATCTTAGTGAAGATCAACGGTATAACCGTGAAGAGTTCCTTAGAATTAACCCATGAGTTGTTTAAGTTTAAACCCGGAGACACGGTCACGGTGACATATTTCCGTAATAGTAAAAACACGGATGTGCAAGTGAAGTTGGTTGAGATTAACCCATAACCCATAGTTGGAGTAAGGCTATAGGCGGTAATTACTGAACTGATTGTTATTAGAGGAGTCTATCAATGCTGCAGATCAAGGTTATTGCCGTAGGAAAAATCCGCGAAAAATTTCTTGTTGATGGTATTAAGGAATATACCAAGCGCCTAAACACCTCGATTCATTTGGAGATTGTCGAGATAGCCGATGAGCCCTGTCCGGAGCGGCTCTCTTTTGCCGATGAAGAACGGGTAAAGAGCAAAGAGGGAGAAAGGATCCTGAAAGGGATTGGCCCTCAGGAGCATGTCATTCTACTCGATTTGCAAGGGAAAGGGTTTTCTTCGACGGGACTATCTGAATATCTTGATCAGCTGGTCTTAAAAGGGCAGTATAGCAGTACCTTTATTATTGGCGGTTCATTGGGTGTTTCAGGCGAAGTACGACATAGAGCCGATTATCGCTGGTCTTTTTCACCCTTGACCTTTCCCCATCCTCTAATGCGACTGATGGTGCTGGAACAAATCTATCGTGCGGTTATAATAAACAAACCATAAATGAAAGAGGATGACTTCGAAAAGTCATCCTCTTTCATTTATGGTAAGGCTGATTATTAATAATGCGGTAGGATCGATAAATCTGTTCATAGAGAACGGTTGCTTGGAGTCCTAAGGCCATCTCCGCGGAGCTAAGGGCAAGCACTTCATCATGCGGAAGGGTAGTGCCAATAATGATGGCGATATCAGCTATGCCGGATAGTCCCCATTCACTTATTTTGCTCGCGAGCCCTTCAGAGGTTATTTTTTCGCCGTTCACTGAGATCAAGAGTCGATGTGCCTTGTCAGGAATGAGTTTAATCAGTTGCTCATCACTTTTATATCTCACAACCTGAATCTTACAGTACCGGCCCAAGCGCTTTTCATATTCTTTGATAGCATCTCGATAGAAATTCTCGATTTTATTATTAGGTAGATAGATTCTAAAGTTCATAAAAATCCCTTAATGAAATCCCCGATGAGCTTATTCACTTTCAAGGGCTTTTCGTTTGGAATCATATGCCCGGTTCCAAGAAGATGATAAAGAATCCCCCTCTTTACCTGCTTTTCCAGAAACTCCGCATATTTGGGAGGGGTCATCTTATCCTCCTGACCGGAGATAATTAATAAAGGATGTTCTATTTTTTCCACCCGTTGGAGCACGTCAAAGCTGTGGCAAGCTGTAAAATCTGCCGCAGTAACCTCCGGCGGACAGGACATGATAAGCTGGGATATTTCCTGAACAGCTTCAGGTTTAGCTGAAGGGGAAAAGGCCAGCCGTCCCATTAAAGCCACAAAACCAGCATAATCCTTAGCTATAGTTTGAAAGATCAACGGGGCCACATTTAAGCGAGCACCTGCCCCCATGGCAATTCCCGCCACTGCTGAATCAGGATAATCCAGTAAATATTGCAGGACAATAGCGCTACCCATGCTGAGTCCGCAGAGTATGGGTCTTGTGGCCTTAATTTCCTGCAGAAAAGCCCTCACCGCTTCTGCTAAAGCAGGAATACTATCTAGGGCAGGGCCTTCACTGCCGCCATGCCCCGGTAAATCGATAGCTATTGTATTGGCCACCGTAGCTAGCCCTGAAAGCTGCGGCTGCCAAGCTTTTGCTTGACAACCCGCTCCGTGCAAAAAAACCAAAGTCGGTAAATCTTCCTTTAGAGGCCAGTTTGCGCTTAAATAATTGATTATCTCAATCATCCTTAAACAATAAATACCGTTTACTTTGTATAATTATCAAAATACCCCTTAATATAGACGATGGGGGTTCCCTTATCGCCACTGCCGGAGGTCAAATCGGAGAGGGAACCGATGAGATCCGTAAGCTTGCGGGGGGTAGTCCCTTGTGCTTCCATGGCACCGACCAGATCATCGCATTTATTCTCAATATATTTCGATATGGCTTGATGCTGTTCTTCACCGCTTAGGTGACAGAAATTGTTATCTGCCAAATATTTCAGTTTCACTTCGTTAGGAATACCTTCGAGCCCGCCAGTGTAGGCCGGTGATACGACTGGGTCCGCCAATTCCCAAATCTTCCCGACGGGATCTTTGAAGGCCCCATCGCCGTAAACCATAACTTCAACGGTTTGGCCAGTTAATTCCTTGATTTTAGCTTGAATGCCATCAACGATGGGTTGACAGTTGTTGGGGAATAATTTCACGCTTTCTTCAGTGGCTTTATTTGAGCCGAGTAGACCATAGTTATCGTTAAAGCCGCTACCATTGATGGATTTCGCCAGTACATCGTCTAAGCCATAGATTTTATCCACTCCACTGCCCTTTAAGATGCGCTTGGTTCGAAAACGAGAGTGTATATCACAAGTCAACACGTTCTTGGTGTAGTCTAGAATAGTTTTGGGATTGTTAGAAAAAATGACTTGGCAGGTAACACCTTCAGCCTCGATTAGTTTTTTGTAGTAGTCGATATAGTCAACTCCAGTGAAGGGATGCTTGCAATCCCCGAAATGTTCGCGGAATTCATCCTCAGTCAAGACATCGGTCCATGGATTGATACCTTTGGCATCCAGTTCATCAATGCTCACAAGATGATTGCCTACTTCATCGGAAGGATAGTTCAACATCAGGACCACATTCTTAACACCTTTAGCAATACCCCGTAAACAGACTGCAAACCGATTGCGACTGAGAATCGGAAAGATAATGCCGACAGTCTCATCGCCGAATTTGGCTTTGATGTCCGTAGCAATATCGTTAATTGTTGCGTAATTGCCTTGGGCACGTGCTACAATGGATTCAGTGATCGATACTATATCGCGATCCTCAATAGAAAAGCTTTCGACCTTTGCAGCGTTTAAAACGGTATCAACGACTATTTGCTCTATGTTATCCCCATTATTAATTATCGGTCCACGAAGTCCACGTACTACGGTGCCAACGACTCTTTTCACTATAATCTCTCCTCTATAAGAGTATTTACTCGCCTAAGTTTTGCAAAATTACAACCACTCTATACTATACTATTTTATAATGATAGAAGTAAAGTTATTAATAATAATATCTCCTTAAAAAAGATCGATAGACTGAGCTAGTCGACTTATAGGGGATATTCAACATAGTTAATTGACCAGATAAAGGAGGCCTTTAATGAGCTATGCAATAAATCTATATTTTAATGAAGAGGCGGAAAAGTCCATTATCAATATCTGGGAAACCTTGTCCCTTTTAGGGATTGGCAAGTGCATGTCCTGTCTAAATGGCAGACCCCATATTACCTTAGCCATATTTGATGAGCTGGATTTAGCCCAAGCGAGAGAGCAGTTAATGCATCTTGCCGAGACAGTGCCAGTTTTTTCGCTAAAGCTACTGCAAGTGGGGATGTTTCCTCATAATAAGGGAGCGATCTTCTTGGCACCTAACTTACCGGATAAGCTTTTCCAGATCCACAGAGATTTACACAAAATGCTGGGGGCATGGGATGAGCATAGCTGGGATTATTATAAACCCCAAGACTGGTACCCCCATTGCACTCTTTCCTTAGAGACTCCAATAGGGGAGATTCCAGAGGTTCTGAGAGAGCTTCTCAAGATTTTTCAGCCTATTGATATAACCATCGAAGCGATTGGGATGGTATCCTTAGAACCCATCGACTACCTATGTGAGTTTTCTTTGCATCAACACATGGATAATTAAATTGTAAAAATCTGATTAGGTTGGGTTATGGTGAGGATATGGGTGGGTGAAGAGGCTAATTTTTGGGCGAAAATTTGAAGGGGTTCATACTGATCCCAAAAGTGCATGGGGACAAGAATGTGAGGCTTAAGCTCCTGAATAAAATACTCAGCACCAATGGAGTAATACTGCTCTAATCTGGGGTCGACCGGGAAGAAGGCTAAATCAATGGACTCACCTTTTATTTTGGCGATTTCTTCTTTGAATATCCTCTCGGCGTTTTCAATAGCTTCCGGAGGCTCTCCCCACCAATGCCACCAGTTGAGGTCCCCAGCATGAAAGATACGGAACCCCTCTGGGTCAACATGTTCCACGAGAAAAGAAATCCCTGCATCGGTGGAGCCATAGGCCTTAATTCTAAGATCATCTAAACGGGTCTCATCATAGGGTGAAAGGAAGGTAATGTTTTCGGTAGAGGGGGGAAGATTAGGATTCCCCTTGATGTCCGAGCTCAAAATATAGTGGATATGGGGATGCTCTTTCTGCCATAGGAATATTTCCGGATTGAAATGGTCCTGATGGACATGGGACGTAAAGACATAGATTTTTTTAGTCGCTGGGAATTGGATGGGACCTTCATAATAGTCAAAGACCAGAAGGGACTGGTCTGACTCCACTATGAAACCACTGTGACGGATATATTCAATGGTTAAGCCAAAGCTTTTTACAGGAGTTTTCATGAGACGCCTCCGTTCCTTAGATATTAAAAAGATGTTTGTGTTCTCTCTTAAAAATTACTACACTATGGATGAGGGTGCAATATGAAGATAAGTCAACATGAAAAAAGGGGGATTATGCTATGAAGTTTAAATTTACCCACAATAATTTTAATGTGCTGAATCTCGAGAAAAGCCTAGCTTTCTATCAAGAAGCCCTAGGATTCAAGGAAGTAAGGAGAATTGCCCCGGAAAGCGGTGAATTTATCCTCGTCTACTTAGGTGACGGAGTAAGTACCCATACCCTGGAACTTACTTGGCTAAGAGACCGGAATGAACCCTATAATCTTGGTGAAAATGAATTTCATCTCGCCCTCATGGTGGATGATTACGAAGCTGCTCATGAGCATCATCAAAAGATGGGCTGCATCTGTTACGAAAATGAAGCGATGGGGATATATTTTATTAACGATCCCGACAATTATTGGCTAGAGATTTTGCCGGGTTCCAAGACCTAATGAGCAATTGTCTGACCTCACCGATGGAGAATTAAAAGCGAAAGGGTCCTGATTTACACTAGGTAAATCAGGACCCTTCTTTGTTAGAATCAGAACTATTTTCAGTGATTATTTATTCTCGATGACAGGGATAGGCTCCTTTGAGATTTCATCCAAACAATCTTCCCAGAGATACTTCTTCGTCTCTGATACAATCACACCGCTTAAAAGCAAGAGGGCTATAAGGTTTGGAATGGCCATCATTGCGTTCATGGCATCAGCAAGATCCCAGACGAATTGGAGGGTGACAATCGAGCCCAGGAAGACGGCTAGTACCCAGAGAAGGCGATAAGGAAGAATACCCTTTTTGCCCAAGAGGTATTCAACGGCTCGTTCACCATAATAAGACCAACCGAGGATTGTCGAAAATACGAAGGTTAAGAGTCCAAAGGTTAAAACGATTGAACCAACGACAGGAATCTCATTAAAGGCCATCGTTGTTAAATCGCCACCCTTTAACCCTTCTGCAGCGGTTGGATTTTTGATGATACTGCTGACGACAACCAGACCGGTCATTAAGCACACGACAACGGTATCCCAAAAGGTTCCCGTAGCCGAGACGAGAGCTTGACGAACTGGGTTTCTCGTTTGAGCAGCTGCGGCCACGATGGGAGCGGAACCTAAACCGGATTCATTAGAGAAAAGACCGCGGGCGATACCATAACGAGCGGCCATGATGACACTGGCACCGACGAAGCCGCCGCCGGCAGCGGTCGGAGTAAAGGCGGATTCACAAATCAAAGTAACGGCAGGCCATACGTATTGGGAATTCATAATCAGAATGATGATACAACCTAGGACGTAGGCAATCGCCATAAAGGGGACGAACTTTTCACAGACGCGAGCGATGGATTTTACCCCGCCAATGATGACAATTCCTGTCAGGGAAGCTAAGAAAATGCCCGTAATAATGGGATTGATCTGGAATTGGTTATCCAGCATACCGGAGATAGAATTAGCTTGAGTCATATTACCAATACCAAAGGCAGCAATGGATGTAAAGATGCTGAACAGAACCGCGAGCCATTTCATGCCCAGGCCTCTTTCTAGGGCATACATAGGACCGCCGAGCATAGTGCCATCCGATGTTTTGACCCGATATTTTACAGCAAGTAAGGCCTCGCCATATTTGGTGGCAATACCGAATACCCCAGTCAGCCAGCACCAAAGCACAGCGCCGGGGCCACCCAGGGCAACTGCCGTTGCTACGCCGACGATATTACCGGTACCGATGGTTGCCGCCAGAGCAGTCGTCAGGGCCCCGAATTGGCTGACATCTCCAGCAGCATCTGGGTCCTTCGTGAGAGAAAGTTTAATCCCTTTGAAAATATACCTCTGTATGAAACGAGTACGGAAGGTGAGGAATAAGTGCGTACCAAACAGCAAAACAAGAATCGGTGGTCCCCAGAGGTAGCCGTTCAACCAGATGATAAAGTTATGCAAGGCCTCCATAGTTTTTTCTCCTCCTTTAATCTAGGTATCTGCCCCTGCAACCACCAAACGGGGTTGCGCTTTCTATATAAAAAAGAGCCAATCGTAGTGATTGACTCTGAGTAGGCGGATGATGGGTGCAAAATAGGAGAATGCTTAATAGCAATCCCTAGTTAACCTCTGTCCTTTTGCCTGAGAGATTTACAACACATCATTGTATTGCCCCTTCGGCGCCCTTAATTGAGTCTCTCCAGAGTGCTGTCAATTTCCGGTCTTCGACAGGTTCCTGTCACCTGAAAGTTTTGCTTCTTCGGCGGGCGTGAGCCCTTCTCCCGTAAATCTCATCCAGCAAATATTAAGTTAATGATTATCTGACTTTTCTGATTTGTTCAGCATCTTTAAGGAGATATTTATTATTATAAATAAACTATCCATTTTATTCAAGATATTTTAAGAAGAAGAGCTGTAAGTAAAAAATAATTTTTCGAGTGCATCCTAACTCGATGACTTGCCTGAAATCCACAGAAGGATGCCAATAAACCATGGAGGTAGCATAGAGGAAGTAGATATTGCGACTACAGATATTTACTTATTTTAGGAAATAGTATATACTAAGGACAGTGTGTAATCCCTTTTTTTCGAAATTCATAACCATTATTAGCGGCTATCTGGCGATAGTCGCTCTATATTTATCACAAGAAAAGGAAGGTTCAGGAGAAATGAGAAGGAAAATTAGTATCACAGCCGTTGATCAGGAGCGTCTCTTAAAACTTATCAATAAGGAGAGAGAGTTTGGCAGCGCTAAAAACCAGGATTACCTAAAAAATCTTGAGCAGGAATTGAATAATGCGGATGTGGTATCCTCTGCAGAAATTCCTCGTGATGCCATTACTATGAATACCCAAGTAATGCTTAAGGATATGGAGTCAGGAGAAGAAACTACATATACCTTGGTTTATCCTGAGGATGCTGATTTATTGGAGGATAAGATTTCCGTCCTTGCCCCTGTAGGGACAGCTATACTTGGTTATCGTCAAGGGGATACCATTGACTGGAA
Organism: Desulfitobacterium dichloroeliminans LMG P-21439; assembly: GCF_000243135.2. Lineage (NCBI taxonomy): Bacteria > Bacillati > Bacillota > Clostridia > Eubacteriales > Desulfitobacteriaceae > Desulfitobacterium > Desulfitobacterium dichloroeliminans. Next base: position 3,577,511 of record NC_019903.1, on the reverse strand, counting down.
AGTCCCTGATGGCGTGGTTCGCCTCAAAGTCGAAAAGATTGTTTATCAACCTGAGGCTGCCGGAGACTATGATTTATAGGCCTTAGAACATTCTACAGGAAAGGTTGATATCCATGGACAACGAAAACAAATCTTCCAATTTTCTACGTCATATAATTCTTGAGGATCTGCGGTCAGGAAAAGTAGATCATATCTATACACGGTTCCCCCCCGAACCTAATGGGTATTTACATATTGGACATGCAAAATCCATCTGTTTAAATTTTGGCTTGGGTGACGAATTTAAAGGGAAAACAAACTTGCGTTTTGATGATACTAACCCGGTCAAGGAAGATACGGAATACGTCGAGTCAATTAAAGAAGATGTAAAGTGGCTGGGATTTGAATGGGATAATCTTTTCTTCGCCTCTGATTATTTTGAGGAGATGCATAAAAGGGCAGTGCTCTTGATTAAGAAGGGTAAGGCTTATGTTTGCGATTTAACAGCTGAAGAGATGCGTAAAAGCCGTGGTACCCTGACGGAAGCTGGTCAAGAAAGTCCTTATCGGAACCGAAGCGTGGAAGAGAACCTCGACCTATTTGCAAGAATGAGGCAAGGAGAATTTAAGGACGGAGAAAAGATTCTGCGGGCGAAAATTGATATGTCCTCACCGAATATCAACCTGCGTGATCCGGCGTTGTATCGGATTGCCCATGCAAGCCATCATAATACAGGGGATACCTGGTGTATTTATCCCATGTACGATTTTGCCCATCCTTTGGAAGACGCTATCGAAGGAATAACTCATTCCATTTGCACCTTAGAGTTTGAGGATCATCGTCCTCTCTATGACTGGGTGGTAAGGGAATGTGAGATGGAAAATACCCCGCATCAATATGAATTTGCCCGCTTGAATATGACCAATACAGTTATGAGCAAGCGTAAACTAAAACAGCTGGTGGATGAGAAAGTTGTGGATGGGTGGGATGATCCTAGGATGCCGACCATCTCAGGATTGCGACGTCGGGGCTATACCCCAGAGGCCATTCGTGCCTTTGCTCAAGCCATCGGTGTGGCCAGATCAGAAAGTTTAGTTGATTCAAAAATGTTGGAGCACTTTATTCGTGAGGACCTGAAGCTCAGAGTACCTCGACCCATGGCGGTGATCAGACCCTTGAAAATCGTCATCACCAATTACCCAGAGGGTCAAGTGGAGATGCTGGATGCCGATAATAATAAAGAGAATCCAGAGATGGGCAAACGCCAGATTCCTTTCTCTCGCGAAATCTTCATAGAACAAGATGATTTTATGGAAACACCTCCGCCAAAATACCATCGACTTTATCCGGGTAACGAGGTGCGCTTAATTGATGCTTACTTCATTAAGTGTGAAGAGGTCATTAAGGATGAAGTGGGTACTATTGTAGAGATTCATTGTACTTATGATCCGGAAACTAAAAGTGGCACCGGATTCACCGGGCGTAAGGTAAAGGGAACTATTCATTGGGTAGAAGCTACTCAGGCAGTTCCTGCTGAGTTTCGCCTTTATGATGCGTTAATCCTTGATGATAGGGAAGAAGAGGAAGGGAAAACCTTCTTGGATTATCTCAACCCCAACTCTTTGGAAATCTTACAAGGATTTGTCGAACCCCATATGAGAGCGGCAAGACCACAGGATAAGTTCCAATTCCCCCGTCATGGTTACTTTAACGTTGATCCAAAATATACGACTCCTGAAAAGTTAGTGTTTAACCTAATTGTTTCTCTGAAGAGCTCCTTTGTCATCAAATAAGGCGGCAATGTGAGCATTAATATGGGATAGTCGGTGTAACTCATTGAACTTCAATGGAAATAGAAGAGGCGTTGCCCACGAAGGATTCTTCGTGAGGCAACGCCTCTTTGTGCATTCTTATTTCTCTTTATAGAGGATCAGAACGTAATGCTCCAAGAAGGCTTTCCATTGAATCTCAAGAATTTCAATCTTGCCCTCATTCTCTTGCAAAAAGTGGTTTAGTTTCTTTTCCAGTCCACCTTGCCGAAAGGCTTGGATGATCTTAACCTTCATTGCACTATCCTCCCCTTAGGTACTGCTCTACAGCTTTTATTTAGTCTAAAGTAGCAAAATGCGCAATTGCACCTACTTGTCCTTGTGTGGCTTTAAGCAAATCTTGGGCGCGAACATAGATTTGCAGTCCCCGTGTCCCTGCGCTGATGGCGATTTTCTCGTGCATCAAGATATCTTCCTGAAAAAATACGGGATACTTCTTCTTGGTACCTAAGGGTGATACACCACCTCGGATATAACCGGTCAAAGGCTGTACTTCTTTGAGTGCAACAACTTCAACCTTTTTGTTGCCACTAACCTGCGCTAAAGCTTTAAGATTAAGCTCATAATGAGCAGGGATGCAAGCCACAAGAATACCTGTTTTATCCCCTCGTGTGACGAGTGTTTTATAGATTAGCTCTGGAGGCATGCCAACCTTCTGGGCAACAGTGGTGGCAGAGAGGTCCGCTTCATCCACTTCATAAGGCATCAGTTCATAAGGTATGCGGGCTTGGTCGAGAATCCGAGCGGCATTGGTTTTCTGGGCCATACATTTCACCTTTCTTTTAATGGAAAAAAATCTTCTGCACTTACTATAGGAAAAGCTGTGGATGGTTGTCAAGTGATGAGTGACCTTCGACTAGACAAGCTAACCATTTCTCGTTATGATAGCTACGATAATCAAAAAAGTTATCTGGGTTGAAGAAGGTGTTGATTTGGAGTTGTTATCCTTAGAATTATGGCTGATGATGTTCGGAATTGTTTTCTGTGCGACCTTCACTCAAGTCTTAACTGGTTTTGGCTTCGGACTGATTGCAGTTCCTCTTCTCTTATTTATCTTACCAAGTCAACAAGCACTCATAGCGGGAATGATCTTATCGATGCTATCGTCTGCCTTGCAAGGGGTTCAAATGCGTCACTTAGCTCGCTGGGATTTGATTTTCCGTCTATTATTTTTCAGTATTCCGGGTCTCGCCCTGGGTGTTATATTAAGTGAGTATATGAACGGGCTATATATTAAGGGAATCGTAGGTAGTGTCCTCATAGGCTATGTAGGGTGGCAGTGGTTTAGAATTAAAGCGTCTCCTTCGGAAGTTGTTGCTGTAGACGAATCGGAAGGAGTAGATCAAGGCCTCAAGACCTTTTCCATCTTATTTATACTCGTTGCCTTCTCTTCGGGACTTCTTAACGGCTTGGCAGCTATTCCCGGGCCTCCTATCGTAGCGCTGCTTATAAATCATCTGAAAAAGGATGCTTTCCAAGCCACGACTGTCAACTTTTTCTTTTTGCAATATGCCGTGACAACGGTCTCCAAGTCAGTTCTTTTTGATGGGAATTTTGATTTCCCCTTTGCTGTCTTGCTGTTTAGCATGATGCTGGCTATTGCCCTGGGCTATCTAATTGGGCAGCCTGTTAGAAAACGAATCAATGAAGATCAATTTAAGAAAGTTGTTTACGGACTGCTTCTGATCATCGGCTTAACATCGGTTAGCGAACCAATTCTCCTATTATTGAATTAACGCTGAATGCTATTGACAGTTGATGAGTCTTGTTCCATAATATAGAGATAATTCATAAATTAAATGATAGAGGTGCAGTGAATTAAGAGTAATTACCCCGAGCAGGCCAGGCTATGACGGGTAATGAAAGGAATCATTGCCGAAGCATAGGGTCAAGGATAAAGGACCTTTTGCTGGTCTTCCATTGAAAAAATGTAAGACTGTCACCGGAATCTCGGTGGAGTGCTATCTCGTGAAGTTAGAGGTGAAAGCGAATCCTTTTACCTTTAGAAACGGTTACGAGCGGACTCGTAACCTTTTTTTGCACTATCAGACTCCCATGCAGCTAAGGCTACACGACTTGATGAAGTGAAAAATCCTGTCTAGTTCGAGTAGCTCATCTATCATAGGTAACAATGTAGTAACGCCCATATACTAAGACTAGGAGGGTTGTCAGATGGCAGTGAAGAATTTGCCTTTTTCCCAAGAACAGTTAATGAAGATTATCCAGCAGTTTGGCACGCCTTTTCATATTTATGACGAGCAGGCCATTCGACTAAATGCCCGGAGACTACAGGCAGCTTTTGCTTGGGCTCCAGAGTTTAAAGAGTACTTTGCAGTGAAGGCTCTCCCCAATCCACATATCCTCAAAATTCTCCGGGAAGAAGGCTTTGGAGCAGATTGCAGTTCCATGGCTGAGCTGATTTTAGCTGAGGCGGCTAGAATTACTGAGGAGAATATCATGTTCACCTCCAATAACACTCCCGCTGAAGAATATATAAAGGCTAGGGAATTATGGGCGATTATTAACCTAGACGACATCACCCACATTGATTATCTGGAAAAGCATGCGGGTATACCGGAAGTGATTTCTTTCCGCTATAACCCCGGGTCATTACGAGCAGGTAATGCTATTATTGGGAATCCCGAGGACTCCAAGTATGGCTTGACGAAGGAGCAATTGTTCCAAGCTTATAAAATTGTTCGTGATAAGGGTGCGAAGCGTTTTGGCCTGCATACCATGATTATTTCGAACGAACTCAAGCCAGAATTTTTTATTGAGACAGCAGAAATGATGTTTGACTTAGCGATTGAATTGAAAGAGAAGTTGGGTATCCGTTTGGAGTTTGTAAACTTTGGTGGCGGTATTGGCATCCCCTATCGTCCTGAGCAAGAACCAGTTGATTTGGGGTATATCGGCGAGGGGGTACGGAAAGCTTACGAAGAAAGGATTATCCCCAATGACTTAGATCCCTTGCGCATTTGTTTGGAATGCGGGCGGATGGTGACAGGACCCTATGGTTATCTGGTAACACGGGTATTGCATAAGAAGCAGATTTATAAGGATTATGTGGGTGTGGATGCCAGCATGTCGGACCTTATGCGTCCAGGTATGTATGGAGCCTATCATCATATTTCCGTTGTGGGAAAAGAGGATCTACCCAGAGATCATATCTACGATGTGGCAGGTGCCCTATGTGAGAATAACGATAAGTTTGCTGTGGATCGTGAACTCCCTCGAGTGGATATTGGAGATATTATTGTCATCCATGATACAGGTGCCCACGGGCATGCGATGGGTTTTAACTATAACGGTAAGCTTCGTCATGCAGAATTGTTGCTGCAGCCTGACGGTAGTGTGAGAATAATTCGCCGGGCTGAGACTCTGGATGATTATTTTGCCACCTTGGACTTTAGCGATCTATAATAAAAGTACTGAGCATAAAATAGAAATAACCTGCTTCAAGGAGTTAGTACTCCTCATGAAGCAGGTTTTCTGTAAGGAACAACCACTGTGTTGTTTCTTTTTTGTAATTATTTATACAGCCCCTTGAGCCTTCATTGCTTCGGCGACCTTCAAAAAGCCTGCGATATTGGCTCCGGCCACTAAGTTACCTTCAAAGCCATATTCGGCAGCCGCTTTGCTGGCAGTATGGTAAATGTTGACCATAATGCCTTTCAATTTGGCATCCACTTCTTCAAAGGTCCAAGAATATCTCATGCTGTTTTGGGACATTTCCAGAGCGGACACAGCGACCCCACCGGCATTGGATGCTTTACCCGGCGCAAAGATAACTTTGTTTTCATGAAAAGCATCAACCGCTTCCGGAGTTGAAGGCATATTAGCCCCCTCGCCCACGGCATAGCAACCATTTTTAATCAGAAGCTGGGCAGCTTGTCCATCCAATTCATTCTGGGTGGCACAAGGTAGAGCCACATCACAAGGAATAGACCAGATGCCGGCACAACCCTCATGGTATTCTGCCGAAGGATGATGGGATACATAGTCTTTAATTCGCTTCCGGTCTACTTCTTTCAACTGGCGAACCGTATCAAGATGGATACCGTCTCGATCATAAATATAGCCGTTGGAATCACTCATGGCGATGACCTTAGCCCCGAGCTGGTTGAGCTTTTGCACGGCGTAGATGGCAACATTACCCGAACCGGAGACAACCACGGTGGTACCGGCAAAGGTTTTATGGACGGCTTTGAGGGCCTCTTCCATTAAATAGACTAAGCCATAGCCTGTTGCTTCTGTGCGGGCTAAGCTGCCGCCAAAGGTTAGCCCTTTGCCGGTGAGAACACCTTCGTATTTATTGGTAATCCGTTTATATTGTCCGAACATATAACCTACTTCGCGGCCGCCGACACCGATATCCCCGGCAGGTACGTCAGTATCTGCGCCGAGATAACGATAAAGCTCAGTCATGAAACTTTGGCAGAATCTCATGATTTCTCCTTCGGATTTCCCCTTCGGATCGAAATCACTACCTCCTTTACCTCCGCCAATAGGTAAACCAGTTAGGGAGTTTTTAAAGATTTGCTCAAAACCTAAGAATTTGATGATGCCTAGGTAAACTGAGGGATGAAAGCGGAGTCCACCCTTGTAAGGGCCGATAGCACTGTTAAACTCAACACGGAAACCACGATTTACTTGAATCTTGCCTTGGTCATCTAACCAAGGAACTCGGAATAAAATTTGACGCTCAGGCTCAACGATCCGTTCTAAAATGCCTGCTTCTTGAAGATCAGGGCGCTTTTCAAAAACGGGTTCGAGGGATTCTAGAACCTCTTTAAGAGCTTGGTGAAATTCAACTTCACCGGGGTTGCGTTTAATGGCTTGATTGAGAACTTCTTGTACGTAGGACATATTAAATTTTCCCCCTAAACATCTTTGTTTAGATTTTTCTTCTGTCTATTAATGTAACAGAAGTAATGTTGAAATATTCTCTGTGATCGAGTAAATCCCTTTTTGTTCTAAGCGTGTGTATTGTATTCATGAAGATAAAGGATTATCCTACAAATACGTAGAATAAATCGGGTATAATAATTGCTATGAAATCTCGTTGAGTTATCCACTGAGTGGATACGGGATAGCAGGATAGGAAGGGAGATTGTCCAGCAATGGAAAATGCCTTAGTCAAATCGATTTATCGTGACCCCGGCCCTTATCTCAAAAAAGAGATTCAGATTTCGGGATGGGTGCGAACACTCAGGGTATCTAAAACCTTTGGTTTTATCGAAATCAACGATGGTTCCTTTTTTAAGAATATCCAAGTGGTCTTTGAGGAAACCTTAAGTAACTTTGAAGAGATAGCCAAAGTTACCACGGGCAGTTCCCTGATCATAAAAGGGCAACTTGTAGAATCCCCCGGGGCCAAACAGCCTTTTGAACTCAAGGCACAAGCTATTGAGATTGAGGGAACCTGCGCGGCGGATTATCCTTTGCAGAAAAAACGTCACTCCTTTGAATATTTGCGGACAATCGCTCATTTGCGGCCACGGACCAATACCTTTTCTGCTGTATTTCGGGTTCGTTCTTTGGTTGCCTACGCGATTCATAGATTCTTCCAGGAGAAAGGCTTCGTGTATGTCCATACTCCTATCATCACCGGTAGTGATGCTGAAGGAGCCGGAGAAATGTTTCGGGTCACCACCCTTGATCTGGAGGCTTTGCCGCGAACTGAAGAAGGTCAGTTGGATTTCGCCAAGGACTTCTTTGGCAAAGAAACCAACCTAACCGTGAGTGGTCAGTTGAATGCAGAGACCTACAGCATGGCATTCCGTAATGTCTATACCTTCGGACCCACCTTTCGCGCTGAGAACTCCAATACCGCTCGCCATGCTGCCGAATTCTGGATGATTGAACCGGAGATTGCTTTTGCTGATTTAGAAGACGATATGGAACTTGCAGAAGAAATGATGAAGTATTTAGTCACCTATGTCTTGGAAAATGCGCCGGAAGAGATGGCTTTCTTCAATGAATTTGTCGATAAAACTCTCTTGAGTCGTTTGGAGAACATTGTAAATTCTGATTTCGGACGTGTGACCTACACAGAGGCTATTGAAATCCTGAAAAAGGAGCACGATCGGTTTGAATATCCTGTCGAGTGGGGAGCCGATCTACAAACGGAGCACGAACGATTCCTAACCGAGCATATTTATAAGAAGCCTGTCTTTGTCATCGATTATCCTAAAGATATCAAAGCCTTCTACATGCGCCTTAATGATGATCAAAAGACCGTAGCGGCCATGGACCTGCTCGTTCCCGGCGTTGGCGAAATCATCGGAGGCAGTCAGCGTGAAGAACGGTTAGAAGCTTTAGAAAAGAGAATGGTAGAGTTAGGCCTTCGTCAAGAGGACTATAGCTGGTACCTAGATTTGCGTAAATATGGAGGCACTCGTCATGCCGGCTATGGATTAGGCTTTGAACGGGTGATTATGTATCTTACGGGAGTTGCCAATATTCGTGATGTCATTGCCTTCCCGAGAACAGTGCATAATGCTGATTTTTAATGAGGAGGAGTGATTATAATGGAAGTATCCAAAAATGCAGGTGCTTACAATATGGCAGATGAGTCGGGCGTCCTTGCCAAAGCTAGTCTTGTAATAGACATGGACAAATGTGCCGCCAACTATAAAGTAAGACTTAATATGGGCGGGGATATTATTAAGCGGTTAATGTCAGCTGAAAATACAAGGAAATTGCTGGAATGGGCCTCTGATATGGACAATGAAAAGACTTACATGGTGCTAACAAGTGCAATGTACGGTAATTTCCAAATGATTAAGCACAGTGCAATTCTCGATATTTTAGTAACCGAAGAAGATGTAGTTTGAAAAACATAATTCAAATCCTTTAATAATTCATGGCGCTTTAAGGGGTAACCCATAGGGCGCCTTCCGTTTACCCGATTTCTTAATATTTTTTAGCAGTGGAATATATGGTATTTCTCATGTATACAATGTTTTTGGCTGGAAGAGGCAGGAGAATCGCCTCTGATATAGAACACTTATGGATTCACAGGGTATGTTCAATAGTTCTCAATAGTAGTTGCAATGATAATTTTCGATAGATTAGGAATAATACTGTCGTGAATAAAAGGAGGATGACCCCATGCCAAATCAAGAAATGCTTCTCATACCCGGACCGACACCGGTTGTGGATGAAATATATGAAGCATTAGCCCAAGAGACCTATGCCCACACTGATCCACGGTTGGTCAAACGATTCAAGAACAGTCTGGATATGCTCAAACGTCTTTTTAATACAAAGGGCGAGGCATTTATTGTGGCAGGTTCCGGAACTCTATCCATGGAGATGGCCATTGTTAATACGGTGGCACCGGGAGAGAAACTACTGGTAATTAGTCATGGTTTTTTTGGCGATCGCTTTATCCCCGTTGCCCAGGCCCATGGCATTCAGGTGGAAGTATTACAACCAGAATGGGGACAACACATCGAGATTTCTGCCGTAGAGGAAAAGCTTGCTCAAGGTGGTTATAAAGCAGTCACTGTAACTCATGTGGACACCTCTACCGGAGTTATCTCTAATCTGGAAAAGCTGGTCCCCGCAGTGAAAAAGCACGGCGTTCTTTTTATCCTAGACGGAGTATGTGCATCAGCTGCCGTTGAAGAGGATATGAGTAAGGAATATGGACATCCTGATTACACTATCGACTTGGTCTTGACAGGATCCCAAAAAGCCATTGGCGTTCCGCCGGGATTAGCGATAGTCGCCTTTGGACCTAAGGCCTTAAAAGCCAGGGAAGCAATGGACAAAGTGGCTGCATACTACATGGATATCCTCCGTTGGTTGCCGACGATGCAGGATCCGGGAAAATACTATGCTACTCACCCCGTCAACATGATTTATGCCTTAGAAAAAGGGATGGAAATAGTGATGGCTGAAGGTCTGGAAGCTCGGTACAAGCGCCATGCTTCTTTAGGAAGAGCGGTCCGGGCAGGGCTTGCCGAGTATGGCATGAAGGCTCTGGCTGCAGAAGAAGTTGCTGCTCCGACCTTAAGCTGCATACTTTATCCTGAAGGGGTCAATGACGCAGAATTCCGTTCCAAACTGGCGGCAAAAGGGATGGTCATTGCCGGCTCTCTAGCAGCTTTAGCCGGAAAGGCTTTCCGGATCGGCCATATGGGCAATGTGACCGAAGAAATGTTCGTGAAGGCCATGGAGCTTGTGGGTGAAACCCTTACCGAAATGGGCTTCAAGGCAGATACAGCGAAAGCGGTTGAGACATTTAAGACAGTCTATAGATTGGGCTTGGCTGAGTAAAGCAAAGATTATAAAGCAAGAGGCGGTTGATGGTCTGAGAATGATCATATCGCCTCTTTTTGTATTCTAATTATATTTCTATCCGGGAAAATCCACATTATCTGGATAATAATCCATTTCCTCAGACACACTAAGAAGGAAAATCTAGGTGTGAGGTGAGCGTGATGATCGCAAAAAAGAGAGTGTGGTTAGGGGTAATCACTTTAAGCATTGCCCTAATCCTTGCCGGCGTGGCCTATGGAGCCCTAGGTGATCGTACCCTAAGTCAGGGGTCGAGAGGTCCTGAAGTGACCGAGCTTCAAAAACGCTTGGCTTCCTTAGGGTATGTCGTCGGAAAGGTCGATGGTATCTATGGTACTAAAACCAAGGCTGCAGTCACTCGTTTCCAAAGGGAGCGTGGCTTAAAAGTGGATGGTATGGCCGGTGCTCAGACCATCAAGGAGCTCAAGTTAATGACCGGGAATAGTACCAATGCCTCCGGGAAATCCGTCGGGCCAAAAAATGTAGATGTCCAATTATTGGCCCGTTGTGTCAGTGCGGAGGCTAGAGGGGAGCCCTATGTAGGGCAGGTAGCGGTAGCCGCCGTTCTGCTCAATCGTTTGGAAGACCCGGCCTTTCCGAATACGATTGCGGATATCATTTATCAGCCCCTGGCCTTTTCGAGTGTCGCCGATGGTCAGATTAACATGGCACCCACTTCTTCAGCTGTGAAAGCAGCCCAGGAAGCGGTATCTGGGGTGGATCCCACTGGAGGGGCTATTTACTTCTTTAATCCCGCAAAGACCAAAAACAAATTCATTTGGTCGAGACCACAAATAATGCAAATCGGAAATCATATGTTTACTCGTTAGGAGGGGATTGCATGAGAAATCTCTGGATTGGTATTCTAGGAACCGCTTTCGTCCTCTCCCTGGCTTGGGGGTTTACTGAGTATCGACAAGCGGAACAATTTGAAAGAGTCAATGTCAATCAATATCAGCGTTCCCTAAGGGATTTGGCCAGTAACTTGGATCAGTTAGAAACGGATTTGGCCAAAGGTCGTGTAGCGGCTACCTCAAGTCAAAAGGTGCTCTACCTTGGCCAAGCGGGTACGATTAGTGAATCTGCAGTAAAGGATTTGGCACAGCTCCCGGCAGAGGAGAATGGCCTAAGCTATATTAGTGAGTTTTTAAATCGCACAGGAGATTTTACAAGGAGTCTGGCTTATCAAATATCCGTGGGACACATACCGACGACTGAAGAGGACAAGACCCTCACTGAAGTCCATGAGCGTCTTTTGACAGTCAATCAAAACGTTCAGGATATAGTTCAGCGTGTCGACACGGAAGGTTTGGCTTGGGTAGATAATCCATCCGTCTGGAATCGGGTGGCCGGACTTTGGCGGACAGAAACTGCGGAAGCCGCCGCGGCAGCCACTGATGGACCCTCAAGTTCGGTACGTTCCGGTCTCGACCAGCTCAATGCCAGCCTGCAAAAACTCCCGCCATTTTCCTATGTGGGAGAATATGATTCCCGTTCCGTAAGAGAACCCCTAGCTTTACCAAAGCAAGAGGTTGATAGGGATGTCGCCTTAAAAGCAGCCAAGAGTTTTTTAAGTAAAGTGGGTTATCCCTCCAGTGGTCTGGAGTTTAGTGGCGTCAGTCAAGGAGCTTTAGGGGTATATATTTTTAAGCAGGGCAATCTCTTTATGACCGTCAGTAAACGAGGGGGAAAGGTGATTAACTATCGGGATCAGCGGGAGTTTACTGAGAGAACCCTGAGTCCCGACCAGGCCAAGGATAAAGTAGCTCAGACCTTAAAAGCTTTGGAATGGGATCTCGTTCTGACTTCGACTGAGGACTATGGCGGTTATCTACAGCTCGAATACGTTCAAGATGAAAATGGCATTCGCTATTATCCCGATAAGCTGCGCATTACTGTAGCCTTAGATAATGGCCAGATTATCGGCTATGATTCTACTCCCTACTACGCCTATCATCAAAAACGCAACTTTACAAAAAAACTTACCCTCGAGCAAGCCAAGACCAAACTGAGAAAGGGCTTCCAAATCAAGGAGAACCGGATGGCTGTTATTCCCGTCATGGGAAATCGTGAGGTCATGGCCTACGAATTTCGAGGTAAGTATCAGGATGAGGAATATTTAGTATATATCAATGCTGTAAACGGTATTGAAGAAAGAATTCAACGGATTATTAAGACACCAAAGGGTGAGTACCTGCAGTAATAAAGTATCTATGACGACAGTGCTTCGTTGAAGTCATGCCAAAATAGGGTATACTAGAAGACAAGGTGATAATGATTAGGCATTATCACCTTGTTGATTTATCGGAAGTTTTAATCACACAGAGAGTAGAGATTAATATATAATAGAACTTATATATTATTGAGCTTAAGAAAATGTGTTTAAATGTCGAAGTACTAGTATGTCTTAGTACATTAAGATGGGCTAAGAAAGGAGATCCCCGTGACTGATAAGGTATTGATTCAGGTCAGTAGTACCCAACATTATCCGGAGGGTCATAATGATCACATGGAGTTCACCACAGTAGGCACTTTTCATCATCGTGCCGGAGCCTATTACATCATTTACCGTGATACTGAAATAACGGGGATGGACGGAGTGACAACTTCACTTAAAATTGAGCCTACCCGAGTGTCTCTGAACCGAATGGGGGCTATCGATCATAAGCAGATCTTTGAACGAGGGATACGCCATGGCTCATCTTACGTTACTCCTCAGGGGTCTTTGTTTTTGGAAGTGGAGACGAAGGAAATGGAGATTCACTTGACAGAGCTGGAAGGAAATATTACTCTAAAATATGATCTTTTTTCTGGCGACCAGTTAGTCAGTCACAATAGATTGCGAATTAATATAAAGGAGGACGCTCCTCAATGAGTTTGTTCATTACTATTAAAGACACCATCTACGCTAATTTAGCAAAGGCTGCAGAGACAGCTCGAAAAAATGGGGAACTTAACTTTGAAAGCCTACCTAGCTATGTTTTGGAAGAACCCCGAGAAAAGCAACATGGGGATTGGGCCACAAATCTAGCCATGGTTTTAACTAAGCAAGCCCGGAAGGCCCCCCGCGACATTGCTACTATTCTAATTAAGAATCTGGATACAGAAGGAACTTATATTACTTCATGTGAAATTGCCGGTCCGGGGTTCATTAATCTCCGTTTAGATCCTAATTGGTTGACAGGGGTCATTCCAGAGGTTCTTAACCAAGGTGTAGATTATGGAAGAGTCAACCTAGGTCAAGGGAAGAAAGTTCAAGTGGAATTCGTCAGTGCCAACCCCACAGGACTACTTCACATGGGCAACGCCCGGGGTGCAGCCTTAGGGGATAGTTTAGCTTCTCTGTTGAACATGGCTGGTTATGAAGTCAGCCGGGAATTTTATATTAACGATGCAGGGAACCAAATTCATAACTTTGCTTTATCTCTAGAAGCCCGCTATCTCCAACTTCTGGGTCATGACGTGCCCTTCCCTGAAGGGGGCTATCATGGGGAAGACTTAGTTGATACGGTCAAAGGACTAATTGATAAGGTCGGAGATAAATATGGCAATGTGGAAGAGGACCTCCGTCGGGAATTCCTAGTTCGCTATGCCTTGGAGGAGAAACTTACCGATATCCGGGAAACCCTCACCGATATGGGTGTTCATTATGACGTCTGGTTTAGTGAGCAATCCCTTCATGATTCTGGCTTTGTCAAAGATACAATGGAGAAGCTGGAGCAAAAAGGCTATATCTATGAAAAGGAAGGTGCCCAATGGCTAAAGTCCACCTTGTTCGGGGATGAGAAGGATGAGGTTGTGGTTCGTACCAATGGGACGCCCACTTATTTTGCTGCTGACATTGCCTATCATCGGAATAAATATGAGCGGGGATTTGACCAGGTTATCAATATATGGGGTGCTGACCATCACGGCCATGTCGCACGGATGAAAGGAGCTATGTCTGCTTTAGGGTATGATCCGGATAATCTCCAGATTATCCTTATGCAGCTGGTTCGTTTGATTCAAGAAGGCGAAGTCGTGCGTATGTCCAAACGCTCTGGACAATACATCACCTTAAGAGAATTGATGGATGAAGTGGGCAAGGACGCAGCTCGATTCTTCTTTATCATGCGGGATCCTGATTCTACCGTAGAGTTTGACTTGGATTTAGCAAAAGCAGAGTCCTCCGATAATCCAGTGTATTATGTCCAATACGCCCATGCCCGGCTTTGCAGCATTCTGCGCCAAGCAGCTGAGCTTGGCTACACTACTGAGGGAATGCCCCAAGCGAACAACCTTAAGAGTCTAGACAGCACAGAAGAGCGAGAGCTTTTAAAGAAGATTGCCGAACTCCCTAATGAAATAGAAGTAGCTGCCCGTTTGACCGAGCCCCATCGTTTGGCGCGCTATGTTTTAGACCTTGCAGCACTTTTCCACTCCTTTTACAACAGTCAAAGAGTCCTAGTGGAAGATGAAGGATTAAGAGAGGCCCGTTTGGGTCTGGTACATTCAACAAAGTACGTTATAGCCAATGTCTTGGGCATTCTCGGCGTGACGGCACCAGAAAGAATGTAATATAAATAAAGCTTAGCAGGAAATAATTAGGGGTGGGTCGAATATACTGTCTAACTATTCAGAGATTGAAGAAGGGCGGTGTTACATTGACCCATTCCCTACCACAGAAACTAAAGCCATCAGATGAAGATATAGCGGTCAAGATTCTTGCAGCACAAGGTCGTCCCATGTATTATCAAGACTTTATCGTCGAAGTATTGAGCCAACAAGAGCAACCTCAGCATCCAGCGGCAATCTCCAGGGTGTTAACTCAGATTAATTTGGATGCCCGGTTTACCTATGTTGGTAATGGAGAATGGGGACTAAAAGTATGGGCCCCCGGCAAGAGCACACGCAAAGTTCCGACGATTACCTTGTTAAACAAAAGAACAGCCGATGATTATGGAAATGATGAGGTAGACTTAGATGTCGAGTTAGATTTGGATAAGGAATTGCTTTTCGACGATGTAGAGGAAGATGTCGAAGAAATAGTGGATACAGAGGCGGAAGAGGTTTCATATCAAAAAGATAATTCTTGGCGATGACAATAAATGAGTGGAATTGGAATAAACTATGCTAAAACCTGTAGAATCGCCTTGACAGCCCTTTGAAATCTGGCTAGAATAAGTATAAATGGTAAAAATAAAGCTAGTGCGTCTTGCGGACTAGCTTTTTTTATGTGCATGCGTTCGGCTTATTCGATGATAATTCATCATTTTACTGCTGTGCGGAAACCTTCATAAACACTGAAAGAAGAATTTGGTCGAAGAAAGGATGGGGAAAAATGACGAAATTTATTTTTGTCACAGGTGGAGTTGTATCCTCCTTGGGGAAGGGAATCACGGCGTCCGCTTTGGGATGTTTGCTGAAAAATCGAGGTTTAAGTGTAGCAATACAAAAATTCGATCCTTATATTAACATTGACCCAGGAACCATGAGCCCTTACCAACATGGGGAAGTATTTGTAACAGATGACGGAGCAGAAACGGACTTAGACTTGGGGCACTATGAGCGTTTTATTGATGTGCCTGTCTCTAAAAATAGCAATGTGACTACGGGGAAAATCTATTGGTCTGTTTTAAATAAGGAAAGACGCGGGGATTACTTAGGTGGCACGGTACAAGTCATTCCCCATATTACCAATGAAATTAAGGAGCGGATTTACCGAGTAGCTCGGGAGAACCATCCGGACATTGTTATTACGGAAATCGGGGGAACAGTGGGTGATATTGAATCCCTGCCCTTCCTTGAAGCCATTCGCCAAATGCGTAGCGATATCGGCAAAGATAATGTTCTCTACCTTCATGTCACTCTGATTCCCTATCTCAAAGCCTCTGGGGAGTTGAAGACAAAGCCCACCCAACACTCAGTTAAGGAACTGCGGGGAATTGGGATTCAACCCAATATTTTAGTGTGTCGTACAGAACATGAGATATCGAATGATATGAAGGAAAAACTAGCCTTATTCTGCGATATTGACAAAGAAGCGATTATTCAGATGGTGGATGCCAAAAGCATTTATGAAGTACCCCTGAATATTCTGGAAGAAGGGCTGGACGATATTGCCCTGAAGATTTTGGGACTCGAAGCAAAGCCTGCCGATATGACAGAATGGAAGGCTATGGTCGATCGCATTAATAATCCCCTGAGTGAAACAGAGATTGCAATTGTCGGAAAATATGTGGAGCTTCCCGATGCTTATCTTAGTGTAGCAGAAGCACTGCGTCATGCTGGGATTGAACATCGCACAAAGATTAAGATTCGTTGGGTCAACTCCGAAGGGATTGAAGAGACCTCCGCGGAGGAACACCTAAAGGGAGTGGCTGGCATTCTTGTTCCCGGTGGCTTTGGTAATCGCGGAATTGAAGGGAAGATCGAAGCTATTCGCTATGCCAGGGAAAATAAAGTGCCTTTCTTAGGAATTTGTTTAGGTATGCAAACGGCAGTGATTGAGTTCGCTCGCAATGTTTGTGGCATGAAAAACGCCAATAGCTCTGAATTTGATGTGGATACACCCTACCCAGTTATCGACCTCCTACCTGAGCAAAAAGAAATTGAAGATAAGGGCGGTACTATGCGACTGGGGATTTCGCCTGTGAAGCTTATCGAGAATACCACGGTTAGCTCTGTTTATCAGGATGAAGTGATCTATGAACGTCATCGCCATCGCTATGAAGTGAATAACCAATACCGTGCTGAATTAGAGAAGGCGGGCTTAATGTTCTCGGGAACGTCTCCCGATGGACGTTTGGTCGAAATTACCGAATATCCTGACCATCCTTGGTTTGTAGCTTCTCAATTCCATCCAGAATTCAAATCCCGACCCAATCGTCCTCATCCGCTCTTTAGAGAGTTTGTCAAAGCTACATTGACGAAATAACGAATCTATTATTCCATGGCTATATATGGCCATGGAATAATTTTAGGTGGGCCTAAGCATAAAATTGAGTTTGCCCTTGCCTTTTTGTGGCAAAAATTAACATATGATGTAGAATAATAACGGGAGGCTGTTGGGATGCCTTATATAGCAAGAATAATTGACGACGCAGAAAAAGAGCGTTTTGATGAATTTATGGCTCGCCACCCCAAAGGCCATGTGTTGCAAACCTGGGGTTGGGGAGAGCTAAAAAGTAAAACCGGTTGGAAACCTTGGCGACTGGTCCTTGAGCGACAAGGGGAAATTATCGCGGCAATCTCCATCCTGGAACGGAAGATTCCGGTGATTGGGACCCCTATTTTCTATGCTTCACGGGGACCTGTGCTGGATTGGAAGGATGAGTCGTTGTTCGATGCTCTTCTTTTGGAAGTTAGGAAATTAGCCAAAAAGCGGGGGGCAATTTTCCTTAAGGTCGACCCGGATGTTCCATCTTCCGCACAAGAGTTGGAGAACTATTTTAAATCCCGTGGCTTTCGTTCCGCAGAAACAGGAAAGGGCTTTGAGGGTGTCCAACCTAAATACGTCTTTCGTCTCGATATTAGCCCCGCTGAAGAAACTCTCCTAGCCCAAATGCATCAGAAGACACGCTATAATGTCAAACTTGCAACGAAAAAGGGAGTTACCATTCGGATTGGTACAAAAGCTGATTTACCGGAATTTTATCGCGTCCTTAAGGAAACCACTGAGCGGGATAAATTCTTAGTTCGTTCGTACTCCTATTTTGAAGATATGTATAATGAGCTCAACCCAGTAGGAATGGCAGAGGTATTCGTTGCCGAATATGAAGGACAGATCATCGCCGGCACCTTAGCCCTAATTATTGGAGAGAAGGCCTGGTATCTCTACGGTGCCTCCTCTAACGCTCATCGCAACGTCATGCCCAACTATCTAATCCAATGGGAAATGATTCGCTGGGCCAAATCCAGAGGCTGCACCCTCTACGATTTTCGCGGCGTCCCTGGACATCTCACTGAAGATAATCCTCTCTACGGCCTATACCGTTTTAAAAAGGGCTTCAATGGTGAGTATACCGAGTTTATTGGCGAATGGGATCTGGTCTACCGCCCGGTGGTTTACTCGCTCTGGAATACTCTTGAGCCTATATACTCCGATGTGGTTAAGGGGATTATTGGGAAGCTGAGACGGAGAAATCGGGGGTAAAGTTATCAGGTTACTCAGGGTAGCTTCTCCAGGATTTTGCTATACACGTTCGCTAAGAAAGCTGCGCGCACCCGTTCTAATCGCTCAAGCTCTCCGCTCCATCGGGACACCGGCTAAATCGGCTCCTGCCTCGTAGCCGGTTGGAAACGTCCTGTTTCCAACCCGACTCCGCTGCAAGCTTTTCGCGAAGAACGGGTAGCTGCTCGCTTTGAGGTCGCTCTCTTCCGTATATCAAAATCCTTGGGTAGTCCTATCCTGAACCAAAAGTTTCACGAAGAATTCTTCTGTGTAAAACTAGAGCTTCTTATGGCTCAGCTAAAGCAGAGCACACTGAGTGCCTCTTACAAAAAAGACCCATAAGCGTAGCTTCACGCACAGGAACGAACGATTTTAGTGGAGGGGTGGTCAGGCGAACGAGGCTTTCGTTGCATAACGGAGCCGCAGGTTCACATCAGGTACTACCCTGTGGTTTGGCGGAGTTGCGACGAAAGCGAGTTTGCCAGCCCTGGAGCTACTGAGTGAGTGTTGTGCGTGAAGCTACACGACCCGACTTTTCATAAAAGCGGACCTGAGCAGTCTGATAACCTTATAAGCATACCCCAGAAATAACGCGACTTAACAAAGCAAACTTCACCAAAGGTGGCGATCACAATGAGTAACGCTTGGATCGATATTAACCTAGACGCCATAGCCCATAACTACCGTGAAATTACCCAACACCTTAGCCAAGGTGCCCGAGTCATGGCCGTCGTGAAGGCTGATGCCTATGGCTTAGGGGCAGTTCCCATCGCTCAGACACTGCAGAAATTAGGCTGCGAAGCCTTTGCCGTAACCACCGTCGAAGAAGGTTTGATTTTGCGCCAGCAGGGGATTCAAGGCATCATTTTGGTACTAGGGCCCGTATCTTCAAAGCAGATAGAAGGGGCTCTCGAGGCCGACCTCCAGCTGACTATAGGGGACTTCAGTATACTTACTCAATGTGCAACCGTGGCAGCTCAATTGGGGAAGGAAGCTCAAGTTCACCTCAAATTAGAGACGGGGATGGGCAGGACCGGCTTTTTCGAGAAGGACTGGGAAGATCTTGCTGAATCCTTAAAAGCAGCGGACTCTATTAATCCCGTCGGCATCTATACTCATCTGGCACGGGCTGCTCTGCTTGATCGGACCTATACTCAACAGCAGTATGATACCTTTCAGCGAGGGGTCAAGAAAATGGAGCAGCATGGATTTGTAGGCTTATGGAAGCATATCTGCAACAGTGCTGCTTTTTTGGATTATCCGGAGTGGCATCTTGATTTTATCAGGACTGGAACCCTTCTTGTGGGTCATTTTCCTTCGACCTCCTTTGCCGGTATGCTAAAGCTTCAGGATCCTTGGATTGCTAAAGCTCAGATTGTCAGTCTTCGCCAGGTGCCTAAAGGAACCTTTGTCGGCTATCAAAGCATTTATCGTACCAAAGCAGAGACTCGTTTGGCTGTAATCCCCGTGGGATATGCCGATGGCTTTGGGGTACAGCCTCATTTTATACCTCAAGGTTTTTGGGATTTTATTAAAATTATTATTAAAAATTTCCTCGCTCTTTGCGGGATTTTTGTCGGTCAAGAGACTGTGGCTTGGCAAGGCCATTCGATTCGCGTGGCGGGCAAAATTGGTATGCAGTTGACTGTTCTCGATGTAGGCAGGCTTACCTGTCAGGTTGGGGACGTGGTGATTCTGCCTTTAAGGCGGACTCAGGCTAACCCTCGCATGTTAAGACAATATTGGTCGGAAGAAAGATTAATCACGAAACGTGAAATAAAAGAAGGATATTTACAAACTTATCCAGAATAACCATAATTATTGGCGGAAGGAGATGGTAATATATGGCCAACATACTCGTTGTAGATGATCAGATGGGGATTCGCCGACTTCTTTTTGAAGCCTTCAAGGAAGAAGGTCATCGTGTAAAGATGGCTGAAAACGGCAATGAAGCGCTTCATTTGCTCGAGGATTTCCAACCGGAATTGATAATTATGGATATGAAGATGCCAGAAATGAATGGTATTGACACACTAAAAGAGATTAGGATGTTTAATAAAGAGGTTCAAGTGATTATGATGACAGCCTATGGAGATCTTCAAACCATGGAGAGGGCTCAGGAACAAGGGGTGAAGTGTTATATTAGCAAGCCTTTCGATCTTTTCGAGTTACGTGATTACGTCCGTCAAATTCTTCAATAGACTAAGTTGATCTAGAGACACCGCAGAAAGTATTGTAGCGACTGTCTCTTATTTTTTTGAATTGAGGATGGAGGAAAAACCCCTCTACTTGCCGAAGTATAGTTTCGAGGTAGAAAGAGGTGGGAAAATTGATCCTGACGACCCATACATCCGTAGCTATACAGTGCCCTCAATGTGGAGAATTAGAGTTTCACGGCCTTTCTCTTTTTGCGTTTTCCGGAAAGGGACGGGTAAATTTATATTGCCGTTGCGGTGAATCCTTGATATCCGTGGCAACAAGAGACCGCAAACATTTTAATACATCTTTTAATTGCGCTTTTTGCGGTCAGGTTCACTATCTTCGCCTCAAACGCGGAGCTTGCTGGGGTAAGAATGCTTTGGCATTAGTGTGCCCAGAAGTAGAGGCATCGGCAGGGTTTATCGGTCCCAAGCAAAAGGTGGCCCAAGCCTGCCAGGAACGCGAAAAGTCCATTGCTGAGCTTGCCTCAGAATTAGGATATGAAGATGAGTTTGAGAATCCGGAAGTCATGTTAAAACTGCTAGATCATCTCCATTGCTTAGCCAAGGATGGAGCTTTAGGTTGTCAATGCGGCAACCATAATCTAACCTTTGAACTTTTGCCGGACCGAATTGAGCTTTATTGTGATATTTGTGAAGCGGTTGGCGTAATCTATGGAGAGAATGCTGAAAACATTCGTATTTTTGAGGGAATGACATCGGTCAATTTGGACGAAAATAAAACCGTATTGCTGAATTGTACACAGCATGGACGCTTTTGTAAGGCAATTGAGGAGGAATAAGGATGAGTTTGGTATCTATGGCTGAGCTGCTGCAGGAAGCTCAAAGGGGTCATTATGCGGTGGGGGCATTTAATTGTAACAATATGGAAATTGTTCAAGCTATTGTCGGTGCGGCAGAAGCAGAAAAATCCCCTGTCATCGTTCAGGCAAGTCAAGGCGCCATTAAATACGCGGGGATTGAATATATAGCAGCAATGACCAGCTTGGCAGCTGAGAAAGCCAGTGTGCCGGTAGCCCTTCATCTTGATCATGGTACCAGCTTTGCACAAGTGATGAGTTGCGTAAGAAATCAGTTTACCTCAGTGATGATTGACGGCTCAAAGCTCTCTCTTGAGGAGAACATCGCCCTAACCAATAAAGTTATCGAAGCGGTTCGCCCCTTAGGAGTCTCTGTAGAGGCAGAGCTGGGTAAGATTGGGGGAACAGAAGACGATATTACCGTCAGTGAAAAGGAGGCCCTCTTTACCGATCCCAATGAGGCTGAACGTTTTGTGAAGGAGACCGCAGTCGATGCCCTAGCCATTGCTATCGGAACTGCCCATGGACAGTATAAAGGGGTCCCACAGCTTGATTTTGATCGTCTTGCAGAAATCCGTAAGCGGGTCAACGCCCCCATTGTTTTGCATGGTTCGTCGGGGGTTCCGGATGAGGCCATTCAAAGAGCAATCTCTCTTGGTGTCTGTAAAGTCAATATCGACACCAACATTCGGGAGGCTTTTGTTACGGCAGCCCGCAAGGCCATGACTGATAATCCACGCGAGATTGACCCTAGGAAAATGCTGGGACCGGCTCGTGAAGCGACCATTGAGATTATCCGTGAAAAGATCCGCCTTTTCGGGAGCAGCGGAAAAGCCTAAGGAGGACAAAAATGGAATTTTTATTAGACTCAGCCAATCCAGAGGAGATTAAGCAAGCCTGGAATATGGGAGTTATCGCTGGAATTACGACGAATCCCAGCTTGGTGGCTAAAGAAGGAAGAGGTTTCCATCAGCTATTAGAGGAGCTAATCGAAATCGTCGATGGCCCGATCAGTGCTGAGGTTATCGCTTTAGATACGACCGGAATGCTGACTGAAGCTCGGGAACTTGCCGCTATGCATCCTCATATTGTGGTTAAGATTCCAATGACAGAGGATGGCCTCAAAGCAGTGAAGATTCTAAGCGCCGAAGGGATTAAAACCAACGTGACCTTGATCTTTTCAGCAGTTCAGGCCTTGTTAGCCGCACGGGCAGGAGCTACTTATGTAAGCCCTTTCTTGGGCAGGCTGGATGACATTGGTGAAAATGGTCTCCTCCTGCTTGATGATATTTGCGAGATTTTTGGAGTTCATGGTTTGGAGACCAAAGTGATTGCTGCCAGTATCCGTAACCCCGTGCATGTCACGGAAGCGGCCAGGCTGGGCGCGGATTACGCGACAGTACCCTTTAAAGTATTGCGCCAACTCTTCAAGCATCCTTTAACTGAGGCCGGAATCGATAAGTTTTTAGCCGATTGGCAGAAATTAAAGTAAAATGTTGATTATGGATTGGTAAAGCTCTGACAGACGATTTTCGACTGAAAGAGCTTTTCTTTCTGAGTTCCGGCATCCTGCCTTGCATCCCCAAAAAAAGTATGGGACAATACATTTGGTGCTAATGCATTAAATGAATCAATGGGCGACCACGCTTAGGCACATCTTTGAGATTGTGAAAGTTTAAAGATAATACTATTGGAGGGATCATCATGGATAAAGATTTAACTATGGAACGTGAGCTTACCATGGAATTTGCTCGGGTGACGGAGGCAGCGGCTTTAGCTTCAGCTCGTTGGGTTGGACGTGGTAACAAAGAGGCTGCTGACGATGCTGCTGTACAAGCCATGCGATCCGTTTTTGACACAATCCGTATGAGTGGAACGGTAGTCATCGGCGAAGGAGAAATGGATGAAGCGCCTATGCTCTACATCGGTGAAAAAGTGGGAAGTGGGGAACCTCCTGAGTTAGACGTGGCGGTAGATCCGCTCGAGGGTACAAATATTGTGGCTAAAGGTCTCGCTGGTGCGATTGCTGTGGTAGCGATAGCGAAAAAAGGCGGTCTTTTGCATGCACCGGATATGTATATGGACAAGATTGCTGTAGGCCCTCAAGCCAAGGGCAAGATTCACTTAGATGCTTCCGTGCAGGATAACTTGCGCAGTGTGGCCCAAGCCTTAGGAAAAAGCATGGATGATCTTACGGTCGTAATCATGGATCGCCCTCGGCATGACAAGATTATTCATGAGGTGCGAGAAGCAGGAGCGCGCATTCGTTTGATTACGGACGGAGATGTTTCACCTGCCGTCGCCTGTGCGATTGAAGGTACCGGGATAGATATAATGATGGGAGTTGGCGGAGCACCTGAAGGGGTGCTGGCTGCCGCTGCTTTGCGTTGTTTAGGTGGCGAAATGCAAGGAAGGCTTTGGCCGGAGAATGATGCTGATGTCCTGCGCGCGAAAAGCCTAGGCATTTTGGATGTAAGTAAATTATTAACCATGAATGATTTGGTTTGCTCCGATGATGTATTCTTTGCAGCTACGGGCATTACGGAAGGGCCTTTATTGAAAGGGGTGCACTTTACAGCCCAAGGCGCTCTGACACATACGGTCGTGATGCGGGGCAAAACCGGTACGGTTCGCTTTATTGAAGCGCGGCATAGCTTCGACAAGAAGCCTGCTTATGCCATGAAGGGTGTTATCTAGGTATTTTTTTCCTTATCATAGGAGAGACTACCATTGAGGTGGTTTCATAAAGATGAACATAAGTAAACACAAGCGAGGGGGATTCTTGTTTAAAGGGTGTGCCCTATTACTTGTGTGCAGTTTCTGGATCAATGCCGGGATTTCTATTGGATATTGCCAAGAAGAAAGTACGGTGGTTCAATTTTCTATCGTCACGTTGCAAGAAGGACAGACTATTGAAGACTTAGCGAAGAAGTATCAAACGACAGCCCAGCAGATTCGGTTGGACAACCAAGCGGTTAGCTTAAAACCAGGTGCTACTGTGACCATTCGAGAACAGGCCGGCAGGAATTCAACAGTAGATATTATTGAGACTCCGGCGGCGTTCGAAGCCCTTTCACGTGGGACCCATCGGATTTGGAACTGGCCAGTCCACGCTCGTATTAGCTCGGATTATGGCTGGCGAAATGGAGAATTTCATCACGGCATTGATTTAGCTATTCCTCATGGCACAGATGTTTTAGCTGCTCGGGAAGGTAAAGTGGTCAAGGCGCGATGGATGGATATCTATGGTTTCACAGTACTTCTGGATCACGGCAATGGTGTACAGAGTCTCTATGCGCACAATCAAAAACTGCTGGTTGAGCCCGGTGACTGGGTCGAGCAGGGTGAGGCTATAGCTATTTCCGGAGATACGGGAAGAAGTACCGGTCCCCATCTCCACTTTGAGATACGACTTCAGGGAAAAGCTATTGATCCTCTGCCTTATCTCCCTCCAATGAGCTAAGGTAACTAAAAAAAATTTTTCAGGATAAGGTTCTATTCATTAATTATATATTGACCTGCATGAAGTCGTTGTGTTACAATGTTCAGAGTTGACGACTCGGTTGGGAAAGAAGGTGACGACATGAAAGAAAAGACACACCCTAAATATGAACAAACCACTATCACTTGTGTATGCGGCGAAGTAATTCCAACTGGCAGCACTAAGAAAGACATTAAGGTGGAAATTTGTTCTAAATGCCATCCCTTCTATACCGGTGTTCAACGTTTTGTAGATACTGGTGGACGAGTGGACCGCTTTAAGAAAAAATACGGAATGTAATATGAACAACGACCTGCGGTCGTTGCTAAAAGAAAGGCAGAGCGCATGCTCTGCTTTTTCTTTGACTATGTCATTCCTGAATAATGGCAAGGTTATTCGTTCAGAACTATTCTAGCTCGCTTGAGGTGTGAAAGATGCAAAATAAATTAGTTGAAATTGAAAGGCGCTACGATGAGCTGACTCAGCTCTTAAGCGATCCTGAGGTCATTGCCAGACAAGAAGAGTGGCAGAAGTATGCCAAAGCCCAGTCGGGTATGACGGATATTGTGGAAACCTTTCGTGAGTATAGCACGGTGGTTAAGAATCTCGAAGAGACGCAAAGTCTTCTTCAAGAGAAATTAGATCCCGAATTCAAAGAAATGGCTGAGCTTGAACTTGAGGAATTGACAGAAAAACGGGATGTACTGGCTGAGGAGATGCGGGTTTTGCTCCTGCCTAAGGATCCCAATGACGATAAAAACGTCATTATGGAAATCCGTGCCGGTGCGGGTGGAGAAGAAGCAGCACTCTTCGCTGGAGATCTTTATAGAATGTACACGAAATATGCCGAAGGTCAAGGATGGCGGACAGAACTGCTTAGCGCCAGCTATACGGATATCGGTGGCTTCAAGGAAATTATCTTTCTTGTAGAAGGCCAGGGAGCTTATAGCAAGCTAAAGTTCGAAAGTGGTGTTCATCGGGTGCAGCGGGTCCCCGCCACAGAATCCGGTGGGCGCATTCATACCTCGACGACAACAGTGGCAGTACTCCCCGAGGCAGAAGATGTGGATGTCCAGATCAACCCTAATGATTTACGGATTGATATTTTTTGCTCCAGCGGCCCGGGAGGGCAATCAGTTAATACTACTCAGTCGGCGGTACGGATTACCCATATTCCGACAGGTACCGTGGTGTCTTGCCAAGATGAGAAATCTCAGTTGAAAAATAAAGAAAAGGCCCTGCGGGTTTTGCGGGCACGGGTACTGGAACGGGCTCAGGAAGAGGCCGTAGGAGAATTGGCCAGCGAGCGTCGCAGTCAAGTTGGGACGGGCGATCGTAGTGAGCGAATCCGGACCTATAACTTTCCACAAGGCAGGGTAACAGACCATCGCATTGGCTTGACTCTTCATCGACTCGATGCAATTTTGTTAGGTGAGCTCGATGATGTAATCAATGCATTAATAACTACAGATCAAGCTGAGCGACTTAAAGCGGAGGCATAATGCGTATCGTTGATGCCCTTTTATGGGGAGAGCAAGAATTAAAGCTGGCCCAAGTGGAAAATCCGCGCTGGGATGCGGATCTCCTGCTTGGGTATATTCTTAAGCTAAGGCGTGAACAACTTTATCTGGGTAGAGACCAATTGCTTGCTCCTGACCAAGAGGTTGCCTTTGCCCAAGTCATCGAACGCCGGGTCAAGCGAGAGCCTCTCCAGTATATTCTAAGGCACCAGGAATTTATGGGGCTTGATTTTTATGTGGATAAAAGAGTTCTTATCCCTAGAGCAGATAGCGAGATTCTAGTGGAAAAGGTTCTAGAATTAAAAAGAGCGTGGAGCCCCACTAAGGATGGAAGCCCTCCTGCTATCGTCGACCTTTGTACGGGTAGCGGTGCTTTGGCTATTAGTGTTGCTCATTATTGGCCTGAGGCTCGAGTTGTGGGAACGGATCTATCGCCTAATGCACTTGCCGTGGCTCGCCTAAATAGTGAACGGCTTGGGGTTCGGGTCGAGTGGCGAGAGGGAGATTTTCTGGCCCCGATTCGTGGCCAAAGCTGGGATATCATCATTAGTAATCCCCCCTATATTGCCGAAGGCGAATATACTGAACTCGCCCCGGAGATTGCCGAAGAACCGAGGATGGCCTTTCTTGGGGGTGTGGATGGTTTGGATTTTTATCGGGAACTGGCTAGAGAAGCACCCGCTTTGCTTAAAGCCAGTGGAAGGATCATAGTGGAAATCGGGTGGCAGCAGAGTGTACCGGTCACACGATTTCTTCAAGAACTGGGTCTCACTACTGAGGTTTTTCAAGATTTAGGCGGGAGAGATCGGGTAGTTTTCGCGAGGTGTGAATAATGGAAACAAAACGAGTCACTATCGATGCTCAAAAACCTGAATATGAATGGATTCAAGAGGGAGCAAAGCTGATACGTGAGGGGAAATTGGTCGCTTTACCCACTGAGACGGTGTATGGCTTAGGGGCCAACGCCATTGATGCAGAGGCTTGTCAGGAGATTTTCCGAGTCAAGGGCAGACCCCAAGATAATCCTCTCATTGCCCATATCTCAGATTTGGATATGGCCAAAAAGTTAACAGGACACTGGACTCCACAAGCTGCCCTCTGTGCGGAACAGTTTTGGCCGGGCCCTTTAACCCTTGTGTTAGAGAAGACTGATTTAGTGCCGGATGTGGTAAGTGGCGGATTAGGTACCGTGGGTATTCGTATGCCAAACCATCCCGTAGCCTTACAGTTGATTCAGGAAGCTGGAGTCCCGATCGCGGCTCCCAGTGCTAACCTTTCCGGCAAACCCAGCCCTACCAAGGGAAGTCATGTTTGGAAGGATTTAAAAGGCAAGATCCCCTTGATCCTGGACGCCGGAGCATGTTCGGTGGGAGTGGAATCCACTGTCTTGGATTTAACCGGAGAAGTGCCCATCATTCTTCGTCCCGGAGGAGTTACTAAGGAGCAACTGGAAGAGGTGCTGGGGGAAGTAGCAATCGATCATCCCTCCGAGCAACAGGCCCCCAAGGCTCCCGGTATGAAATATCGTCATTATGCCCCAAAAGGGGACTTAACCCTTCTCATTGGCGAACGAGCAAAAGTTATTCGCAAGATGGTTGAGGAGATTCGCAAAGGACAATCCCGTCTGAAGAAGGTAGGAATCCTCTGCACATTAGAGAGCGCAGCGGGGCTCCACTACCAATTGCCTGACTTGCTTTACGTCTTGGGTTCTGAGAATAATCCCGCAGAGGTTGCCGGTAACCTCTACGAGGGCTTAAGGCTCTGCGATGAGCAGGGTATGGATATTATTCTCGCCGAAGGGGTCTCAGATAAGGGTCTGGGCTTTGCTATTATGAATCGGTTGATTAAAGCGTCGGGGCAGAAAGTGCTTCGGGTGTAGGTCTTTGATTTTTCTGAAATTCGGGTTCGTGCAGCTTTACGCACAACACTCACTCAGTAGCTCCGGGGCAGCGATACTTGCAGACCGGGGCATGGGTCCAATATAGAAGCCTGACCCAAGGATTTTGATATACCGAAGAGAGCGACTTCAAAGCGAGCAGCTACCCGTTCTTCACGAAAAGCTTGCAGCGGAGAGCTTGAGCGATTAGAACGGGTGAGCGCAGCTTTCTGAGCGAACGTGTATAGCAAAATCCTGGAGAAGCCTACCCCCACAAACGTGTATAGTAAGATCCTAGAGACAAAATCTCATCATTCATGTAAGCACACCCTCAAGCATAGAATACAAAGACGCCGTATTGTATTCTATATACCTCGAATAGGAGGAGTGGGGATTGAATCTTGCCTGGATCTTAGCACTTTCTGTGGCTTTAGGAGCGGACGCCTTTAGTTTGGCCTTAGCCATCGGCTTAGTAGGTGTAGGGAAACGTATGACTCTTCGTCTTTCCTTGATGGTAGCAGTCTTTCATGTGTTCATGCCTTTAGGAGGTCTGCTCTTGGGTCAAACTCTGGGGATGTTTCTGGGGCATTTAGCGAAAGGAATTGGCGCACTTGTCCTGTTATGGTTGGGAGGAAGGATGGTATTCCATGTCTGGAGGCCGGAGCCGGAGTGTATTCCTCTTTCTAGAGCAAGACTGGCTCTACATCAGCAACAATTGCCCACGGGGGTATGCTTAAGCGGGGTAGGGTTATATGCCTTAGCTGCCAGTGTGAGTTTAGACGCCCTCAGTGTTGGATTTTCTTTAGGGACAGTGGATAGCGGGGTTGGAATTACTGTATTGGTGATGGGAACGGTCGCCGGATTGATGATGGGCAGCGGCTTAGTGCTTGGTCGTTATGTAGGTTCTTGGTTAGGAAAACGAGCAGAGGCCATGGGAGGTCTTGTGCTCGTCATTATTGGGATAAGGATGTTATTGGGATAGGAGTAATCATGGTGCGAATTGCCTTTGTTTGTACTGGAAATACATGCCGCAGCCCTATGGCCGAAGGTTTGGCAAGGCATATTTTGGGACCGGGAGTAGAGGTAGAGTCTGCTGGTCTTGCGGCTTGGGGCGGAGATCCTGCGAATGGCAAGGCCATTCAAGTGTTAAAGGAGAAAGGCATTGATATCGCCTCCCACCAAGCTCGTGCTGTGAGTCGAGACATCCTTGCCTCAGCAGATTGGGTTATTCCCATGACTCAAACCCATGAGAGACAGCTTAAGGATGCATTTCCGGAATGGAGTTCGAAAGTGAAGCGACTGGGGGCCTGGCATAGCCAAGGGAAATATCAGGATGTCCGTGATCCTTGGGGCGGTAGCGTTGAGACTTATCGACAGTGTGCTCAAGAAATCGAGACCTTGCTTCATGAGGTCAAGACTGGATTAAAAGCTCATTGAGGTAATAGGGTTGGATCGTTATGGATAAACTAATGAGCAATAATCATTTGTTGAGGTGATGATTGATAGCTTGGCGTAGAGCCAAGCATTTTCTCTAAATGCCTTTTCCTAAATAATATGAAAACTCTTTTTTCGTAAGATGAGGCAGGGATTGCATCATTAATGTAGAAAAATTCAATAGAACATGGAGGTGGGTGACCTTGAGAATCGCATTAGGAGCAGATCATGGAGGGTTCGAGCTTAAGAACGAAATTCAAGCCCATTTGGAGAGCCAAGGTATTGAAGTTTATGATTGCGGCACGAACTCAAAGGACTCAGTTGATTATCCAAAGTACGGATTTTTAGTCGGGGATGCCATAAATAACGGTAAAGCGGATTTAGGTATCGTAGTCTGTGGGACAGGCTTAGGGATATCCATTGCTGCCAATAAGGTACCAGGAATCCGCGCTGCTGCCTGCACGGAAACCTATTCGGCTCGGATGGCAAGGGAGCATAATAATGCGAACGTTCTAGGGCTTGGTGGCCGGGTCACCGGTGTGGGACTAGCCTTAGATATTGTTGATATTTTTATCAAGACTCCTTTTGCAGGAGGACGACATGCTCGGCGGGTGGATTTGATCACAGCCATCGAACAGGGTGAACGTATTTAAATCCTTTGCTGGAGGAAAAAATAATGAATTTTGAGGATATCATCAAAGATTGGGATCAAGCGCTGGAGGAATTTTTTGCTCAGGCAGATTTAAAATCCCGGCACATCCTTGTGTTAGGCTGTAGTACGAGTGAGGTCATGGGACATCACATTGGGAAGGCAAGCAGTACCGAAGTAGCCGAGGCCCTTCTTCCTCCCTTATTGGCAAGAGTGAAGCAAAGGGAAATTTATTTGGCCATCCAAGCTTGCGAACACCTTAATCGTGCTTTATTGGTTGAGGAGGCATGTATCGAACAGTATGGTTTGGATCCGGTCACGGTAGTACCCTCCTTACAGGCCGGAGGATCGATGGCCGTTAACGCTTGGCAGAGCTTCCAATCCCCGATGATGGTGGAGACCATCCGCGGACACGCAGGGATCGATGTGGGAGATACGTTTATCGGCATGCATCTACGCCCAGTGGTGGTACCGATCCGGCCCTCGATTAAGGAAATTGGTCACGCACATTTAACTATGGCCAAAACAAGACCGCGGCTTATCGGCGGCCCTAGGGCTATGTATTCGATGGTATAGATGGACATAAATTTGGATTAATAATTGGAGGTAGGAGTGGATAAGTATGGATTATATTAAGGAATGGATTCTCCCTCAAGATCCAGAAGTGGCAGAGGCTATCGCCCAAGAAGAAGGGAGACAACGCAATAAAATCGAGTTGATTGCCTCGGAGAACTTTGTTAGCCGTGCTGTTATGGCGGCTCAAGGTTCAGTTTTAACCAATAAATATGCTGAAGGATATCCTGGTAAGCGCTATTATGGCGGTTGTGAATATGTGGATATCGTTGAAGATTTAGCTCGGGAGCGCGTGAAGAAGCTTTTTGGTGCTGAGCATGCGAATGTTCAGCCTCATTCCGGTGCCCAAGCGAATACTGCAGTTTATTTTGCCATATTAAAACCCGGGGACACCGTCCTCGGCATGAATTTATCCCATGGTGGTCATTTAACCCATGGCAGCCCGGTCAATCTTTCAGGGATGTACTATAATTTTGTGGCTTATGGCGTGAATCCGGAAACAGAGCTCATTGATTATGATGAGGTGCGTAAGCTGGCACTTGAAAACAAGCCCAAACTTATCGTAGCTGGAGCTAGTGCTTATCCTCGCCAAATTGATTTTGCCCAATTACGGAAAATTGCTGACGAAGCAGGCGCCCTCCTGATGGTGGATATGGCTCATATTGCTGGACTGGTAGCGGCAGGACTTCATCAGAACCCCGTTCCTTATGCTCATTTCGTTACTACTACCACTCATAAAACCCTCCGGGGACCTCGGGGCGGCCTCATTCTCTGTAAAGAGGAATTTGCTAAGGCCATCGATAAAGCTATCTTCCCAGGAATACAAGGCGGCCCTCTGATGCATGTCATTGCGGCCAAGGCGGTGGCCTTTGGGGAAGCTTTAAAACCCGAATTCATAGAATACCAGAAGCGGATTGTGGAAAATGCTAAAGTATTAGCGTCCGCACTAGCTGACAAAGGCTTTCGCTTAGTTTCCGGCGGTACGGATAACCACCTCATGTTAGTGGATGTGAGGCCCAAAGGATTGACCGGAAAAGAAGCAGAGGCTATTTTGGATGAGGTTGGCATAACCGTGAATAAAAACACCATTCCTTATGATACAGCCAGCCCCACCGTGACCAGCGGTATCCGTATCGGTACTCCTGCCGTAACGAGCCGTGGGATGGATGCTGAAGCTATGAAGAAAATCGCTGAAGCTATCGATAGTGCATTATCTGAGCGTAATGAAAAAGGAGCCGCCAAGGCCAGAGAAATTGTTGCTGGACTTTGCGCAGAATTTCCACTCTACACAAATCTAGATTAGGAGTTGACAACCATGGCAATAGTTCATGTTCTGGACCATCCCTTAATACAGCATAAATTATCACTCATCCGTGATGAAAATACAGGTTCCAAAGACTTTCGTGAGCTTGTAGAAGAAGTAGCGATGCTCATGGCCTATGAAGTGACCCGGGATTTTCCCCTTCAAGACGTCGAAGTAAAAACTCCGGTGGCTACCATGAAAGCCAAATCGATCGCCGGTAAAAAAGTTGGCTTAATTCCGATTTTGCGGGCTGGCCTGGGCATGGTTGATGGCATGTTGAAGCTTATCCCTACTGCTAAAGTGGGGCATGTAGGACTTTATCGGGATCCGGAGACCCTTAAGCCGGTAGAGTATTATTGCAAGCTCCCCACCGATGTCGAAGAGCGTGATCTTATTGTGATTGATCCCATGCTGGCAACGGGAGGATCAGCTACGGCGGCCATCACCTTCTTGAAGGAGCGTGGGGCTAAGAATATTAAGCTGATGTGCTTGATTGCTGCTCCGGAAGGCATTCGTGAGGTTCAATCCTATCACAATGATGTGGATATTTTTGTGGCGGCAGTGGATGACCATTTGAATGATCATGGTTATATTATTCCGGGACTCGGAGATGCCGGAGATCGGTTGTTTGGGACTAAATGAAAAGGCTCGAACGACCCGGTTGGGATGAATATTTCATGCAGATGGCACAGGTCGTAGCGGGGCGATCTACTTGCTTGCGGCGCCAAGTAGGGGCTGTGATAGTGAAGGATAAGCAGATTCTGAGCACGGGTTACAACGGCAGTCCCTCGGGACTGAGCCATTGTGCCGAGAAAGGCTGTCTTAGGCAGCAACTTGGCATACCCTCAGGTGAGAGAGCCGAGATATGCCGGGCTGTTCATGCGGAGCAGAATGCCTTGGTGCAAGCTGCCAAACATGGGGTTGTCATTAATGGCGCAGATATTTACACCACAGTTCAGCCCTGCGTTCTCTGCACCAAGCTTCTCATCAATGCAGGAATTAAGCGGGTATTTTATCTTTACCCTTATCCGGATAGTTTAGCTTTAGAGCTGGCAACGGAAGCCGATTTGGAGCTTGTTCAGCTCAATCTTCAGGAAGCAGAAGGCTAGGAATTAACCGAGTCTTCATGCATTGAACGAGACTTCGTTTCAGAGGGGGATTCACCTCCAGTGAATGTTAGTCGAGTACATACTGGGCTTAACCGCCATAGACACCCGCCGTTTTTATAGGCTGGGGCATAGGGCGGGTTAGTCCGGTTTTAAAGGAGCGTATTCAGGTGGAAGGTAAAAAGGTGATGGTGGTCTTTGGCACGCGGCCCGAAGCTATTAAAATGGCTCCCGTCGTTCAAGCCTTAAAGAAGTCAGCCGTCTGCTGTGAGGTCGCAGTGACTGCCCAACATAGAGAAATGTTGGATCAGGTGTTGGAGTTATTTAAAATTCATCCAGACTATGATCTCAATCTTATGCAAGCGGGTCAGACCTTAACAGATATAACGACCCGTGCTCTTGATGGGCTGAAAGAAGTCCTAGAGAAAGCTAAGCCGGATATCGTCTTGGTGCATGGAGATACCACAACTACTTTTGTGGCAGCTTTGGCTGCTTATTATGCACACATTCCCATCGGTCATGTAGAGGCAGGCCTACGCACAGGCCAAAAATACTCCCCATTTCCTGAGGAGATGAATCGTAAATTAGCCGGAGCTCTGGCCGATTTGCATTTTGCGCCCACAACAACAGCAAAGAATAATTTATTGCATGAAGGGATCGACGAGTTGAAAGTGTTAGTGACGGGTAATACCGTGATTGATGCCTTGCTGGAAACTGTTAAATCAGATTATACCTTTGCTGATCCGAGCCTCAGGAGCCTATTAAAAGCAACGGAAGGCCAGCGCATGATTCTCGTCACAACCCATCGCCGGGAAAACCTTGGTGAACCGATGCGACAGATTTATCGTGCTTTAGCAGATGTTTTGGATCATTATCCAGATACTTATGTGGTATTTCCAGTCCATAAGAATCCCTCTGTTCGTCAAGTCGTGGAGGAAGTCTTGGGGCAGAATTCCCGAGTTCACTTGATTGAGCCCATGGATTACGAACCCTTTGTCAATTTGATGGCCCAATCGAATATCATCTTGACAGACTCCGGTGGGATTCAAGAAGAGGCTCCCTCACTGGGGGTACCCGTTTTGGTGGTTCGTGATACTACAGAAAGGCCTGAGGCAGTGGAAGCGGGTACGGTAGCCTTGGTAGGGACTTCCTATGAAAAGGTTTTTGAGAAACTTAACCGCCTTTTATCGGACAAAGAAGTATATCAGGATATGGCTCATGCCACTAATCCTTATGGAGATGGCCAAGCCTCGGAACGAATCGTCGCGGCCATGGTAAAATTTCTTTCTTAGAAAATGCTTGTAAGAATGAGGGATTCATTATAGTATTCTTAATATAGCTTAAAAATGTCAGAAATTTGCACTAGGAAATTATTAAAGCTTTGTTGCTATAAAAGGTAAATGTTGTTATTATATTGAATAGATAAAAAATATTCAAAACACTTTTTAGACCAATTATCTTTAGAAGGGAAACAAAGATGGGAGAATCGCGCAGGACTGTACTCAGGGCAATGGCTTTCGGGACGAGTATTGCGACGACCCTTGCCGGACTCGTCGGCGGGGGGTTTTTCCTAGGACGTTTTTTAGATCAACGTCTGGGAACTGAGCCTTGGCTTTCACTCTTATTGATGATCTTGGGCTTGGTTTTAGGAGGGTGCTATTTGGTTGTTACACTGAGAAAGTTTGGCGTTATGGATGACAAAGAGTAATTTTCTTCTCCTGCTGGTAGGTACCTCTTTTATTCTTATGGGAATTGCAGTGACTGGTAATGCGAACCTTTTTGGCGCAATCCTTGGCTATGGGTTTGGATTTCTGTACACGTTATTGTTACATAGGGATACTCTGCGCAGCGTAGACGACGAGGTTTTCGTCGCAGTAAATCGGATGCGTCGGAGTTTTTTTGCACGTTTAGGCATGGTTACTTTAGCGGTTGTTGCAGTAGGTCGGTTTCAACCGGACTGGCTGTTTCCTTTGGCTTTAGGGATTCCCTTAGGCCTTGTAGTCTCCCTCATCACAAGCTTGAAGCAAATAACGAAATATGGAAAGGGGTGAAATATTGAACAATGCATGAAACTGTATTATGGGAGATTGGGGGATTTACACTTCACGCAAAGACCCTAGTCATGACCTGGATTGTAATGGCAATCATCTTGGTTTTTGTACTTTCAGGAGTTCGCCACTTGACCAGCGGCAAACCGGGGAAAATGCAAAATATATTGGAATGGATTATCGATTTCGTTCGTAAACTCATATCGGATAATATGGACTATGAAAAGGGGAAACCCCTTCTCGGTTATCTGGTTACCTTAATTTTGTTTGTCTTTTTCTCCAATATGTTTGGCTTAATTCCAAACTTTACGTTTGGTCTTCTACATAACGTAGAGTTTGCTCAGCTTAATCACATTTTCGATGGGGCGGCTTTAATGTCACCGACTGCCGACATCAATACGACGTTAGCTTTAGCCATTATGACCATGATTTTGGTTATTTATATGGGTATTAAGCACAAAGGAACTCATTATTTCCATCACTTTGTAGAGCCTCATCCTGTGTTCTCAATTATTCATGTGGTTGACTTATTGTCCAAGCCCATGACCCTGGCTTTCCGTCTTTTCGGGAATATCTATGCTGGGGAGGTCCTCATTTCAGTCATTCTGATGCTACCTGGAATTTGGGTCTTAGGCGGGGTTTTACCCGATGCAATCTGGCTTGCTTTCAGCGTATTTATCGGAGCGATTCAATCCTTCGTCTTCACGGTTCTGACCACTGCTTATGTTGCCCAAGCGGTCGCCGAGGATTAGAAGGTACACCTTTGCTAGGCAAGGGAAAGCACATGCTTATTTTCAGTGCGTTAATACACACTGAGGAATAATACTTAATAATTATACGGGGAAATAAGAAAGGAGGAAACTCTGTGGACGTATCTGCTGCTGCTGCACTTGGTGCAGGGATTGCTGCTGGATTAGCAGCCCTCGGAGCTTCACTTGGTAATGGTAGTATTATCACAAAAACTGTAGAAGGTATTGCACGTCAGCCCGAAGCTAAAGGGGCTCTGCAATCTACGATGTTTATCGGTGTCGGTCTAGTCGAGGCGTTGCCTCTCCTGACTTGGGTACTTGCCTTACTTCTCATGTTCACAAAATAGTCTGGTATACATGGGCTAGATCTTAAGTCCCGGCCCATCAAGCAAGGGGGAACAATGCGTTCCCCCTTGAAAAAATCATTCGATGGACAAGACTTGAGAGGGGGGTAAAAATGAATCCCATACACATTGATCTTACATTAGTAGCCCAGGTCTTATCTTTCCTGCTCTTGGTCTATATTCTCAGAAGATTCGCTTGGAATCCCCTTATCAATATGATGGAGGAACGCCGCAATCTGATTGAGGCTAACCTTGCCAATGCAGAAAAAGAACGCCTGCAGGCTGAACAGATAAAGCGCGAATATCAAGAAGAAATGCGCAAAGCGCGTCACGAAGCTCAGGAAGTTATTGCGAAGGCCACAAAAATGAGCGAAGTACGAGCTTCCGAGATTCTGGCCGGTGCTCATGACGAAGCCGAAAAAATTAAACAATCAGCTTTAGTGGATATCGAACGGGAACGTGACCGGGCAATTGCTCAGGTTCAAGCTCAAGTTGCTAACTTATCCGTGGCCGTTGCCGAGAAGATCATTCGCAAAAACCTGGATGTCAGAGGCCAGGAAGATATGATTGAGCAATTTATTCAAGAAGTAGGGGAATTGCCATGTTAAAGGGAGCGATAGCTCATCGGTATGCCCAAGCCTTATTTGAAATCGCCCTTCAGGGCAACTTGGACGCGATTGAGGCTGAACTTCAGGAGCTAACACAATTATTCGAACAGAATGCTGAGGTAGCCCACGTCCTTTACCATCCGCACATTTCTCTTTCCGTAAAGAAAGACCTGATGAGGAAGATTTTCGCTGGCGAATTAAGCGTCACTGTGGGAAATTTCTTGAACTTGCTGATTGACCGGAGAAGGCAGAATTATCTTCCGGACATTGCCCAGGAATTTACCCGACTTGCCGATGGAGCACGTAATGTTGTGGAGGCGAAAGTGACGAGTGCCGTTCCGCTGAATGATATCCAAGAACAGCGACTGCAGAAGGAACTGGCCCGCATCACTGGGAAAAATGTACGGATGGTTAAGGAAGTACGCCCAGAACTAATCGGCGGCGTGATGATTAAAATCGGGGACCGTGTGATGGATGGAACCGTGGCCTTTAAGCTTCAGCGGATTCGCCAAAGCCTCAGCCACGCATGAAAAGGGTCGAGAGAACCTCAGAAAATAGGGGTGAATAGACGAAGATGAATTTACGTCCAGAAGAAATTAGTTCAATCATCAAACAACAGATTGAGCGTTATGATAGTGCAGTAGAAGTCGTGGATGTAGGTACCGTTATCCAAGTAGGGGACGGAATTGCCCGGGTTCATGGCCTGGAAATGGCCATGTCTGGGGAGCTTTTGGAGTTTCCTGGTGGTATCTACGGGATGGCCATGAATCTTGAAGAAGATAACATTGGCTGCATTATCCTAGGTAAATTTACGGCGATCAGAGAAGGAGACCAAGTCAAACGGACAGGTCGGATTGTTGAAGTTCCCGTAGGGGAAGCCTTAATCGGACGGGTCGTCAATTCTTTAGGTCAGCCCATCGACGGAAAAGGTGAAATTAAAGCCGATAAATTCCGTCCGATTGAAAACAATGCCCCGGGGGTCGTGTATCGGAAATCCGTTCATGAACCTCTCCAAACGGGACTAAAATCCATTGATGCGATCGTTCCTATTGGCCGTGGCCAACGGGAGCTCATCATTGGTGACCGTCAAACCGGAAAAACTGCAGTTGCAGTGGATACCATCATCAATCAAAAGGGCAAGGATGTTATATGTATCTATGTGGCTGTGGGACAAAAGGCTTCGACGGTTGCGGGAGTCGTAAAGACCCTCGAGGATCATGGAGCGATGGATTACAGTATTGTAGTCTCGGCAACTGCATCTGAACCTGCACCCATGCTTTACATTGCACCCTACTCAGGTTGCGCCATGGGTGAAGAATTTATGTACAATGGTAAGCATGTCTTAATCATCTATGATGATCTTAGCAAACAAGCGGCTGCCTATCGTGAATTGTCCTTGCTTTTGAAACGTCCCCCAGGCCGTGAAGCCTATCCCGGTGACGTCTTCTATCTCCATTCCCGTCTTTTGGAACGGTCTGCCAAACTCTCAGAAGATCTCGGCAGCGGTTCAATGACCGCACTGCCGATTATTGAGACCCAGGCGGGCGACGTTTCGGCGTATATTCCTACCAATGTTATTTCCATTACTGACGGACAAATCTTCCTGGAAACGGATCTATTCAATGCTGGCTTCCGTCCAGCAATAAACGTGGGGATTTCCGTATCCCGGGTAGGTGGCTCCGCTCAGATTAAGGCTATGAAACAAGTCGCAGGACAGCTGCGTTTGGATCTGGCTCAGTATCGTGAGTTGGCTGCCTTTGCCCAGTTTGGCTCTGACTTGGATAAAATCACCCAAATGCGCCTCAATCGTGGTGAACGGATGATGGAAATCCTTAAGCAAAAGCAATATGAGCCTATGTTGGTTGAGGAGCAGGTTGTTGTTCTCTATGCAGCCGTAAAAGGCTTCATTGATGAGATTCCAGTCGATAAGATTAAAGAATTTGAAGAAGCCTATCTGCGCTATTTGCGCACCTCGCAAGCTGATCTCCTGACGAGAATCCGCACGGAAAAGGCGCTAAATGATGAGTTGAACGCAGAGATTGAAAAGGCGATCAACGAAGTTAAGCAAGATTTCTTGGCATAGTTACATGGTTCAGTCCATGTTTTGCTGAACGGATAATTAAGGGGGTAGGTGAAACTAGGTGGCAAATGTACGTGATATACGACGCAGAATTCGAAGCGTACGGAACATGCAGCAGATTACGAAGGCTATGAAAATGGTGGCTGCATCTAAATTACGTAAAGCTCAGGAAAAGGTCATCGCTGCCCGTCCTTATGCCCGTCAATTGCAAGAGGTTTTAGCACGACTTGCCCAGGATCATGCGGATGTAACCCATCCCCTCTTAGAAGAACGACCTGTGCAACGTGTGGGCTATATCGTTATCACATCTGATCGAGGCCTCTGCGGTGGGTATAATGCGAACCTAATACGGATGATGAATGGTATCATAGCCGAAGAGTCCCGCGAGGTAAGACTCGTCATCATCGGACGTAAAGGGCGAGATTTCTACCGACGTGGTAAGGTTGAGACCATTGCCGAGTTCGTAGGGCTCAGCGATAACCCATCCTATGGAAAGGCTAAGGAAATTGCTCGAGAAGTCATCAGCCTCTATGTCAATGGTGAGTTGGATGAAGTCTATATCGTTTATAACGAGTTTTTAAGTGCGATTTCCCAACGTCCTACTAAAATCAAGCTTCTTCCCATAGAAAGCCCAAAGGAAGAATCCCATAAGGAATATATTTTCGAACCCTCTCCGGAGGAGATTCTAACGACGCTTCTACCTAAATATATAGAAACGCAAGTATTCCGTACTATCCTTGAAGGCAAAGCCAGTGAGATGGGAGCAAAAATGACCGCCATGGGCTCTGCAACGGATAATGCTAAGGATTTGATCGAGCGGCTGACCTTGCAGATGAATCGTGCTCGCCAAGCGGCGATTACTACGGAAATTTCCGAAATTGTCGGGGGCGCAAGCGCTCTCGAATAAACCATGGCCAAAACATAAAAAGGAGGTTTCTCGCCTGTGAATATCGGCAAAATCGTGCAAATCATGGGAGCGGTAGTCGACGTTGAGTTTGCTTCCGAAGCACTGCCAGAGATTTATAGTGCCATTACGGTCACAGTTCCCGAGAAAAAAATCGATCTCACCCTTGAGGTCGCTCAACACTTGGGTAATAATACAGTGCGCTGCGTTGCCATGTCCTCAACGGATGGTATGCAACGGGGGATGCAAGCGCTCGATACGGGTGCCCCTATTACTGTACCTGTCGGCCCCGCGACTTTAGGTCGGATTTTCAACGTGCTCGGCGTTGCTATCGATAATGGACCTGAAGTTCATACCGATACGACCTATCCCATCCATCGTCCGGCACCATCTTTCGTAGATCAAGACCCTTCCACAGTGATGTTGGAAACAGGAATTAAAGTTATTGACCTACTCGCTCCTTACTCTAAGGGGGGTAAAGTAGGACTCTTTGGTGGTGCGGGAGTAGGTAAAACCGTCCTAATTCAAGAGCTTATCAATAACATCGCCATGGAGCATGGTGGTCTTTCTGTTTTTGCTGGTGTAGGAGAACGGACCCGTGAAGGAAACGATCTTTGGAATGAAATGAGAGAGTCTGGGGTTATTGACAAAATGGCCATGGTATTTGGTCAGATGAATGAGCCCCCCGGTGCCCGTTTACGGGTTGGACTGAGTGGATTGACTATGGCGGAATATTTCCGTGATGTTCAACATCAAGACGTTCTTCTTTTTATTGATAACATTTTCCGCTTTACTCAAGCAGGTTCAGAGGTTTCCGCTCTTCTCGGCCGGATGCCTTCCGCAGTAGGCTACCAGCCTACTTTGGCTACAGAAATGGGTGCCCTGCAAGAGCGAATTACCTCCACACGGAATGGATCTATCACCTCCGTTCAGGCTATCTACGTGCCTGCGGATGACTTGACTGACCCGGCTCCGGCTACAGCCTTTGCTCACTTAGATGCTACAACGGTTCTTAACCGGGCTATCTCGGAGAAGGGGATCTATCCGGCGGTTGACCCCTTGGATTCCAACTCGCGGATTCTTTCTCCCCAAATTCTCGGCGAAGAGCATTATCAAGTGGCACGGAACGTCCAACAGATTCTTCAGAAGTATAAAGAACTTCAGGATATTATCGCTATTTTGGGTATGGACGAGCTCTCTGAAGATGAAAAGCTCGTCGTGGCTCGTGCTCGTCGAATTGAGCGCTTCCTTTCGCAACCCTTCCACGTGGCTGAAGTATTTACCGGCTCGCCTGGAAAATATGTGCCGGTTAAAGAAACCGTCCGTGGCTTTAAGGAGATTGTGGAAGGAAAGCATGACGATTTGCCTGAGGCGGCCTTCCATATGGTGGGGACCATCGAGGAAGCCATTGAAAAAGCCAAAGCATTGGGGGCATAATTATGGCAGGGACGTTTACACTCCGTGTCGTTTCCCCGGAAGGCAATGTGCTTAAGGAAGAAGCAGAATTTGTGGTTTTACCCGGGGAAACCGGTGAAGTTGGAATTTTGCCTAATCACGCACCCTTGATTACCGCCTTAGGGATCGGGGTCATTCGCTACACAGTCAATAGCAAAGTAGAGAAAATAGCCACCTCCGGTGGATTCGTTGAAGTATCAGATAATAAAGTAACGGTTTTAGCGGATACAGCGGAGCCTGGAGACAAAATTGATCTTGAGCGGGCCATAGCAGCCAAAGAAAGAGCGGAAACACGTCTCGCTCACAGAACGGATGGAATCGACTCCAGACGTGCTGAACTGGCGCTTTTACGAGCTGTAGCCCGGATTCATGCAGCCCAGGATTAAGTTGCTATAATTGTAAATATGAAGAGGAGGTTGTCTCTAAGCCAGAGTATACCCAGTTTACTCATAGCTTCGAGATAGCCTCTTTCTGTATTTTAAATTAATTTCCTTACAAAAGACCGTTATCTTGGCTAGGCTTTGGCAAAACTAGAAGGTAGAGCTGAGGAATGGAGTTATACTCTGCTAGTTAAAGAAAAGGTGTGAGGAAGAATATGGAGACCCCCAAAAAGCATAGGAATAGAATCGTAGTATTAGGAGTTATCTTTTTATGCTATACTATGTTTCAGATTTGGTTTTTTTCTCAAGAAGTGGGTGAGAGAGAATTTTACAGTCGCTTGGAGAGCCAGATCAGCAATCCATTGCTTTTAAATTCAGGTCTAGTAGAGGCCCGAAAAGCTGAAGTGCGTGTTGTCCTCTGGTTTGAACAGGGAAAGCCGGATCGGAGATTCAAGCAGGATTTGACACAAACAGGTTGGGCGTGGATGGAGTCTAATTCAGCGGGTATAGCAGGATTACCCTACTCTCTTGCCGGTTATAGGACCATAGTTACTGAGGAGGAGCCTGAGATTTTCGCTTGGTACCAGGACCTCGAGCAGGAAGTCAGAGAAGTGGGAGGAATCGCTTATCTCGATGAAAGGATTCCGGAAGGAATAGATATTGCCCACTACGCCCTCAAGCAGAATATCCTTCCTCGCCAGTTTTCCCTTTCTGAACGAACCATTTCCGTTACGGGGTGGCAAGAATCACTTTTTTCCCAGGTCCTAGCAGGTGATGATCGGGTGAATATTCAAATCATCAGCCAAACACATGGGGGCAAGGGAAGAACGGCCCTAGCTCTACCGGTTTTACTGGAAGAATTTTAAAATTGGCTAAACCGGGTGTTTTAGCAGGAAATTAGGCGATTCGAAGAGAATATAAGCAAGTCGGATAGAATATATGAGTATATTGCCATGTGAAGGCAGTGATATGTAATTGGGGGTGCCTAGACACTTTGAACAAAATTATCGTGGCTGGCGGTAGGTCTTTGGAAGGAAAGATTACCGTGAGCGGAGCAAAAAACGCAGTATTGCCAATTATTGCTGCCAGCTTGCTGTCTCCTGAGCCTATACGCATAGACGACGCTCCACACCTATTGGATGTAGATGTCATGTGTCAGGTTATTGGAACATTGGGAGCTTCAGTAAGGCGAGAGGGTTCGCGGCTTTACATAGAAACACCAGAGATCACA
Organism: Desulfitobacterium dichloroeliminans LMG P-21439; assembly: GCF_000243135.2. Taxonomy (NCBI): domain Bacteria; kingdom Bacillati; phylum Bacillota; class Clostridia; order Eubacteriales; family Desulfitobacteriaceae; genus Desulfitobacterium; species Desulfitobacterium dichloroeliminans. The sequence continues at coordinate 3,534,481 of NC_019903.1, read as the reverse complement.
AGTATCGAAGCGCCTCATGATCTTGTATCCCGCATGAGAGCTTCCATCGTAACCATGGGACCAGTCCTTGCAAGAACGGGCAGAGTACGGATTTCCCACCCGGGGGGGTGCGCGATCGGCTCTCGACCGATTAACTGGCATCTTAAGGGCCTCGAGGCTTTAGGCGCTGAGGTCCGAATGGATCATGGTTATTTGGATGTAAGTGCTCCTGTCTTAAAAGGAGCTCGGATTTACCTGGATTTCCCTAGCGTGGGAGCTACCGAGAATATTATGATGGCTGCTGCTGGAGCTCAAGGGATGACTTATATTGAAAATGCAGCTCAAGAGCCAGAAATCATTGACTTAGCTAACTTTTTAAATCAGATGGGCGGTAAGGTTCGGGGAGCCGGAACCAATGTGATTCGCATCGAAGGCGTTCGCGAATTCCATGGTGCCACCCATACCGTTATACCCGACCGTATTGAAGCAGGCAGTTATCTTTTGATGGCCGCCGCTGCCGGTGGAGATATTTTTGTTCAAAATGTCATAGCCGACCACCTCAAACCCCTTTTAGCGAAAATGGAAGAAGCAGGGGTGTACTTCCGCGTTGTAGATGATGGAATACGTGTGGTTGGTGAAGGAGTCTATAATGCCGTGGATGTGAAGACTCAAGTTCATCCTGGTTTCCCTACGGATTTGCAAGCGCCATTTTCGGCCTTCTTAACCCGAGCTAATGGCACAGGGGTCATCACGGAGACCGTCTTTGAGAACCGCTTTATGCATGTGGATGAGCTTAAACGCATGGGCTCTGATATTAAAATCGAAGGCCGTAGTGCGATTATTCAAGGTATCCAGCGTCTCAATGCAGCCCCGGTAACTGCCACAGACTTACGGGCTGGGGCTGCTTTGATACTGGCGGCTTTAACAGCTGATGGGGAAACTGAGATTCAAGGAGTCCATCATATTGACCGCGGGTACGAGTATATTGTAGAGAAATTGAGTGGAATCGGTGCCCAAGTCCGGAGAGAAATAGAATAGAAGAAATACTAGAATAGCAGAGTAACATATTGTCCCTTCCCTCAGCATAGTGTTAAGCATAGGCTTGGCCTAGGTGAGGAGGAGGGACTTTTGTGCGTAAAGAATGGTTCAGGATACTGGTTCTAGTGGTCATCATCGTCATCCTATTTCCTTGGACGGTCCTCCGCTGGCACCAACAGGGAGATTTAGATAATGAGGAGTTCACAGTAAGGGTTCTCATGCCGGATGGTGAAGTGGCAAACCAGAGTCTGGAGGAGTATTTGATCGGTGTAGTTGCCGCCGAAATGCCCGCGGAGTTTGAGGAAGAAGCCCTTAAAGCTCAGGCTGTTGCGGCACGAACCTATGCAGCGAAACGCATCACCCAGCAAACGAGCAATGGTGAAACTTATGATGTAGACACCACTGTCAACACACAAGCGTGGATATCGGAAAGCCAGATGAAAGAGAAATGGAAGTGGCTGTCCTTTTGGCGTTACCATGGTAAAATTAAAGGAGCGGTTACCAGCACGAAGAATCAAGTGCTGGTCGCTAATGGACAATATATTGATGCCTTTTTTCATAGTAGTTCCGGTCGCAAGCCTACTGAGCGAGCAGAGGATGTTTGGAGTTCCTCAAGACCTTATCTACAAAACATACCTGCGGGAGAGCAAAACCCGAATCGCTTCGTGAAAAGTTATTCCTTTACCCCGAGTAGCCTCTCTCAAAAGCTAGGCGTTACCGGGAAGGCCAAAGCATTTGCAGATGCGGATTTTGTTATATTAAGCGAAACGGGAGCGGGGAGAGCCAAAGTCGTACGGGTTCTGGGAAAAAACTACACCGGAGCTCAGTTGCGCCCCCTCCTCGGCTTAGCTTCAACAGATATAGAGATCCAGCTAACGTCCCAGGAGCTTAAGATCACGACCTATGGCAACGGGCATGCAGTAGGTATGTCTCAGTACGGTGCCAACGATCTCGCGAAAGCAGGCAAATCCTATGAAGAAATTCTTCAACACTTTTATCCCGGGACCAAGTCACTTTATCTAAAGAAAGGTAGTCCGACACCATGACATTTTGTCATGGTGTTTTCTTTTCTTACACCATAGGCAGACGCGGTTATGGTGATCTATTAATGCTTGTTCTCAGAAGGACTGTGTTATACTAAGATATACTGAATCGTACTTGCATAAGTGTCAATGAAAACGGATATAGGAGAGAAACAATGGGAAAAAGTTTGGTCTTGACTGAAAAACCCTCCGTAGGTCGTGATATTGCGAAGTTATTAGGCTGCAATCAGAAAGGCAATGGATGCTTCATCGGCTCTAGATATATTGTAACCTGGGCCTTGGGTCACTTAGTAACTCTTGCTGAACCAGAAGCCTATGGGGATCAATATAAAACCTGGCGGCTAGAAGACCTGCCCATGCTACCGAAACAAATGGAATTAGTCGTCATCAAAGAGACGTCAAAACAATATTCAGCAGTGAAACAACTTTTACGGCAGCCTGATGTGGAGGAACTTATTATAGCCACGGACGCAGGGCGTGAGGGTGAGCTGGTAGCTCGCTGGATTATTCAAAAGGCGGGTTGGAGAAAGCCTATCAAGCGGTTATGGATTTCTTCACAGACAGATAAGGCTATCAAAGAAGGCTTTAATAACCTCAAACCAGGTAAGGCCTATGAGTCTCTATATGCGGCAGCAGAGTGCCGAGCTCAAGCAGATTGGTATGTGGGCTTAAATGTGACACGAGCCCTAACTTGCAAGTACAATGCCCAGCTCTCTGCAGGAAGAGTACAAACCCCCACTTTAGCGCTCGTTGTCGAGCGAGAAAAAGAAATTCAGAAATTTGTTCCTAAGGACTACTGGACCATCCATGCCCAAGGGCAGGGTTATTTCCTACGTTGGCAAGATAAAAGCAATGGGCAAAGCAGGATCTTTGATGAGCAGAAAGTGGAGAAGCTCTTGCAAAGGTTGACAGGAAAGCAAGGACGCCTTACAGAGATTAAGAAAGAAGCCAAGAAGGATCTGCCCCCCCAGGCCTATGACCTAACTGAATTGCAAAGAGATGCTAATCGAAAATATGGATATTCGGCTAAGAGAACTTCCTCGATTATGCAGCAACTCTATGAACAGCATAAATTAGTTACCTACCCTAGAACGGATTCGCGTTACTTGACAGACGATATAGTCGCCACTCTCCCCGAACGACTCAAATCTATCGCTGTGGGTCCCTATTCTGAATTGACTCGTCGAGTTCTGCGAACAAAGATCGTGACCACCAAGCGATTGGTTGACAATTCGAAGGTTACGGATCATCATGCGATTATTCCCACTGAGCAAGCTGTGTTCTTAGGCAAGCTTAGCCAGGAGGAAGCCAGAATTTATGACTTAATCGTTCGCCGCTTTATTGCGGTTCTATCCCCGGCCTTTGAGTATGAACAAACCACGATCAAAGTGGATATCCAAGGAGAGGTTTTTACCGCCAAAGGAAAAATCATGAAGAGTAAGGGGTGGCGAATGGTCTATGAGGGGAATGACTCTATTGATGAGGAAGGTGATCAGGAGGATCAAGAGCAAAGTTTGCCAGATCTAAAAGCAAATCAAGAGATTGAGTTGCTTTCTATAAAATCAGCCTCAGGTAAAACGAAGCCCCCCAAGCGCTATACAGAGGCCACTCTGCTATCAGCCATGGAGCATCCTGGTCAACGACTTGAAGACGCAAAACTACGAGAGACCCTGGAGAAAACCAGTGGCTTGGGTACCCCCGCAACCCGCGCAGATATTATTGAAAAACTCTTTAATTCCTTCTATATGGAGCGCAACGGCAAAGAAATTACCCCTACCTCCAAAGGAATCCAGCTCGTTGGATTGGTTCCCGCCGAGCTAAAATCACCTGAATTAACAGCCAAATGGGAACAACAACTCCATGAGATCAGTAAAGGACGTGAAGACCAACAGCGCTTTATCCAAGGGATCAAAAGCTATGCTACTCAGCTTGTCGGTCAGGTGGTAGGAAGTAGCCAAACCTTCCGCCATGACAATATGACGAGGGCCAAATGTCCGGAGTGTGGTAAGTTCCTTTTGCAAGTTAAGGGCAAGCGCGGCGAAATGCTTGTCTGCCAGGACAGGGAGTGCGGCTATCGCCAAGGTCTCTCGGTGCAGTCAAATGCCAGATGCCCCCAATGTCATAAGAAGATGGAGCTACGGGGAGAAGGGGAAAACAAGCTGTTTACTTGTGGCTGTGGCTACCGTGAGAAACTCTCCGCCTTCAATAAGCGCAAAGAGCAAGAGGGCAAGGGTTCTTACAACAAAAAGGAAGTCAATCAGTTCTTGCAAAAGCAAAAGGAGGCCGTTCCGGTGAATACAGCCTTAGCGGATGCTCTTGCTAAGTTGAAACTTCCTTAAAAGTAGCTCTAAGAATCCAAAATGAAATATAGAAAGGTCTTTCCCGAAGGGGAAGGACCTTTCTTTGTTATTTTCGTATCCAAAACATTATTAGCTTACTAGAAAGATTGAATATTTTGAATTATAATACTATGGAGAGGAGTGAGTGAGTCCATGGAAGATGTTGTTATTGTAGGTGCCGCTAGGACACCCATTGGAGATTTCCAAGGATCATTAAAGGATGTTCCAGCTGTTGAACTTGGGACAATCGTAGTAAGAGGTGCACTAGAAAAGGCTGGAGTGGATCCCAAACTTGTGGAAGATGTCGTCGGAGGAATGGTCTACAAAGCGGGGGTGAAAGGAAATCCGGCAAGACAGATACAACTTGAGGTTGGTATCGCCCTTGAAGCTGCGGCTACTACAGTGGATCAACAGTGTGGTTCAGCTATGAGAGCTATAGAAATTGCTACCCAACAAATGTATTTGGGTAAATCCAGTGTCAGCGTGGCGGTAGGGATTGAAAACATGTCCCGCGCTCCCCATATGCTGTTAAACTCACGTCAAGGTACAAAATTAGGACCTACTAACTTAGAAGATCATCTCACTTACGACGCCTTAGTCGATGCTATGACGGGGTACCATATGGGTGTTACAGCGGAAAACCTCGCGGAAAAATATAACATCACCCGTGAGGAACAGGATCAACTGGCCTACCTCAGTCATACACGGGCCGTCGCCGCTATTCAAAATGGGTATTTCAGAGATGAAATCGTACCTGTGGAAATAACCACTCGCAAAGGTACAAAGGTCGTTGAGGTCGATGAGCATCCTCGTGCCGATATATCTATGGAAAGCTTAGGAAAACTGAAGCCGGCATTTAAGAAAGACGGAACAGTCACAGCGGGTAATGCTTCGGGGTTGAATGATGGTGCTGCAGCTTTAGTCTTAATGACAGTTAGCAAAGCAAAAGAACTCGGAGTTAAACCGATTGCCAAGATTTTATCAACGGCCTCCTATGGTGTAGCTCCAGAAATTATGGGAATTGGCCCAGCCTATGCTATTCCTAAGGCCTTGATGTATGCCAACCTTGAACTTAGTGATATCGATTATTTCGAAATTAATGAAGCGTTCGCCGCCCAATTCCTCGCGGTGAATAGAGAACTGAAACTAGATATGGATAAAGTAAATGCCAATGGCTCGGGAATTGCCTTAGGTCATCCTGTGGGATGCACAGGTGTTCGTATTATCGTATCTATGCTTAGTGAACTGAAAAGACGTGAAGGAAAATATGGGGTTGCCTCCTTATGTGTAGGTGGCGGGCCATCTATGGCAACCGTGATTGAGATGCTATAGTAACGTTTTCCACAGCTGATAGTTTTTAGCTTGCCTTTGAACAGTGAGCTCAATAGACATACACTAAAACATAGCAAAAGGGGTCGCGTGAAAGATTATTTTCACCCGACCCCCTGCTTAATCACTTACTACCAGTACATTGTTTTATCTTCGTTGACATAGCGACTCAACTTACTTTCGTCAAGAATAACGATGCCATTCGTTTCTTTCTTGATCACGCCATCTTCTTTTAAGAATTTTAACATTTTTGAAACAGTAACTTGGTGGATCCCAAGATATTCACTAAGTAGTTTGTTATTATAATCGACTTCAACACTACGTTTGCCATCAACGATGCTGGAATGATCGAGCAGAAGCTTACATAGCAGCCCGAAGTTATTTTTATGACTTTGGGCATGAAATCGTTCAGTAACTGCGCGATATTCCTTCATAGCTAAATGAAGCATCTCTACACATAGATCTTGTTGGCTTATCACATACTGATAAAATGTTTCATAAGGAACTTTATAACAGCAGCATTTGGTATGGGCTACAAAATTAGATGTACTGATACCCCCGTTAAATAAGACTAAAATGCCAATCACTGATTCTAAGCCAGTATTAGCCCTTTTTATTCCATACAAAATCTCGGCACCTGTTTCGGAAATATGCGTGCGATAGCAGATCCCAGAAGTTATGATGTAGACATAATCAATCTTTTCTTGCTGATGAATGATGTGTTCGCCCTTCTTAAATTCACAATAGGTCTTCATAGATATATCCTTAAGATTCATCCCAAAACCCTCCTTCGAAGTTTCAAATTCAGAGGGAATCCCTTCAAGCAGTATGTGCAAGAGTTAAGCACGATATCTCATTATACCATGTGAATATTAACATTTTTACCTCATTACGACGAATAGTTGGGAAAACGCCAAAAAAGCAATGCCCGATCGATTAGGGACATTGCTTTTTATCTTTTATCAATTATCTATCTGCTACTAATCGGTAATCAATTTAATAATCACAGGTTTCTGCTGTAATCCTGCTAAACGTTGAACTTCTTCACCTTGTTCAAAAAGGATGATGGTAGGATAGCCTTCCACGCCAAATTTTGCAACGGTTTCTTTATTCTGGTCGAAATCTAATTTGAGGATTTCCACATCATTTACATCTTTTGCCACATCATTGAGCACGTAACCTAGCATCTTGCACGGTCCACAAGTGGATGAATAAAAATCAACTAAGACTTTACCGATCTTCTTCGTGAGGATTTCATCTAATTCATTACCACTGGACTCTCTAACCGTAACAGCCATTTTTATTACTCCCTTTACTTCAAATTTTCGATATATTTCGCGACAGCTTGAGCTGCGATAGCTCCATCATTGCAGGCCGTGATGACCTGACGGAGATGTTTACTGATGACATCCCCAGCTCCGTAAATCCCCGCAAACTTTGTGGCCATCCAAGCATCGGTTTCGATATAACCATACTCGTTAAGGATGTCCAGACTTTTAAAAGCCTCTGTAGTAGGTTGTAAGCCAATATACTCGAAGGCCCCATCGGCCAGGACTGTGAGAGCTTCGCCAGTTTTTGAGGAAATGGCGTGAAGTCCCAATTGGCCCTCTTGAGTAAAGAAGTCTTTGATGTCGTAGTATTCATATATTTCAACATTGGGCAGCTGACGCAATTTAGCGCAAGCGCTGGGATCAGCTGTCAGATTCAACATCGTCACAATGGTTAGTTTCTTTGTAATACCAGCCAAGAACAGGGACTCTTCCACTGCCGAGTTGCCGCCGCCGATGACCATGACCTCTTTATCTCGGTATTTCGCCCCATCGCAAATGGCACACCAACTGATTTTGGAACCGGCAAAATCTAATTCGCCGGGAACTCCCAGCATTCTAGGTTTGGTACCTGTAGCAAGGATGACGGCCTTCGCATAATGGACGCTACCCTCTTGACAGATCAGCTTCTTCAGTGAACCTTCGGTTTGAATAGCATCGACCGTGCAATAATCAAAGGGGATGCCTAATTCTTGGGTATGCTCAAACATCTTAATCGCTAAGTCCGCGCCTTCAATGGTGCCCATCCCGGTGTAGTTTTGAATTTCATAGGTATTGATGACTTGCCCTCCCGGCGCCAACTTATCCAGTAGCAAGACGCTAAGGTTTGCTCTGGCTGCGTAAATAGCGGCGGTCATACCTGCCGGACCGGCCCCAATGATGGCAACATCATAGTGCATCATGGCAATTGCCTCCTCTGCAATAATTATATATGGTAAAGCACGATGGCTTTACTCTCTATAGAATGAGTGGTTTTTGTTAGGAACAAAGGATTTCAGTACAGTAGGCTATAATAAACAAGATTATGCGTTTATCATAGCCTACTGCCGCTATACATTTAAGATTCACATTAGGTAGTTTTTGTGGATTTAGAGTTGAAGGGTGACTCCAGTTTCGTATTTCTTTTCATCAATAATAATGGAAACCTTGAAATCACCAGTCAAACCTTCACGACTAATAGGGAATTCAACCGCCCGATCATCGGACTCTAAGAAGGTGCCCACACACATAGCCAAGAAGGGACGCTTGGTGGTGGGAACAAAATAACTGTAAGTTTCTTTGCCTTCCAGCTGGAAGAGGACCATTTGACCTTTTTCAAATCTTGCTTTGAAAATAATGCGATCTGCTTCGAGGCCGATTTTCGCACCATTTTCCGCAGGGATCAGGCCACCGGCTTCCGTGGGAGGTAGGGTTAAGAATTTTTCCGTGACACCTAAGGTGCCTAGGAGTTGACCTTTGCCAAAAGTTAAAGTATCTTCAGGGCAATAGAGCTGCAGCTTTTCAGCTCGGTAGTAATTGGCGGGAAGCTGCATTTCGAACATGATCACGTCATCCTTAATCTCTACAGTGACTGAGTTAAGTTCACAATACTGTATGTCATCACCCACATATCGGGAGGGTGGGGTGTCGCAGGTTTCTCCTTTAAATTTACCGATACCGCCAGAGTGCACGAGATAATGACCTTCTCCATAGTACTCAACATTACAGATGTAAGTGGAAAAGAAGTCTTCTCCTCGTTCCTTACCAAATTGCCAGACTTGCTCAATTTCCATTTTTTCTGTATCGATTCGGTAACGAACGCCGCGCGAGAAGTTATCTTTGGCAGGAACATATTTTTCTTTTGTCTTTGCTCTCCAATGGCCATTATCGAAGCACATGATATCTCCATCAGGTAGGACTACGCAAGCATGTTGCTCATATTGCCAGTCAAATTTGCTAAGATCACCTACAGGCTTGAAGAAGTATTTATCGACCATATCCTGTGGCCAGCCTTCAGGGTCGCCAATAATCCAATTGAGTTTGCTGGTTTCATAGTCAATATTAATCACAGCATCTTGGTGGCGACCGGAGAGAGTTAAGGAGTTGGTTTTTTTATCATACCAGACAGCATTATTATGGAACCAGTCATGCTTATCCTGGCTGCCCGATCCACCCACAGGGAATTGAGGGAGAATTTGCTGATAATCCCATCTCTTAATGATTTGCCCGGTGGTGCGATCGATCAGGACACACATGTCCTCGACAGTTCCGCGGGGAGGATCTTGAGTTAAGACAAGAAGATTCCCATCTTCCATTTCGAATTGGTCGTGATGATAGCCGCCGGGTAAACGATATTCCTTGTATATCTTGCCAATCATACCCATCTCATAAAGACCGCTCGTATGATAAGGGGGTAACATGAGGCGATCAGTGCCGATGAGAAGGCGACCGTTTTTCACGCGTTTCAGGTCGAAGGCAAAGTTAGTAGTTGAATACCAACGGACTTCGCCGCGATAGTCGTAGGCGGCGGTCATAGCCGGTGTAGTAGGGCTGACAAACATCATATTGCTTTGGAAGTACTCTTGGGTGGTGGAGAATAAGGTAGGCTGCTTTACTTTGTCAGGGAGTGCATCAGTTTTGATTTTGAGGGTGTTTCCCCCCCCATTACTGAGAATAAGCTCGACTATATTTTCATAGTCTCCGTAAAGACCATAGACAGGGATGATATGCTCTTTAGCCTCAGGGAATTCAAAGCGAATCGTTTCGGCCTCTTCCTTGCCCTGAACGGCAACGGTTACAGTGGTAGGCTGCTCTGTTTTAAACATAACCAAGGCAGTCAAGGGAGCGATTAGATAGGGATTCAATTTGACATAAGGCTTTTGCAAGGAATAGCTCCCTGCCTTATACTCGGCTAAAAATTCCTGTTCTGCTCGATGCTGGGTAGTAAGAATGTGCTCAAACTCTTTGTACTTTACACTCATGGATATACCTCCTTTAAGATTAGAATTTTGTGAAACCATCATCATCATCGTCATCATTCAAGGAAAGGTCCTGATCTCCGGCAGCAACGCAGGCTTGATGAACCTTGGGATAACCGGTTGTACCGTCAACACCGACAACATTTTGCACTTCACAATCAGCTGCACCAAGAACGCGAAATTTACGAATATCCAGCATAGGTATTGCGGTCTCTTTGGGTTCAGGAAGCTGTGGGATATAGCTGTAAGGATAACGATAAGCGCGATAATAGATGACTGCCGGATTTTCTGTAAAGGGAGAAAGGAATTCCCAGACCACTTCTTTCATCCGTGTAACCTCGAACAAGCGACCTTCTACCCCTTCGGTGACTAAGGTGTTTCCGTTGGGGAGCCGTTGAGCGGCACTGGTCAAGGGGCTATAGAAACGATAATCGTTAATGATGGGCGAACCATAATTCATGAGTTCACTGCCAGTAATTTGCCAGACGACTTTCATGGTGACAGGGTTTAATTCTAGCACTCGCGAACGGTCAGCGATATTTACTTTGGTCCCGTCTTTTGAGATATTGCTGGGTGCACCATAACCGGACCAACCGCCGTTATCAAAAATAAGGATATTGCCGGCCCCGGGTAGTCCCTGAGGAACCATATGCACATGATGCTGGCCGATGATTTGGCCGATTTTCCTTAGCTGCGGATCATCAGCAAAATCAGGACCCATTTTCCAAACGACCTTACCGGTCTCCTTTGAGATAATCGCGCAGATATTGGATTCCCGAGCGTCCCAAATAATGTTATCGGGATGGAAACGCTCATCCCCCTTGTCATACCATTTGTTAGGACCGAGAACGCTCATGGAGTTGATGTGCATCCAGTCGCCCATGCCGCCCCCTGCTTCATGCATGTTCGGATTTTTGTAGAGGGCTAATTTGGCAACAGCATCAAAGCCATATTCATTAAAATGATCAACGGCATGCCATTCCCAGACAATATTCCCTTCCCAGTCCACTTCAATGATGACATCATCGAGGAGATTTTTATCGGAGATCCGCTTGTTGTAGCAGTTTTCATGACAAAGAATTAAAGTGTTACCACGATCGGTCTTGCACTCCATTCCCGGCACATAGTAACCGACCGTGTTGCCTTCTCTTTGATAATCATGGTGCTGGCGAGCCATCCATTGAGGCTTTTCCCCTTCGTCTTCGATATACTCTTTCTTATTGAATTCCCAAACCACTTTACCATTCCAGTCGACTTGAATCAGGTCGATTTGGTCTTGATAGCCAAATTTCCCGTTTCGGCGGCCGCGGCTTCCCATAACGTAACCACCGGGGAGCAATTTATTAGGGAAACCCATGAGGTCCTTGAAGACCCGGACCACATTACCATTCATGTCAATGATGACACAGCCTAAGCCTGCAGCATTCAAAATAGTGTAGCCATTAAAGCATTTCTCAGGATTATAGACGGTGACTCCGGTTGGATGAACAAAGGGTTGACCCATAAAACAACACTCCTTTTTTGTTTAGATAGTTTGATTGGAATAATAATTTATTGGATAAGGATTACCTTGAGTCTAGCTTAGAAGAGCAGTTTTGCAATTTGATAACCAACGAAGGTATAAATGACCCACCCAGCAATACAGATGGGGAAACCGAATTTCAAGATATGTTTAAACTCAATGAGATCCTTGCGGGCATGCATCATACCTGCGTAAGGTGAGGCGGCCGGCGTGAGGATGGCAAAGAAGGCGGTCATGGTAATGGTCATTGCAGCAGCCACGACGTTTAGGCCAGGATACTGATCGGCAAAGGCCAACAGGATAGGAAGTAAGATAATGGCCATCCCCGCGTTGTTGGCAAAGTTCGTTGTAATAAGAACGAAAAGTAAGAGCAAGCCAACAAAGACGAGTTCAGGCTTGTCCCCGAGGAGGGGTTGGAGGATCTCAATCAGCCAAGTTTTGATCCCAGTTTTATCATTGGAAACGGCATCAGCACCGTACATTGCTGCAGCAACTAAGAAGTAAATATCCCAAGACAGGCTTTTAGCAGCAACTTCCTTGTAGGGGAGGGCCGGTTTTCCGGCAATTTGAATGACCATTAGAACGATGACGCAGATGAAGGTTACGCCCAAAGTTCCCATTTTGTTCAGTATGGCGGTGAAAGCCCAAGCCTTGGGCAGAACACTAGGAGCCATCAGCAAAATAATATAGGCAACGATTGAACCCAGAAAGAGCTTTTGCTGTGTATTCATAGGGGGGAGAGGATTTTTCTTAAACTGTTCGATATTGACGTTTTTAAAATTAGATAAATCAATTCTAAAGACAAACTTGGCTACCAACATGAGCACGACAAGCATTGCCAGCGACATAAGAATGTTGTAAGAAACATAGGACACATAGTTTACTTGAAAGCCGGAAATCTTTTGAAAGGTGCCGGTAATGGCTAGGGCAGCTCCCTTAAAGGGAAACATAGGTTGTGCGAAGGTGGCAGATAAATAAACTCCGAAAATGGTAAAGGCGTAGGCTGGATGTTTCTTGTCAACCTTAAACTCATGGAGGAACTCGACAGCAATGGGCCAAAGAATCAGCAAACTTGCTAATGGGCTGGTTAAGCCGGCAAGAAAGAAAGAGGCTAAAAAGAAAACGCTTAGAAAGGTATAAGGCTTTCCGTTGATCACTTTTCGTGTTAAGAACCAGCGAGCTAAGTATTGAGTACAGCCTGCATATTCTACAGCAGCGAAGAGGACCATGGAGATCATGACCAGCACAACGACCTCATTACCGAAGGCACCGAGGGCGACGTTTTTTATAGTGTCAAAGCCACTCATAGCAAGGAGGAAAAGCCCCAAAAGACTTGGCCAAATGCTATTCACTGTGGACCAGAGATAGACCATGCCTACAAATATTGCTAAAACATGCATGCCGATTTCGGTGATAGGACCAATCGGATCAAGGAGAGGAAATAATACCATGAAGGCAATACCAATAATGCTGTGAACGGTTGCTATATTGAGTGAACTTTTTTTACCTTCAACACCTGGATTGTTCTTAAGCATATTTTTCACCCTTTCATTTTCGTACGTTGTTAGGGAGTGGGATATTGTCTGCAGTCAATATCTCTCCTACGGCATTAAGCAAATACTCACTTTCACATAGATTGTAACAAGATGTTCAAGTTAAATAGATAACATATGCTAACAAAATAAGATATATTTGATTTTGTTATCGTACTTATTTGATAAAGTTATAGCTTTTTAAGCCTTAGTTAAATTTACATATTATGGTCTAACTCTTCGCTCTTTGGGTAAAGATAATCCAAGAGGTGATGTGAGTATGACGATCTGGAGAATCATAATCATGGTGCTGATGATAGGGGCTACTTTACTGGGAACGCAAGCTTGGCTTAAGGGTGAAGAAGTGGCACTAAGCCCAACTATCCTCCAAGATCCTGTCAAGACGGTGAGCGATTTCCCCAGTCCTGTTCAAGGGAAACCTCTGCGGGTTGCCGGAGAATATTATTCTAACAAAATGGAGACTATGCTCTTTCATCCGGGAACGGATTATGCACAAGCTGAGGGGGCTGTAATTCGGGTTAAACATGAAGGCAGAGTAATCTATGCGGGGCCGGACCCCTTTCTAGGGATTAAAGTCGAGGTAGATTGCGGAGGGGATTGGAGCGTAATCTACGGTGGTTTAAAAAACTTACGTGTGAAGGAAGGGGAATGGGTGGAAGTCGATCAAGTCATTGGGCAAATTGGCTATTACCCGGACATTTTTGGGGATATTGAACAGACTCATCTTCACTTTGAGGTTTGGCAGGGGGATCTTGTTCAGGTTCCCGAAAGGTAATAGAGTAAATTATAAAATCAGAATTAAATTTAATTATTATCTCAATACATAGAGGAAGAGCGGGAAAGCTTAAATTCCCGCTCTTTTTGGTGTGCCACAACTAGAGGTGCGTTCGACGAGATGGAGTTTAATTGGAATGGGTCACCTAAGCCTAAGACAAGGAATTGGTATCTACCCAATCTTTCGCTTCATCCACAGAATCCTCCGTGGGGATAGCGACCTTAGATTCTGCTTTAAGCTCTTTGATATCAGCTCGCCAAGCAGCAGTATCATGGCGCTCGATGGGATTGGCCATAAATTTTTCTTTGGGTTGATTAGAGCTGCTTTTCTCAGTCATTTCAGAAACCTCCTTAATTCTTATGTTTGCACCGATCAATACTGTTGTTCTGCCATGCGTTTGAGGGTCTTATATTTATCCTGCGCATGCTCCTCGGCGGCTTGGAACATCTCGTCGGCAATTTCGGGGAAGACCGTTTTCAGGGAAGAATAACGAATTTCGCCCTTGATAAAGTCTTGGAAGGAGTCTTTGGGCTCCTTAGAATCCAGCGTAAAGGGATTTTTTCCTTGATCCTTCAGGCGAGGATCGTGACGCCACAAGTGCCAGTATCCCGCATCAACGGCCTTCTTCATTTCCGCCATGCTTGTACCCATACCCGTCTTGATACCGTGGTTGATGCAGGAGGCGTAGGCGATGATGATGGAAGGTCCTTTATAGCTTTCAGCCTCAGTAATGGCCTTGAGGGTATGATTCATGTTAGAGCCCATAGCAACTTGAGCGACATAGATATAACCATAGGTGGTGGAGATTAGACCTAAGTCCTTCTTGCGGACTTTCTTACCACCGGCGGCAAACTTGGCGATGGCTGCGGTTTGGGTTGCTTTGGAGGACTGACCGCCGGTATTCGAGTAGACTTCAGTATCGAAGATGAAAATATTTATGTCATCGCCGCTGGCCAGGACATGGTCTAAACCATTGTAGCCAATATCATAGGCAAACCCGTCGCCACCGAAAATCCAAACCGAAGGCTTGACTAGGTAATCCTTTTTGGCCATGATTTCTTGAAGGAGAGGATTAGCGGAGATTTTCTCTTTTTGGAGCGTCTCGAGAACACGAGCGCTAGCTTTCTTGGATCCTTCACCATCATTGAAGTTATCTAACCAGTCTTGGAAGGCTTCCTTCAGCTCGGAACTAATAGTACCTTCTAGGCAT
This sequence comes from Desulfitobacterium dichloroeliminans LMG P-21439, assembly GCF_000243135.2. Lineage (NCBI taxonomy): Bacteria > Bacillati > Bacillota > Clostridia > Eubacteriales > Desulfitobacteriaceae > Desulfitobacterium > Desulfitobacterium dichloroeliminans. The sequence continues at coordinate 3,519,408 of NC_019903.1, read as the reverse complement.
TGACTCATGAGTTGTGCAACTTTTTCGCGGATTTGTTTGGAGCCTAGATAAATCCCATACCCAAATTCAGCATTGTCTTCAAAGAGAGGATTCATCCACGCCGGACCCTTACCTTCGGCATTGGTGGTATAGGGTACAGAAGGTGCACTACCTCCCCAAATGGAGGAACAGCCGGTGGCATTGGCGATAATCATGCGATCCCCATAAAGCTGGGTAATCAGGCGCGCATAAGGTGTTTCACCACAGCCCGGGCAAGCTCCGTTAAATTCCAGAAGGGGTCGTGCGAACTGGCTGCCGATCAGGGTTTTTACATCGAGAAGGTCTCGTTTCTCGGTGACCGTCATGGCAAATTCCCAGTTTTCGGCCTCCATCTCGATTTCGTGATCGGCAGGCTCCATGACGAGAGCTTTTCCTGGGGCAGGACAGATATCGGCACAGTTTCCGCAGCCGGTGCAATCCAAAGGAGAAACCTGAATTCGGTAATGATAGCCCTCCAGCTTTTTCGAATTGGGCTTCTTAGTTTTGAAGGTGTCGGGTGCTTTCCCACACTCTGCTTCGTCCAGCAGGAAGGGGCGGATGGTGGCATGAGGGCAGACATAGGAGCATTGATTACACTGAATACATTTATCGATTTGCCATTCCGGAACGACCACGGCAATTCCGCGCTTTTCGTATTTAGTCGTGCCCAAGGGGAAGGTTCCGTCTTCCATACCGACAAAGGCGCTGGTGGGGAGATCATCTCCTGCATGACGTTCCATAGGACGTTGGATGTTTTTGACAAAGTCGGATTCTTCTTTCACAGGCATGTTCTCATCAGGAATGTCGGCCCAAGCGGCAGGAACCTTTACCTCAATGAGGGATTCAATGCCCTGATCCACGGCCTGCTCATTCATTTTGACAATATTGGCACCTTTTTTGCCATAGACCTTATTAATAGAATCTTTTAAGTAGCGAATAGCATCATCAATGGGTATGACCTTCGCCAGCTTAAAGAAGGCTGCCTGCATGACCATATTAATCCGGCCGCCTAACCCGATCCCTCGGGCGATAGCGATGGCGTCGATTAAATAGAAGTTAATCTCGTTTTTAGCCATATAGCGTTTAAGTGCCGCAGGGAGGTGATCTTCCACTTCCTCCTTGGTCCATGGGCAATTCAAGACAAAGGTGCCGCCCTTCTTCAGACCCTTTAAGATATCGTAGTTATAGATGAAGGACTTATTGTGACAAGCAATATAGTCCGCATCAAAAACTAAGTATGAGGACTTAATAGGTTGCTTACCGAAACGCAAGTGGGATATGGTCGTTCCACCCGACTTTTTGCTGTCATATTCGAAATAACCTTGAACATTAAGATTGGTGTTATCCCCGATAATCTTGATGGCACTCTTATTGGCCCCTACCGTGCCATCAGAGCCTAGTCCCCAGAATTTGCAGCGAATGGTACCTTCAGGAGAAGCGTCAATAATTTCTTCTTCAGGGAGAGAAGTGTTGCTGACATCATCGACGATACCGATGGTGAAGCGGTTTTTGGGTTGGCTCTGGTTAAGGTTTTTATAGACGGCCAAAATCTGCGAGGGTGTCGTATCCTTCGATCCAAGACCATAGCGGCCACCCACAATAAGGGGTTGTTTTTCTTCTTTACTAAATACTTGGAGTATATCCAGGTAAAGGGGTTCTCCGGTGGAGCCAGGTTCCTTTGTTCTATCCAGGACGGCAATCTTTTTGACGGATTGGGGTAGAACGTCAAAGAAATATTTTGAGCAGAAGGGACGATAGAGATGAACTTTGATCAGCCCCAGCTTCTCTCCCCTTTGAGCGAGGAAGTCAATGGTCTCTTCAATCGTGTTACATACCGAACCCATAGCCACGATGATGTTTTCAGCATTGGGGTCTCCATAGTATTGGAAGGGATGGTATTCCCGCCCGCTAATTTTTTTAAACTCTTTGAAGTAATCTTCGATAATATCCGGAACTGCCTCATAGAAGGGGTTGGCAACTTCACGTCCTTGAAAGTAAATATCGGGGTTTTGTGCGGTGCCCCTTAAGACAGGATGATTAGGGTTTAGAGCGTTATCACGGAATTGTTGAATTTTCTCATAATCCACGAGTTTGGCGATTTCTTCATAAGGGGTAATTTCAATTTTTTGCACTTCATGGGACGTTCTGAACCCATCAAAGAAGTGCAGTTGAGGAATTCGCGACTTAATGGCTGCGAGATGAGCTATGTAACCCAGATCCATGGCTTCTTGAACATCGTTGGAACAAAGCATTGCAAAGCCTGTTTGGCGGCAGGCATTAATATCAGAGTGGTCACCAAAGATGGACAAAGCATGAGTAGCTAAACCCCGGGCACTCACATGGAAAACAGCGGGGACTAAATTTCCAACCATCTTGTACATTTCGGGAATCATCAGGAGTAAACCTTGCGAAGCGGTGTAGGTTGTGGTCAGTGCTCCAGCTTGGAGGGAACCATGAACTGCTGCCGCGGCGCCTGCCTCGGATTGCATTTCCACTACTTTAACTGGTTGATCAAAAATGTTCTTCAGATTGTGGGCCGACCATTCATCGACTGCTTCAGCCATCGGTGAGGATGGTGTAATAGGGAAGATGGTCGCCACCTCGGTCAAAGCATAGGACGCTTCGGCTGCGGCTTGATTAGCATCCATCGTTTTCATTTTTCTTGCCACGTGAGAACCTCCTTTAAAACAATGAGCATTTGGATATAGCCTTAGTATTCGTTATTCAAAAAGTCTCATACATTTTTTTGTTATTAAAAGTGTATGTTTTCATTGTTATACATCATTTACCAATCGCTGACGTCCATTGAGGATGTCTTTTTTGGTTTTAAGTGCATATAAATGTATAAAATTTCGTTGCAAAAAGGAGGGCTTCTGGGTGCAAGAATATATCCGCAAACGTGTACTCGATATCGGGAATTACATAATGGAATCGAGCGCCACGGTACGACAAACAGCTGACATTTTCGGAGTCTCTAAATCGACTGTCCACAAGGATGTCACAGAGCGACTACCCCTCATCAATGAAAAGTTGGCCATGGAGGTAAAACAAATTCTGGAGAGCAATAAAGCAGAGCGTCATATTCGTGGTGGGGAAGCCACTCGGAAGAAATATCAAGAGAATTAAAGGTTAAAGGTTATTATTTCAGTGATAGGGTACCCTAAGATAAATAAGGCTCAAAAGATAGTTTAGATTAAAGTATATATATAAAAATAATAGAGGAATTAGTGTATTTTCATCGAATAAAAGATTGTGGTATATTATGTATAATCTCCCGCAGGGGAGATTGTACTTTTGCGTAGATAAGGTTACCTTAGGCGGCAAAAGTAATAGTCAACCATGAAAAGCGAGTAAGATGAGTTTGGAAGTTTTCCCGGATGGACAAGCCAGAAGAGTAAGAAAGGGGTACCACAACCAATGTTCGGTATTGACTTAGGAATTGATTTAGGTACAGCCAGTGTTTTAGTTTTTGTTAAAGGCAAGGGAATCGTTCTCCATGAACCTTCGGTTGTTGCTATAGATAAGAATACCAACAAGCGAATCGCTGTTGGGGAAGATGCACGGATGATGCTGGGAAGAACCCCAGGAAACATTGTTGCTGTTCGCCCCATGCGTGATGGAGTTATCGCCGATTATCAGACCACCGAGCTGATGCTCAAATATTTTTTAGAAAAGGCCGGAGCGCGTCGTTGGCCTTTATTCAAAACCCGGGTGGTCGTATGCATTCCCTCTGGGGTAACTGAGGTTGAAGAACGGGCTGTTAAGCAAGCGGCTTATCAAGCTGGTGCCAAACAGGTCAAGGTGATTGAAGAACCCTACGCAGCTGCTTTAGGTGCTGGATTGGATATTTCCGGACCTACGGGTAATATGATTGTGGATATTGGCGGTGGAACTTCAGATGTGGCGGTCCTTTCCCTTGAAGGAATTGTTACCAAACGCAGTCTGCGGGTCGGCGGCGATAAATTCGACGAAGCCATTATTCGTCATATTCGACGTGAGTATAACTTGATGATTGGGGAGCGGACAGCGGAAGAAGTAAAGATAGCCGTCGGTTCTGCTATTCCCGAAGGTCGTCCTGATCATGCTGAAATCGATGTCCGGGGCAGAGATTTGGTCACAGGTCTTCCTAAGACGATAAATGTGAATTCTCGAGAGTGTTATCTCGCCCTCGAAGAGAATGTTGAAGCGATTGTTGGGGCTGTTAAGGAAGTATTGGAGCGCACACCCCCTGAGCTTTCTGCAGACATTTTGAATAAAGGGATTGTCATGACCGGTGGAGGATCCCTCATTTATGGTTTTGATACCCGAATTTCACGTGAAACAGGGCTGCCGGTGACTTTGGCTGATGATCCTATTTCATGCGTGGCTTTAGGAACAGGTAAGGTACTCGAACATAGCTTTTAAGGACTATAATACATAAGCAGTTGGTTATCAGGGACAAACATAAATAAGCCGAGGAAAGGGGCGGATCCGGTTGAGACCGGGAGAAGCTAAGCCTCGGCTTTTATTTTTCCCGTTATTAACGATGATAATTGTGAAACTTTTCGTCTTAGGGGAGGTTTGTTGGATGAGAGCAGATATATTGGGTATAAAAGTTGACAAGGAAACCATGTCAGAAACCCTTCTTAAACTACAAGAAGCAGTGAACAACCATCAAGCCATCCAAGTGGTGACGGCGAATCCGGAACTTATCTATGGGGCCGGAAAGGACGCCCGGCTGAAGCAGCTCATTAATTCTGCTCAGATCGTTACCCCGGATGGGGTGGGTGTCGTGTGGGCAGCCAAGCACTTAGGTTATCCTGTGGTGGAAAGGGTTACCGGTATCGATCTGGTTGAAGCCCTTTTGCCTGTAGCAGCAGAAAAGCAATGGCGAATTTTCTTTTTGGGGAGTCAACCCGGTGTAGCTGAGCGTGCAGCCCAGAAGGCTGCTGAGAAACACCCGGGCTTCCAGTGGCAAGCTGCCCACGGTTATTTTAGCCGCGAGGAAGAGCCGAGCCTGGTCGAGCAGATTCGCAATTTTAAGCCAGACCTTTTGTTTGTTGGCTTAGGCGCCCCTCGTCAGGAATTCTGGATGTTTTCCCATTTGGATTTAAATACAGTAAGCATCGGTGTGGGCGGTAGCTTCGATGCCTTGGCCGGAATCAATAAAAGAGCTCCCCAATGGATTCAAAATATTCATCTGGAGTGGCTTTATCGCTTAATTAGACAGCCCTCGAGAATTAAGCGTCAACTCGTACTTCCCCGTTTTGCTTGGAAGGTTATTCGATCCAATAAAGAACAAGCGAGAACCAGAAAAACACGTTAAAATAAAAAAAGATTCGACACCGACCCAAAAGAAAATCGTATTTACGTATTTAAGGATAGGAGGTTGGAAAATGCCTGAATGGGAATTCAAATGGTCCTGGGAGAAGATTACACTCGACCCACAGGCCAGAGAGGACTTTTTACAGGAATCTCAGCCTTTTATTCGTCATGTTTCCATCCAGACCTGCCACCGTACCTTAGAATGGGGTAGAGATGAAGAATTATCCGAGGCTTTAATCGCCTTTAACGAAGCTATTGACCATTTTGAGGAAGAACGCAGCGTTCCTTTTTTAGCCTACGCTCGGCTCCTGATGAAGCGCCGGCTTATAGATTATTATCGGAAACAGCGTTTGCGGGACGCTTTATCGTTGGATCAAGATGAAGTAGGTCAGGCCGTAGAAATCCATGTGGGGATCCATGAATTTCAGGAGCGTCAGCAAAATCAAGAGCGAGCAGCCGAGATTCAAGAGTTCTCTTTAGCCCTTAAACGCTATGGACTATCCTTTCAAGTCCTAGCTGAAGTATGTCCGAAGCACCGCGATAGTCGAGAAACCCTGCTCAGAGTGGCTCGAACCCTTGCTTTATCCTCAGAATTATGGGCTCAAGTGGAGAAGACGGGAAAACTGCCCATGCAAGCCTTGAATATTAAGACTCAAGTCCATCCTAAAGTGCTGGAACGGGGTAGAAAATATATCCTCGCTGTGGCCTTATTAATCGCGAATCAACATGACTATATCTATTTAAGAGAATATGTACTCCCTGATGAAAGGAGGGCTGAAGGATGAGCCAAAATAAGGGCGTTGTTTTAGAAAAGAATAACCAGAAGATCACGGTCCTAACCGGTGATGGAGCGTTTAAAACACTCAAGTATAAAGGGAATGTCGAGATCGGAGAAGAAATTCAGCTTCCCACTCAATACAAGATGCCTATCTGGCGGATTGGAGCCAGTATAGCTGCTGTCTTTATCTTGACCTTTATGAGCATCTTCGGGTGGAGTGTTTTTCAACCGAGAACGGCGGTTGCTATGATATCCCTCGATATTAATCCCAGCCTTCAGCTTACTCTGGATCAAAAGGGAGAGGTTTTGGAACTGGAATCTTTGAATTCCGAAGCAGAGCAACTGATGCTGGGGCTTTCCCTCGAAGGGAAAGCCTGGGAAGAGGCGCTGGATGAAATCATTCAGAAATCAGCGGCACTCCAATATTTGACTGAAGAGCAAAGCTGGATTGTGATAGGATATTCGGCTGTGGATACGAAGAAGAAATTACTCGCTGAAACCATCAATACGGAAGAAGTAACCAGAAAAGTCCAAGAAGCAGTTGAGGAGCAGGGGCTTAAACCGGCAGTAGCGGTCTATGAATTGACCTCAGAACAAAAACAACAGGCTCAAGAGAAAGGGCTGTCTTTAGGGGAGTATGCCTTAGTTGATACCGCTCAGAAAGTTGGTATCACAGTAGATTCGCAGACAGTCAAAGAAAAAGGTCAGCGAGAACGCCTATTAGACACCCCTGAGATTCAAGAGCAATTGCGTAAGGATAATCATATAATCGAAAGCAATAATTACTTTTCAGATCACACGAATAGAAGCAACCCAAACAGCAAAGATGCACAAAAGGATGACTCTAAGGAAGAAAGAAACCAAGAAATGAATAACACTAACAACGCAAAGGACAGGACTAAGGATTCGGATAAAGACAACAGCAAGGATGAAGGCAGAAGTAATTCCCGAGGCATCGACAACCGGGCAAACTCGCCGGAACGCGACACCACGAAGAATTCTAAGAAAAATGATAACTCTGAGAAGTCCAATAGCAATAAGGCTAATTCAGACACTAGGGATAACAGGAGCGGAAATGACAAGAATACGGGTAAAGCCGATGAGCGGTCAAAGCATGATGAGAAGGATAACGACCGTTATCCATGGTCAGTTCGCAATGAGAATAGTAAGAGTATTCATCAAGACAAGGATAGCTGGAATTTCCGCACGATTTTAGATTTTACATATCAGAAATAGTGATAGATGCTAAGCTAAAAGCAGATGCTCTCCTAGGGATAGTTCCGTGAACGATTCCTGAGAAGAGCATCTGCTTTTAGTTTATATAGTTAACGTCATGAGCTTAAATCATCAACACTTCTCCATAAAAGTTCTGAGTTTGTCTGAGCATCATCTGGACGCTGAAATCCTGCCAGCGCTTTGCCCCGGAAGCTATACACGAGGCAGCAAGGTCGGGTTTTTGAAGTAGCTCAGCACAGGATTCGGCGAGATCCTTCGGTTGCCCGGGAGGGACCAGCAACCCATCCTGTTTGTGGCGGATGACTTCGGGTATGCCTCCTACAGCTGTAGCAACAATAGGTAAACGGGCTTGCATGGCTTCCAGGAGCACTAGACCCATGCCTTCGCTAAGGGAGGGAAGAACAAAAAGATCCATAGCGGGAAGGGCTTGGTAAGCATCAGGTAGATATCCCGCCAGGGTAAGTGTTAGATCAAGAGATTTTGCTTGTTTTTGGAGTTCTGAGTGAAGGGGTCCGTCACCGATGATAAGAATATGGATTAAGGGGAATTGGCTCCGGAGGATTTGCGCTGCCTCAAGGAGCGTGCTTAAGCCTTTCGTTGGGTGCAGGCGAGCGACACAGCCGAGTACTAGGGCACCGTTAGGGATTTTCCATATTTGGCGAAAACACTGACGTAAATTATCCCTTTCCTCGAGAGAATCAAGCTGAGGTAGGAGCTGGATTCCGTTGTAGATGGTGCGAATCTTTTGCCCTCCACGTGCAGCAACCTCTTGAGCTAAAGCCTCGGAAACCGTGATAATTCCAGAAGTCAGGGGCAGGGTTAGACGATCTAAGGTTAGGGCTAAGCGGGCAGCCTGCGGGGAAAGATAATCTTGTCGAAGGGAGCTATGGACTGTGCTGATCACAGGAATCTTTAAGCGCCAGCCGGCCAATCTGCCAAGAAGATTGGCCCGGGAGCCATGAGTGTGGAGAAGCGAAAACTCTTCTCGGCGTATCACCTCTATTAGCTTGGGCAAAGGGGATAGATCCAGAGCATGTCTCATGGGAAAGAGTAGAGTGGGAATTCCACGCTCCTCAGTAAGCTTGGCAAAAGGTCCGGCGACTAAACAGCCTGAAGTCAGGGATAAAGAGGCCGAGTGAAGACCCTGTAGCAGGGTTAGAACATGCTGCTCGGCACCCCCGATTTCTCCACCGCCAATTAATTGTAATACTTTGTAGGTAGCCAATGCGGTTCTTCCCTTCTTCGCCAAACTCGGTTATACTAAGTGTACATGAAATTGTGACTAGGTACTAAAAACCATGGGATGGGAGGCCCTCTATATGTTAGAAAGTCAAGAAATTCAAAAAATCATTCCTCATCGTTATCCTTTTTTACTGGTTGATCGCATTCTCGAATTAGAGGAAGGAAAACGCGGTGTGGGATTAAAAAATGTTTCCGGCAATGAGCCCTTTTTCCAAGGGCATTTTCCGGGTTATCCCGTGATGCCTGGTGTGCTGATTATGGAAGCCTTGGCCCAGGTGGGAGCCGTCATTCTACTAAAGCTGCCGGAATACGCAGGACATGTGGCGCTTTTTGCCGGACTTGAGGACGTGCGGTTCCGCAAACAAGTCATCCCAGGAGACCAACTTCGTTTGGAAGTTGAACTGCTTAAGCTCAAACGCGGTATTGGCGTTGCTCAGGGCAAAGCTTATGTGGGAAATGATGTAGTAGCTGAGGGTACCTTGAAATTTGCGGTAGGTCCAAAATTAGAAAACTAAGACGAATTTGAATCGTATAGACCATTCAAAAGCCAGGGGGAGCGTTGCTCGCCCTGGTTTTTTGTGCGTATTGAACTGGATTTGTTCGGTGATCAATGCATTTTGTTTGCACTATAAGAATTCTTTCCTAATACTTCATATCCCTGCTTTGAGCGAGACTTCTTTCAGAGGGGAACGTTCGTGCGGTACTGAATGCCTATCTTGAGACAAATTACCCTTCTACAATTCTTGCATAGGCTAGGGTAGGAGGGAGAGAAAGAAAGATGAATATACAACTTACAGCACTGGGAGCCATAGTGGCGTTGCTTTGGCTACTCGCTGATTATTGGGAATGGACGATGCCGGCTACGACAGAGAAAAAAATTATAGATTGGAAGAGAAGCTGCTATAAATCCCAAATCATTGTGAAATTCATCAATCAAGAATCTATCGATCAGCAGGAACGATTTGCCTTTTCCTTGAGATATTTTATTAGGGATATGGAGCGAGAAATGGGGATTCCCATCCATTGCGAGATTGAGTTATCTGGACAAGAGAATCAACTCACCGCGGAAGAGCTACGCCATATTCAATGTTTAAAGCAAGCGTTTTCCAGCTTTACATGGCGACTACAGGAGTCAAAGCCTCATCTGAATTAGATGCTACCGACCTATAGAGGCACATAATTATAGCTTTGAATTAATAAAAGCTCAAAATACAGGAATCCCCCAACTCATGTTGGGGGATCAGGGTTCCAGTTAAAAGCGGGTGCCTAGCAAAGTCAGCGCGTACTTGAAGAAGATTTTGTGTCGGATGTTTTTTGATCGCCTTCGGATTTTTTAACACCATCTTTATGATGCCTTTTCCCAAAGTCATACTTTCCATTAGCCAGATCCTCTTCAACCTTTTTTTGGTGATGCTCGATTTTAGCCTTGATTTCAGCAGCCTTTTCTTTTTCAAGAATTCCTGCTTCGACTTGTTTGTCGAGCATTTGCACCTTGAGCTCAACCATCTGTTGGTGGAGAGCTTTGAGTTCTGCCAATTTGGCAGGATCAGGTGCAGCAGCTGTTGCTCCAAAAGCACTACCAGCACCTAAAGAGAGGAAGGCTAAGGTGAGTAAACTTACAGCGAATTTCTTCAACAATTCACACTCCTCCTTTGTTTTTAAGGGACAAGCCTTTAAAACCGGAACGATGATAGATTACCCGAAAAGAGAAGAAATCATATTAGGAAATATTGGGTTTTATGTTAACTCCTCGACTCAGACAATAAATTTTATATATAAGTGGTGCAAGTAAAAACGACAGGGAAGTTTGGTAGGAAAATTAATGGGAAAAGCAAGAAGGGTAACAACGGGCGAAGAAGAATAGTGTAATAACTAGGACTCATGTATTTCAAAGGATAAGGTTACGATCAAGGAGCGATATTTAGCGATGTTCTATATTCTACTTTCGGAATCAGTGGAATTGCATATCACTCCTCTCAGAGAGATGAGCTTCCTTCAGGAGAAGGCTGAGGTCTTGTTACCTGGTCTTCCCTTTGGTTTTGCTTTATCCTTGCTCGATAAAATGAGTAACAAAAAAAACAAAGCGGAGAAGTTGACGTCTTTCTGGCTTAGGCGAAGAAAAGGAGAGACAAAGGTCCTAAAAAGAGATCGGGATGGGCTCAAGGGCGAGCTGATCAAAATTTTGCAGAAAAAGGTAAGCATCTCCCAAGCTTGGCACTGGGAGCATTTGGAGAGTTTTCAATTTGATCCTGAGGGGAAAATTCGGTCTAGAGGCCGAGATGCTTTTCAAGCGAGGATGACAGGAAGACTGCTAGCAAAAACCGATCTTCAACGGTTGGGGAAGGAGTGTCGTATTCCTTATTCTGAAGTTTTATGCCTGTGCCATGAACAAATTAGCAAAGGATATGGGGAATGGGTCCCCGCGGTCATCAAGGATGACCAAGGTTGGAGATGCCAGCGTTGCGGGGGGACAAAGGTAGAGGAATGGACAAGCATTTATGGATCAACCGCTACCTGCACAGAATGCACTGTATTAGGGGCAGTTAGCTCTCTTCATGCTCTCTATCGAAGTACATGTCTACCGGATATACATTGGCCTAAGCAGCATAAGATTGTCTTCTCGCCACGTTGGGAGCTAAGTGAGGCCCAAAAGCTGGCTTCCCAAGAGATTTTAAAGTATGTCCAAGAGGATTCGATAAGTGAGGCTGTTGGGCGGGAAATGTTGCTCTGGGCAGCCTGCGGAGCAGGCAAAACTGAGGTCTGTTTTCCAGCTACCGCATGGGCACTTGAGCAAGGAAGAAGAGTCCTGTTTGCGGCTCCCCGACAGGATGTGATCCATGATGTAGCTCCTCGCTTGCAAGAGGATTTTCCGGACCTGCAGATAAGTGTTTTGACCGGGATCAGTCCGGAGCACTTTGCTTCGTCTCCCTTGGTCCTAGCCACGACTCATCAGATACTCCGATTTTATCAGGCCTTTGATATAATCTATCTTGATGAGATGGATGCCTTCCCCTATTATGGCAACGATGCTTTGGCATGGGGAATTCAGCAAGCCTTGCGACCAGAGGGGAAGATTGTCTATCTGACCGCCACTCCGACCGCAGAAAGTTTAGGTAAGGTACGGGATGGAAAGATGGGACTCATTCGCATACCCGCTCGGCATCACCGTCGGGCTATCCCGATGCCTGAATGGCGGAAGGTCTCCGAGGGGTTGGCGCCGGAAAGGTTTAGTCATCATCCGATTCTGAAAGTATGGCAGTGGCTGAAAGAGTTAGTGCGTCTCGGACCAGTTCTCATCTTCGTCCCAAAAATATCCTGGGTTAATGCATGGGTTAACCTGCTGCAGGGGGAATTCCCAGAGTGGGTCATTGCCGGAAGCTATAGCACTGACCCTCAACGACAAGAGAAGATTGAAGGACTGAGGAGAAGGAAATATCACGTCTTTGTCTGTACCTCCATTCTGGAGCGGGGAATAACATTTCCTGATGCACAGGTTGTGGTGTTAGAAGCAGATCATAAACTGTTTGATGAGAGAGCTCTCGTGCAGATGGCGGGACGGGTGGGAAGAACCCGAGAGAATCCGACTGGCAGTGCTCTCTTCCTTGCCACGAGAAAAACCCCTGGGATGGAAAAGGCGATGGTTTGGATTAGGGAGCAAAATGAATTAGCTCTGGCCCAGGGATTAATCGATTAAGCAAAGGAGGTGCCTCATGGCACGCGACGCCCTTTCCTTCTGGCAGCATCTAAAAGATCTTGCACACTCCTTGCTTTATGAAAAGCAAACCACCTGCCTTCTCTGCGATGCACCAGTCACTGGAAGTCAGGTTTTTTGTGGTCCCTGTGAGTCTGCCTACTTTTATCCCGGCCTCAGGCGTTGTGGGCATTGCGGAAAGCTCATCGAAGGGAATGTTGAGGAATGCCAGGATTGCGCCCAAGGAAGGGGCCCCAAGGGACTGAACCAAGTGGTGGCTTGGGGACATTATACCGAGGCTTGGCGGGAGTTGATTCAGGATGTCAAATTTAAATCCCAGCCCTATCTCCTGAAAAGGCTAAGTCAGCCCTTGGCGGAATTTGCCATCCATCACTTGCCTCCACCGGATGTTTTGGTACCTGTTCCGATGCATGGGGAAAGATTGGCGGAACGAGGTTTTAACCAAGCGGCAGCAATTGCCTCGCTTCTGCACTGGGAACTGAAGATTCCCATCTGGGAGGGACTTCAAAGAGTTCGAGCCACCACGCCCCAAGTCGGATTGAGTCGTCAAGAGCGGCTGCATAACTTAGAAGGGGTTTTTCGTATGACCCCTGAGCAAAAATGCATCCAAGGGGCAAGGATATGGCTGATTGATGATGTGGCGACCACCGGTGCAACCTTAGAACACTGCGCGAAGGAGCTGAGGAAGAACGGCGCCGAGGAAGTTTATGGACTTGTTCTAGCTGCCGGTATGGAGAAATCCTAAGAAAAAAGGACTACCCAGTCTCCAGATTCGATGGTATAATAGGGTCGGATAGGCGTGAGTCTGTTACTATTTTTTAGGTAAGGGGATTTTCTTCATGGCGTTTCAAGACAAAGATCTAGTATGCAAAGATTGCGGTACCACATTTGTATTCACCGTTGGTGAACAAGAATTCTATGCAGAGAAAGGTTTCGAAAACGAACCACAACGTTGCAGAGATTGCCGTAATGCTCGTAAAGCAAGCCGCAATGGCGGAGAAGCTCGCCAACGCGAAATGCACACTGTTGTTTGTGCAGAATGTGGCGTTGAAACTCAAGTTCCTTTTCAACCAACTTCAGATCGCCCCGTTTACTGCCGTGATTGCTACCAAGCTCAACGTGTAGGTCGCTAATCAGAGAGTAACCGAGCAATATATCAAAGCATTGGGAATTGAACCCAATGCTTTTTCTTATGCTCAGGAGAATTAAAGTTATGCAAAGTTATTAAGCAAATACATTGCATAAACTTACTGCTTTATGTATAATATTTACTAGCCAAAGAGACAAGATATACTTAAAAAAGTAGCATGAATTACCTAGAGGATAAGTAAAGTAAAGTAAGAAGAAAAGGAAGAGGGAAAAGAAATGAAAAAGAGTTTACGTAATGGCGTTATCGCTGTCCTTATGATGGGCGTGCTCGCTCTGACAGGTTGCGGAGGCAGCCAAGCTCCAGCCAAGGATCCGGCAGCTTCGGGTGCTGGAACAGAAAAGGTTTTAAAGATCGGTTCGGCTATTGAGTATGCGCCCTTTGAATTTATGGATGAAAAACAAAATCCTGTAGGCTTTGACATCGACTTAATGAACGAAATCGGCAAAGATATGGGATACACTGTGAAATTCGAATCTTCATCCTTTGATGGGTTAGTGACTGCTATCGGCCAAGGAAATTATGATGCAGTGATTTCAGCAATGACCATTACTGACGACCGCTCCAAGTCCGTGCTTTTCAGTGATCCCTATTTTGAATCCTCTCAAATTATTGCGGTTAAGAAAGGCTCGGATGTGAAATCTGAGCAGGATTTAATCGGTAAAAAGGTCGGGGTACAACAAGGAACAACAGGTCAGGAAGCTGTTGAGGGATTAAGCATCGATCCGAAGAAATTTGAGACCATCGGGGATGCGATTAACGATATGATGATCGGCGGGTCCGATGCAGTTGTTGCTGATACCCCAACCCTCTACTACTTCATAAAGCAAAATCCCAATATGGATATTGAAATCGTCTCCAGTAACTTTCCTAAAGAATATTTCGGCATCGCCTTTAAGCTCGACAATAAAGAATTAGCTGATCAAGTCAATGCGACGCTTAAGAAATTTATGGATAATGGGAAGTATAACGAGATCTATAAAAAGTGGTTTAATGAGGATGCACCTAAGTTTTAAGAATTATATAAAGCCGGTGAATGACGCAAACGCCTAGCAATGCTGGGCGTTTTGTTCTTGAATAAGCTTGCTTAGGACTGTATAATTATCAGGTAAAAATCTGAGCAGAATTTATGATTTGTAAATAAAGGAGGATGTGGGTGTGGAACTCCGCTGGGAATTGATGATTGAGAGTATCAACCCCTTGCTGAAAGGGGCAGTAATTACTTTAGAACTTACAGCCGGGGCAGTGGCCATGGGTATCGTCATTGGACTGTTTATGGCCCTGATGCGTTTATCCGGCAGCCGGGTCGTGCGTGGATTCGCGATTGCTTATATTGATTTTTTTAGAGGCACGCCCCTCTTAGTACAGATCCTCATGGTATATTTCGCTGTCCCGCAGCTCTTGGGCTTCCAGATTCCTGATAATTACCAATTTGTCGCCGGGATTGTGGCCATGGGACTTAATTCCGGAGCTTACATCGCCGAAATATTTCGGGCCGGCATCCAGTCCATCGATCGTGGCCAGGGTGAAGCAGCTCGCTCTTTGGGTATGGGTCAAACACAAGCAATGCGCTATGTTATTCTCCCACAGGCCTTTAAACGGGTTATTCCTCCCCTAGGCAATGAGTTTATAGCTCTGTTAAAGGATTCTTCTTTAGTGTCCATTATTGCTCTTCAAGATCTCATGTATACCGGAAAACTCATCGTCAGTCGAACCTACCAACCCTTTGTCATCTATATGGAAGTGGCCTTAATCTATCTTGTGATGACGCTAATCTTATCGCGGTTCGTCAGCTATACGGAGAGGAGGTTCGGTAAGAGTGATAACCGTTAAAAATCTGCATAAGCATTTTGGCAAACTGGAGGTACTGCGGGGTATTGATTGCCATATAAAAGAAAAAGAAGTTGTGGTCGTGATTGGTCCCAGTGGCTCAGGGAAAAGCACCTTTTTGCGTTGCCTCAATAAGCTTGAAGAAACGACCCAAGGGGAAATTAGCATAGATGGGATTCCTCTGAATTCGGAAGCTAATGTGAACGCCATCCGCCGTGAGGTAGGAATGGTATTCCAACGCTTTAATCTCTTCCCTCATAAGACTGCTTTAGAGAATGTCGCCATGGCCCCGGAAATCGTTCGGAAGACTAACAAACATCAAGCCCGGGAAATTGCCTTAGAGCTACTGAAAAAGGTTGGACTAGAAGATAAGGCGGATGAGTATCCTGATCGACTCTCGGGTGGGCAGCAACAACGGGTGGCAATTGCACGTGCCTTGGCTATGCATCCTAAAGTCATGCTCTTTGATGAGCCGACCTCTGCTCTTGATCCTGAGATGGTCGGTGAGGTTTTAGCCGTCATGAAGGATCTGGCTCGGGAAGGTATGACTATGGTTGTGGTAACCCATGAGATGGGCTTTGCTCGGGAAGTAGGAGATCGGGTGATCTTCATGGATGAGGGAGTCATTATGGAGGAAGGATCACCGGCAGAGCTTTTCGGTAATCCTCGGAATCCAAGGACCCAGTCCTTCCTAAGCAAGATTCTGTAAGAATTTAAGTACTTGTGATATGAATAAATGGTCAAATTTTTTTATTACCTAGACAAAAATATTATCTATTGTTAGGTTTAAGCTGACTATGCTTTGGGCATCCTTCCTAAGAGACCAGCTTTCGTTATCAATGAAGGCTGTGAAGGAACCAAGGAGGTATTTTTCGTGCTGGGTAAAGTAAAGTGGTTTAGCAAACAAAAAGGGTATGGCTTTATTGAAGGAGATCATGGGCAAGACATTTTTGTGCATTTTTCTTCAATTAGCGGTGATGGTTTTCGCACTCTCGAAGAAGGACAAGGCGTGGAATTTGATATCAGCCAAGGTCCACGTGGTGAGCAAGCCACGAACGTACAGGCAAGATAAGGGGACTATTAGTAGCTGGATAACACCGGATACACAACCTTAAGATAGTTTCTGTGACATGAATAAAAAAGGGAAGTGTTGGAAAAATTACAACAGTTCTCTTTTTTTGTATTGAGGTTTTTGTTAATTTAGTTCAACAGAAAAGAAAATGGGGAAGGATTTTTGATTATAAACGGGAATATTAGATAGTGTAGGTATTTAGATAATAAGGGGGTTTTACTATGAACATCAGCGTTCGCGGCAAACAAATGGAAGTCACCGATGCCCTGAAAGAATACGTTTTAAAAAGGGTAGGGAAATTGGAAAAATACTCTGATGAGTTTATGGATGTTAAAGTAACCCTGCTGGTAGAAGAAGGTCGTCATCGTGTTGAAGTCACTGCGCCCATTCATGGGATAATTCTCCGCGGTGAGGAAGAAAGCACAGATATGTATGCCTCCATCGATATGGTTGTAGAAAAACTGGAACGCCAGATTGATAAGTACCGGACCCGGATCAACAAACGCATGCGTACAAAAGTGCTGAAAGACCACGAGACGCTACAACCGGCGAATCTGGAGGATGACTCCGAAGAGGTTGTTCGATACAAAAGGTTCGGCACAAAGCCGATGTCTGTAGAAGAAGCGATTATGCAAATGAACCTAGTTGGCCACAATTTCTACGCTTTCACCAACATGGACACCCACGCCATTAACGTGGTTTACCGGCGGAAAAGCGGCGGAGACTACGGCTTGCTGGAACCCGAAAAGTAATTGATGACCCAGTGAGTTCAATGATGCTATCAAGGAATGGCCTACTACGGTGGGCCATTCCTTGCGTTTATTTGTTATTTCAGGGCTCTGATCTAAACTTTAGAGATAATTTCCTATTATGCGCCCGGGGATTGGCTTGCACCCCGTTGTCGGTAATGATAAAATGAGACGATACCCTTGGACAGATGGAAAGGTGGTCAATAATGGGTTTCTTTGACAAGTTATTCGATGATAATGGACGTGAGATTAAAAAGTACCAAAAAAGAGTTGAGGCAATCAACGCTTTGGAGCCGGAGATTAAGGCGCTTTCAGATGAACAGTTGCGTGCTAAGACCGATGAATTCAAGCAACGCTTAGCTGATGGAGAAAGTCTGGATAGCCTTTTACCCGAAGCTTTTGCTGTGGTTAGAGAAGCTTCATGGCGGGTCATTGGCCAAAGGCACTACGATGTGCAGCTCATCGGCGGCATGGTCCTCCATGATGGACGAATCGCAGAGATGCGTACTGGAGAAGGAAAAACACTGGTAGCAACCCTTCCGTCTTATTTGAATGCCTTAACAGGTCGGGGGGTCCATATTGTAACCGTAAATGATTATCTTGCCCGTCGTGACAGTGAAATGATGGGCCTAATCCATCAATTCTTAGGACTATCCGTAGGTCTCATTGTTCATGGTTTAAATTATAGCCAGCGGCGTGAAAGCTATGCTGCAGATATAACCTATGGTACCAATAACGAATTTGGCTTTGATTACCTCCGGGATAATATGGTGACCCGGCCGGATGGGCTTGTACAACGGGAGCTACACTATGCCATTGTGGACGAAGTGGACTCCATTCTAATTGATGAGGCACGGACGCCTCTGATTATTTCCGGTGAAGCGGACAAGCCAACTGAGCTTTATTTCCGAGTAGCGATGATTATTCCCCGCTTAAAGCCGGAAGAAGACTATAATGTCAATGAAAAAGACCGGGTGGTTACCCTGACGGAACAAGGGGTCAGCCGGGTCGAAACGATGCTCGCGGTAGAAAATCTCTTTGATGATTTGCATACAGAATTAGCTCATCATGTCAATCAAGCACTCAAAGCCCACGCTCTATTTAAGCGAGATCGAGATTATGTGGTCAAGGATGGCCAAGTCATAATTGTGGATGAGTTCACGGGACGTCTGATGTTTGGACGACGTTATTCGGAAGGTTTACATCAAGCGATTGAAGCCAAGGAAAAAGTAAAAATTGAAAAAGAATCACAAACCTTAGCGACCATTACCTTCCAAAACTATTTCCGGATGTTCGAAAAGCTGGCCGGCATGACCGGGACAGCGATGACGGAAGAGCCGGAATTCAGGAAAATCTACAAACTGGATGTCGTCGTTATTCCCACCAACAAGCCGATGATTCGCGAGGATATACCTGATGTAGTCTATCGGACTGAGGATGGCAAATTTAAAGCAGTTGTTGAGGAAATAATTGAACGCTATAAAAAGGGACAGCCAGTTCTCGTGGGAACCGTATCCGTTGAGAAGTCTGAGCGTTTGAGCGATATGCTGGAGCGTCGTGGTGTTCCTCACCAAGTCCTCAATGCCAAGTTCCATGAGAAGGAGGCCGAGATTATTGCGGGCGCAGGCTTAAAAGACATGGTAACCATTGCCACCAACATGGCCGGTCGTGGTACAGATATTATCCTCGGCGAGGAAGTAGCCAACCTAGGCGGTCTGCATATTATGGGAACAGAGCGCCACGAGTCGCGCCGGATTGATAACCAGCTGCGTGGACGTGCCGGACGTCAAGGGGACCCGGGTTCCTCGCAATTCTTCCTCTCCCTAGAAGATGATCTTATGCGCCTCTTCGGTGCCGAAAACATTATGGGCATGATGGATAAATTGGGTATGGATGACTCCATCCCCATCACCTCCAAGATGATCTCTCGTTCTGTGGAGACTGCTCAACGACGCGTGGAAAATCGCAACTTTGAAATCCGGAAGCATGTCTTGGATTACGATGATGTTATGAATCTCCAACGTGAAGTGATCTACGCTCAACGCCGTCAAGTGCTGATGGGTGGAAACATCCAAGAAAGCATTGCAGATATGTTGGAGAAAGTGGTCCGGGAAACTGTGGATATGTTTGGTGCCCAAAGCCCCTATCCAGAAGAATGGGATCTCAACAGCTTCCTCGAGTATGTGGAGAATCTCATCTTACCTAACCATGATATTACCTTTGATCAAGTGGCCAACATGGAGAAGGAAGAAATTGTTGAGATGCTGCTCGAAAGAGCGCGTGCACATTATAAAACCCGGGAAGAAGCCTTCGGCGAAGAGATAATGCGGGAAATCGAACGGGCTGTTATGCTCCAAGTTGTGGACAAAAAATGGATGGATCACCTGGATGCGATGGATATGCTCCGAGAGGGTATTGGCTTACGGGCTTATGGACAGAAGAATCCCTTGGTAGAATATCGCCATGAGGCTTATGATATGTTCCAAGGTATGATTAGCTCTATCCAAGAAGATACGATTCGCTATATCATGAGAGTAACTCCGCAAGTGACAGAGCAAAAACAGGAAGAACCTCAGCATGTTCGTACGAATCGAGATGAGGAACAAGCTGCCCGCCCAGTCCATAATGAGGGACCTCAAATCGGACGTAACGATCCCTGCCCTTGTGGAAGTGGGAAAAAGTATAAGAAATGCTGCGGAGCGTGAAGGGTCTAAACTATGTAGGATTAGAGATGAAGTAGATTAGAAAGAGTTGAGGGCGAAGCACCAGCCGAGGCTGTGCATCGCCCTGCCTTATTGAAAGCTGTAAATTAATTGGGTGGTGAATGTTTAAGTGATATTCGAATGGAAAAAGGAACTAGAAAACTTAGAAACGCGCTTGGCAGATTTGAGGGACTCTCTTTGACGTCGCTCAGCGAACAGATAAGATTAGCGTATTAGAGATTGAATTGCAGCGACCGGATTTTTGGGATCACCCGGAATCCGCCCAGAAGGTGATGCAGGAAATTTCTTATCATCAAGAGAAATTGAAAACCTACACCTCCTTGAGACAACAGTTGGATGATCTATTGACCCTCTATCAGCTGGCAGTGGAAGAAAACGATGAATCCTTGGAGCCGGAGATTGAAGAAGGGGTGAAGGCACTCCAACAAGTTCTTGAGGGTTTAGAATTAGAAATCCTTTTAAGTGGCCCTTATGATCGCAATAATGCTATTTTGACCCTCCATGCAGGGGCAGGGGGGACAGAAGCCCAAGACTGGGTCTCCATGCTCTATCGAATGTATGTCCGCTATGGGGAACGCCATGGGTATAAAGTAGAAACCATGGATTTACTGCCAGGGGATGAAGCGGGAATTAAGAGTGCTACCCTCTCTATCTCTGGGGAAAATGCCTACGGCTATTTGAAATCGGAAAAAGGGGTTCACCGACTCGTGCGAATTTCCCCCTTTGATGCTTCGGGGCGCCGCCATACTTCCTTTGCTTCAATGGATGTTATTCCTGAAGTCATGGATGATGGTGAGGAAGTCCCAATTCCCACGGAGGATCTTAAAGTAGATACCTACCGGGCTAGCGGTGCCGGAGGGCAGCACGTCAACAAGACGAGCTCTGCAGTTCGCATAACCCACTTACCCACGGGTATTGTCGTTCAATCGCAAAGTGAGCGTTCGCAAATCCAGAACAGGGCCTATTGCATGCGCATCTTGCAGGCCAAGCTCTTGGAGCTTAAACGCAAACAGCAAGAAGACGAGATCTCAGAGATTCGTGGGGAGCAGCAGGAAATTGCCTGGGGTAGCCAGATTCGCTCCTATGTCTTCCATCCTTACAATATGGTTAAGGATCATCGGACGAACGAAGAGACATCGAATACCGGAGCGGTGATGGACGGCGAGATTGATCAATTTATTGCCTCCTACTTGCAAAAAACTAAAGTTGTGAAATAATAAAAGGCTTGGCGCAAGCCAGGCCTTCTTAGAACCCAAGTGCCGAAAAATGTAGATAGTTAGGATTTTTGAGTAAGTAGGCTTTTATTAGGTCGTAAAATGTTAATAATAGAATCTAGGAGGGATTAGCGTGACAATTCTTGAACTGAAACGGATGGCCAACCAAATACGCCAAGATATTATTACCATGCTGTTGCCGGCCAAATCAGGTCATCCCGGGGGTAGCTTGTCAGCAGCGGACATACTTACGGTTTTGTATTATCATGAAATGAACGTTAAACCAGAAGATCCCCAATGGGCAGAGCGGGATCGCTTTGTCTTAGCTAAAGGACATGCCGCCCCAGTACTCTATGCAGCACTTGCGGAAAAAGGCTACTTCCCAAAGGAGGAAATTCTGGGACTTAGACAAACGGGTCGGATCCTCCAAGGACATCCGGATATGAAAAAGGTGCCCGGAGTGGATATGTCTACTGGTTCTTTGGGCCAAGGATTATCCGCAGCCAATGGTATGGCGCTGGCAGGGAAACTCGACAAGAAGGATTTTCGCGTCTATGTGGTACTAGGAGACGGGGAAATGGCGGAAGGCCAAGTTTGGGAAGCGGCTATGGCTGCAGCTCATTACAAGCTAGACAATGTAACCGCCATTCTCGATTACAATGGCTTACAAATTGATGGAACCACAGAATGCGTTATGTGCTCCGATCCCCTGACTGATAAATGGCGGGCCTTTGGTTGGCATGTCATCGAAGTAAATGGTAATGATATGGTCGAGCTTTTATCTGCCTTAGCAGAAGCTAAAAAGATCAAAGGAAAACCCACCATTCTTATTGCCCGAACCATCAAAGGCAAAGGGGTATCCTTTATGGAAAACCAAGTAGGCTGGCATGGTAACGCTCCTAATGCGGAACAAGCAGAGCAGGCCTTAAAGGAATTAAGAGAGGAGGCGGCTCACCTTGGCTAAACAAGCGACACGGGATGCTTATGGTAAGGCTTTAGTAACCTTAGGGGCAGAAAATGAAAATATTGTCGTCCTGGATGCGGATTTATCCAAGTCCACGAAGACTGCAGATTTTGGCAAACAGTATCCGGACCGATTTTTTAACATGGGGATTGCTGAAGCGAACCTGATGGGCACGGCGGCCGGTCTAGCAGCTGCTGGGAAAATTCCTTTTGCCAGTACTTTTGCTATCTTTGCCACGGGTCGGGCCTTCGAGCAGATCCGCAATTCGATTGCCTATCCCAAACTAAATGTCAAAATCGCTGCCACTCATGCCGGGGTTACCGTCGGTGAAGACGGGGGCTCCCACCAAGCGATAGAGGATGTAGCGATCATGCGGGCTGTTCCGAATATGACAGTTTTGGTACCGGCTGACGGAGAAGAGACACGGCAGGTCATTCGAGCTGCAGCTCAATATAAAGGACCGGTCTATATCCGTATGGGACGCCTCGATGTTCCTATACTTTTTGATGAGAATTACCAGTTTGAGATTGGTAAGGCCAATATCCTTCGGGAGGGCTCTGACTGCGTAATTTTTGCTAACGGCGTCATGGTGGCAGCTGCTTTGGAGGCTGCTCAAGAGCTAGAGCAAGAAGGTTTGAAAGTAGCTGTCGTCAATGTGGCTTCAGTCAAGCCCATCGATGTAGAAACCGTTGTTGCCTGTGCTAAAAAAGCAGGTGCAGTGGTCACCGCCGAAGAACATAATATTATCGGTGGCTTGGGAAGTGCAGTGGCTGAGGTTTTAGGCGAAAATGCGCCAACTCCCATGGTACGAGTGGGCCTCCAAGATACCTTTGGAGAATCCGGTCGTCCCCTCGAGTTGTTAGAGAAATACGGTTTAACTAAGAAGGAAGTCTTAGCAGCCGTAAAAGCAGTTATGGCGAAGAAATAAATAGTCACTATATTCGATGGAGTCTCGTTCAATAAGACCAACCGGCCTGTTCTTTTTTAGGACAGGCCTGTTTTTGCTTCCAACCTCATGCTGTCCGTAAGTTTTTAGCTTGCTTTTCGTCATTAATAACAGGAAATCCACACCTCATGTCGAATAGTCTTATAGATTTGGATAAGGAAACTGTAGGCAATATTCAAGGAGGACTTGGGAAAAAATGATCCAATTGACCAATGTATCGAAGATATATCCGAATGGCTCACGAGCCCTTGTCGATATTAGTCTAAAAATAGACAATGGTGAATTCGTTTTTTTGGTTGGGCCCAGTGGGGCTGGGAAATCAACCCTCATTCGCTTGCTCTACCGTGAGGAATTGCCAACTCGTGGTCAAGTGACCATGAATGGTAGGAGTATGATTCGCGTGCGTGAACGAGAGGTTCCGCAACTACGTCGAAACGTTGGCGTTATTTTTCAGGATTTCAGGCTGTTGCCCAATAAAACGACATTTGAAAATGTTGCGTTTGCCTTAGAAGTGATTGGGGTGGGCAGGCGGGAAGTGAGAAGCAGAACCAAGAAGGCGCTTGAGTTAGTGGGTTTGGCGAATAAAGAAAATTGCTTTCCCCATCAGTTATCAGGTGGGGAACAACAACGGGTGTCTGTGGCTAGAGCGATTGTCAATAATCCAGCCCTTTTAGTCGCGGACGAACCAACCGGTAATCTGGATCCAGAGACTGCCTGGGAGATTATGGAGCTTCTCTATAATATTAATCGCCGCGGGACTACCATTGTAATGGCTACCCATGCTCGCGAAATCGTTGATCAGATGCAGAAACGAGTTATTGCCATCGAAGATGGTAAAGTGGCACGTGATCAGAGGCAGGGGGCCTATGGGTATGGGACTTAATTCAGTAGGGTACATATTTCGTGAAGTGGGCAATTCAATCCGCAGGAACGTGTGGTTGAGCCTTGCTTCGGTGTTGACGGTTACCATCTCCATGGTGATTTTAGGTGCATCCGTTTTCTTTTTATTGAATGCCTCCAATCTAGCATCTGATTTCGAGTCAGAATTGGAAATAGCTGTTTTTGCCCAAGATAGACTAGGTACTCAAGAGATTGAAGCTCTAGGAGAAAAGATAAAAGGCTTGTCCGGGATAGATACCGTTGAATTTGTTCCCAAGGAGCAGGCATTAAAAGACTTCGCTAAGTCCATGAATTCAACAAGCATTGTCGAGGATATTGGAGATATCAACCCTTTTCCAGATAAGTATACTGTCCATGTGGTAGATCCTCAACAAGTAGAGAATGTAGCCGATCGCATCACGAAGCTGACCGGTGTGGATAATGTGGTGTATGGTAAAAATGTCGTCGAGCCCTTGCTCAAGTTCACAGAATGGTTGCGCTGGGCTGGAACGATTATTGTCGCACTATTTGCCATAGCCTCCCTTGTCTTAATCTCTCTCAATATCAAGATGAATGTGTTCTCACGTCGCAAGGAAATAGAAATAATGAAGCTGGTAGGGGCGAGCAACGCCTTTATTCGCTGGCCTTTTATTCTTGAAGGACTACTTTTAGGATTAGTCGGAGGGCTACTGGCGATTTTTGTTGTTGGTTTTGGTTATGGTTGGCTAGCGAAATACATTCAAGACACCCTAACCTTTATGCCCGTAGTTTATGAATCCGGACTGATTGGGAAGGTTCTCGGTTCACTTGTTCTTGTGGGGATGGGAATCGGTGCCTTGGGGAGTGCTATTTCTTTGCGCAGATTTCTTAAGGTTTAATTAACGCAATGAAGAGGAGGAAAAAGCATGGCCAAGAGAAAGGGGTTGTTAGCCCTTTTACTCACAACCGTATTGTTGGCTGGTTCAGTCATTCCACTTCAGGCTGGGGAATTAGAGGATGCCATCAACAAACAGAAAGAATTGCAAAAGAAAGAGGAACAAGCTCGTAGCCAGCTAAATAAACTCACGTATACAGCGGATAAACTCCAAGGCCAGATTAAAGATTTAGCTACGCAAATTTCCGTAGCTAAGAACACACTGGACTCGACCCAAGTGGCCTATAATCAGGCAGCAGAAGCAGTCTCATTGTCTGAGCAAGAGCTAGAAGAGCGAGAAGAAGAGCTGGCTAATCGCCAAATCGTCTTGCGTCAGCGTGTCCGGGAAATTTATGAAGCAGGTCAAGTTAGCTATCTGGAGATAATTTTTGAAGCGGAGGACCTCAGCGATTTTATCACTCGCTTGGAGTATTTTAATCGCTTGGTTACCAATGATCAAAAGATTCTTACCGATATTAGCATAGAAAGAGCCAAAATCGAAGAAGAAACCAAACTTCTTCAAGTGCGTCGTGATGAGGCAGCCCAATTGAAAGTAGCAGCTGAACAAGCAAAAGCAACGCTGGATGGGAAGAAACGAGAACATCAGGTGGCGCTAAATTCTAATAAAAAAGCTCAAGAAGATATTTTTGAACAAATTGAACGAATGGAAGCAGACTCGAATGACATTGCTGATAAAATCCGCAAATTAACGGCCAATTCCGATGTAGTTCATGGAACAATCAGCACCTATCCCTTGCCAGGGTATAAAGAAGTGAGCAGTTCCTATGGTTGGCGGATTCATCCTATCACGAAAAAGAAAAGCTTACATACAGGAACGGACCTTCCTGCTCCCACAGGGACGAAGGTTTTGGCTGCCGGCAATGGTGAAGTGATTATGGCCAGCTGGTATGGCGCCTACGGAAATGCCGTTATCGTCGACCACGGGGGCGGGTACACCACCCTTTATGGGCATAATTCTAAGCTTGCAGTTAAGGTGGGAGATAAGGTCAAGGCGGGTGATGTGGTGTCTTATGTGGGTTCAACAGGCTGGAGTACGGGTCCGCATCTCCATTTTGAAGTTCGTCTCAAAGGGGAAACAACTGATCCTCTGCAATTTTTTCGCTAGGTAGGAAAATATACGTCTGTCTGCGAAGGCAGAAAGACAACAACAAGGGTCGAGTTACTGCCTTCGTTGCGCAAGCTAAGTTTTCTTTGAATAAGTATGTCCCGAAGTGGATAGGCATATAATAAAAGAGACTTGCTTCTGATGGACATTCATCAGAAATTTAGCAAAGTGAACGAGTCGCCGCCACTTATCTCCTACCAAAGATCAAGAGGTGAGTCAGGTGTTGCTAAAATAGGGATCAGAGTAGGAAGGGGATATCGCTTTGCAGGAGAGCAGATGGAAAGAATATTTGAGAAATTTCGGATGGGTTGTCGCGATTGCCAGTTTGCTGTTTACAGTAATCGTCGGAGGATTCATCGTCACTAACTTAGATCATGTGGGCCGTTTAGGTCGGGTGTTACAGCTCATCCAAAGTGACTATTTAGAAGATGTGCCAGTAGATACCCTGATTGATGGAGCCACGAAAGGAATCGTGGACTCCTTGGGAGATCCTTATTCAGCCTATATGAATGCTCAAGAGAACGCAGAGCTCATGCAGCAAATCGAAGGAAAATTTGGCGGTGTCGGAATTATCCTTAGTCTCAAAGATCCCCAGAAACTCGTGGTGCTAAGACCCATCAAGAATACCCCTGCGGCCAAGGCGGGGCTGCAACCCGGTGACGTCATCGTCAAAATCGATGAGGTGGATGCTGCCACGATCGACCAAGAAAAGGCGGTGTCCTTGATGCGTGGAGATCCGGGGACGCAGGTCACTCTAGTAGTGTATCGTGAAAGTATCAAAAAAAGTGTGACCGTACCGATAACCCGAGAGCATATTACGGTTCCCACGGTGGAAGGCATGCCCTTGCCGGGGAATCCAGATATAGCCTACATCGGCATCTCGCAGTTCTCCTCCAATTCAGCCTATGAGCTGAATGAAGTTCTTACAGGCATGAATATCAGTAAATATAAAGGGGTTATTTTGGATTTGCGCTATAACCATGGCGGCGAACTGGAATCTGCCGTGGGAGTATCTAGCTACTTCGTTCAACCAGGTCCCATTGTCTATATTGTTGAAAAAGATGGCAATACTATAACCAAAGCTTCGGAAGGTAACTACTTAGGCATTCCTTTTGTGGTATTAGTCAATGAAGAAAGTGCTTCGGCAGCGGAAATTGTTTCCGGAGCGATTCGAGATCGCGGGACGGGGACACTGGTCGGGGTGAAGACGTTCGGTAAAGGGATTGTCCAAACGATTTATCAGCTAGATAAAGGAACCAGTGTAAAGTTGACCACAGCGAAGTACCTTACTCCTAATAAGATAGATATTCATAAGAAAGGTATCGAGCCGGATGTAGCTGTGGAGTTAAAGGAAGGGGAAGAAGCAACTCTTTCTCCTACAACGTCGGAATTTGATACACAGCTTAGAGAAGCACTGAAGGTGCTTCGTCAACAGCTTTAAATCTTAGGAGCGGGACAGGTTATCTGTCCCGCTTTTGTGAACTGGGGACAGGTCCCTCTTTTCAGAGAGGGATCTGTCCCCAGTTCACATTTTTTTTGGTTGTGCATACACTACACCGCAAGCGAAATTCAAGGAGGAAAGGGCATGGGGAATAAACCCAATGGGCGACATTACTTTGCAGAGGGAATTACCAACCGCGGCTACATATCACTCTTGCCCAATATGATGTCAGAATGGGAACGTACTTATGTCCTGATGGGTGGGCCGGGAACTGGTAAATCTACTTTAATTAAAATGATTGGGCTGGAGCTACTGGACCGGGGGCATGACGTAGATTTCTTCCGCTCTGCTTGGGATTCGGACTCGATGGCCGGTGTGCTTATCAGGCGCTATAACTGGGCCATACTGGATCAGTATGAGATAGCCCCTTTACACTGGCGTGTTCCTGGAGTGATAGAACACTTTATTGATTTTTCTAAGTTTTGTGATCAAGCAAAGCTGAGACAAAAGAGGCCAGTTATTCTTGAAGTTGAAGCTAAGATTAATAAAGGACAGCAACAGATAAGTGAAATTCTCGCTGAGGAATTTGGCGAACGAATGCGCGAAAAAAAATATTCATCTGCTCAAAATGAGGGGCGACCATGGTTGCCTAAGCTCCATGCTGCAGATCTCTTCAAGGATGCAAAAGGACCTTGGACTAAGGCCCAAGATGCGCTAAGAAAGATACAGAAAAGCGCGGTCCAATCTTATTTTCTCCACGGATTTCATACTGAGGGTTGGCTAAATCTTGCACCTTATTTTTTAATGGATTATGATCAGATCCGTTTTAGCGGGGAAGAAGCCTATGAAGCTATGGAATGGGTTCTAAAAGAATCGGAATCACTAGGTCAGGTCATTGATATTGTTTTACACCCCCTTTATCCCGATGAGATACTAGGCATTGTATTTTCTGAGCGGAATTTAGTTATATGGCAGGGTGACCCAGAGTGTCTCGGAGATCAAGGCTTAGGTCGTCCTTTTAGTCATGATTTAAAGGAGGCCCTCCTTACTACGCAGAGCTTCAGAGATCAGTTGAAAAAAATGTATACCGAAACGGTTGATTTTGACCAAGTGGATGGAATAAGAGTTGACTTAATAAATTCTATCCTTAGAGATATGACCTAAGGTGTTAGGCAATCGATTTTCAATACTAGTGTTTGACAACATTTAGCTTTCATATTTATGCAAATCAAGGGAAAACTAAATTTACGCAAAAGCACCATAGAAAAGGTGCTTTTTTGTTACCAGAAAAATGGAGTAGGTTAAGATAAAAATGGATCGAACCTGGAAAGGAGCGTGTTCCATGAAAAGATATCTATGGCTTGTCCCTTTCATCATCTTGAGCGTGATCTTGACTGGTTGCAATATGCAAAACATGCTAGGTAACTTAATGGGAAACAAAGAAAAGACCTCAAGCAAATCCTCGCAACAGCAAGAAGAGAAAAAAATTATTGCAGTTGCCTTGAATGAGGAAGACCCTAACAAAGCCATGTTTCTGCTTGGTATTCAGGAAATGGCTGCGAAAGAAGAAATAGAAGTTAAAGTCCTCACTGAAAAAGAATTAGGGGACTCAGAGGCTCTGAAAGAGGCCAAAATTCTCATTTATCAAGATGGCGAACAGTCCTTTTTAAAGGATGCCGAAAAGAATGATATTCCGATTTTAGCCCTGAACAGTTTACCCCCGGGAGTTAAGGCGCAAGGGGTTATTCTTCCGGACCCAAATCAGGTAGGTACCTTAATGGCGCAACAAATTCAAGGGAGGATTTCGGAAGGACAGGTAGTTTACTTGCAAGGAGAGTCCGAGGATCCACTAGCCCAGACGAGCTTAGCCGCCCTCAAACAAGAATCCGGGAAAAACTCAAAGATCACCATACATAGCTTCGCGAACCCCCCGGAATCAGAAGCAATAGCTATTCAAGGCCTCAGAGAGCACTTGCAAAAAAATCCCGGACAAGTGAAGGTCATCTGTGCCCAAAATGAAAAGTTAGCATCCCAAGCCTATGAACTGCTCAAGTCCCTGCAACTCACTGAGAAGATTTATCTCATGGGTGGACAAGCCAACCCCAAGTCGCTACAGCGGATTGCCTCAGCCGGCCAGATTGCCGATATTGATACGGCGCCCTATGTTCAAGGTGTCAATGCTTTACAATGGGCTCAGAAAATTATAAACAAAGAATCCATCGACATCACGCAATCCATTACCGGAGACCAAGGGGAGGTAGCAGCGAAGATCATCCCTGTAAAATCCGTCACCGCAGAAAATTTATCCTTAATTCAAAAAAGCTATACCAAGGCGGCCCAAGCACAGAAGGAACTGGAAAAGAAGCAAGAAGAATCTCAAGAGAAGAGTGCAGGAAGTAAAGGAGATAAGAAAAGTAAAAGTAATGGAGATGGTGAGAGTAGCGGAGATGAGAAAAACAGTAAGAGTAAAGAAGGAGATTCCCAGAGCCAAGAGCAGGAAGGCGCATCCTCTCAAGGAAAAGAAGGAAGTCATGGTGTTATGCCTGAAGGGGTAAAGAAAGTGACAGAAAAGGTACATACAGAGATTACCCGTGAGTACCTTGATGAACAAGGTAAGGTTCTGGGAATAGAGAAGAGTGCCAATGACCAAGTTCGAACGATTCCGCCGGAAATGCTACTTAAAGAGCAGCAAAAGCAGCAAGACGGGCAGCAAGGACAACAAGGGACACAAGGGACACAAGGGACACAAGGTGAAAAGTCTTCGGGCGCAGAAAAGAGTGGTAATAAGAAGTCCTAAAATTTCCATTGAAAATTACAAAAAAACCGAACATATTTTCGGTTTTTTTGTTTGTTTCCCGTACAAGAAGTGGTATAATTTTGTTTAGAATGATTAAAAGATTGCCGAAGTACTCATGAGAAACAGTTATGAATAGTGTATTTGGAAAGGAGATTGGGGCACCCCATGGAGTTTCGTTTACATTCACCCTATAAGCCCTCCGGGGATCAGCCGCAGGCGATTGATGCTCTGGTCGAAAGTATAAATACAGGCAGACGTCATCAAACCTTGTTGGGGGTCACTGGTTCCGGTAAAACCTTCACAATGGCCAATATTATTGAAAAAGTGCAGCGCCCTACACTTATTTTGGCCCACAATAAGACCTTAGCCGCTCAACTCTACAGCGAGTTCAAGGAATTCTTCCCTGAGAATGCTGTGGAGTATTTTGTGAGTTACTATGATTATTATCAGCCGGAGGCCTATGTTCCCTCCAGTGATACTTATATAGAAAAGGATTCCTCGATAAACGAAGAGATTGATAAAATGCGCCACTCTGCTACGGCGGCCTTGTTTGAAAGGCGAGATGTAATTGTGGTGGCCAGCGTATCCTGCATTTATGGTTTGGGTTCTCCCGAGGAATATCGTGATCTAATGGTTTCCCTGCGACAAGGACAAGAGATTGATCGCAATGAGATCTTGAAAAGGTTGATTTCAGTCCAATATAATCGCAATGACATAGCTTTTGAACGAGGGACCTTCCGAGTCCGTGGCGATGTCGTTGAAGTCTACCCTGCTGGATCCAGTGATCATGCCGTGCGCATCGAAATGTTTGGCGATGAAATCGAACATATTTACGAAATCAATGTGCTTACGGGCGAGATTATCGGCGAACGGCGCCATATCTCCATTTTTCCGAACTCACACTATGTTACTGCTCGTGATAAAGTTTTGCTAGCTGCCGAGAATATCGAGCAGGAATTGGAATCGCGACTCAAGCTCTTCAAAGAAGAAAATAAGCTACTGGAAGCTCAGCGCTTAGAGCAGCGAACACGCTATGATCTGGAGATGCTGAGAGAAATGGGTTTTTGTAATGGCGTGGAAAACTATTCGCGACATTTGACTTTTCGTGAGCCAGGAGACACCCCCTATACCCTGCTTCACTTTTTTCCTGAGGATTATCTTCTGATGATTGATGAATCCCATGTGACTCTGCCCCAAGTACGTGGAATGTATGAAGGGGACCGCTCCCGTAAGTCCACCTTGGTGGAGTTTGGCTTCCGACTTCCTTCAGCCCTAGATAACCGTCCGTTAAAGTTTGAGGAGTTTGACAAGTTAGTCCCCCAACGGGTGTATATCAGTGCTACCCCTGGCCCCTATGAGTTGGAGCATTGCCCGCAGATTGTGGAGCAAATCATTCGCCCCACAGGACTACTGGATCCGGAAATTTCTGTCCGGCCGACGAAGGGTCAAATTGATGATCTGGTGGGTGAAATCAACCGAAGAATTGAGCAGGATGAGCGGGTCCTGGTCACCACACTTACCAAGAAAATGGCTGAGGATTTAACGGATTATCTGAAAAATCTTAATTTGTCGGTTAAATATCTCCACTCCGATATTACGACCCTTGAACGGGTAGAAATACTTCGGGAACTGCGCCTAGGGGCAATTGACGTCATTGTCGGGATCAACCTTTTAAGGGAGGGGCTAGACCTTCCGGAGGTTTCTCTAGTGGCGATTCTTGATGCGGACAAAGAAGGCTTCCTGCGTGCCGAGCGCTCCCTCATTCAGACAATCGGACGCGCCGCCCGAAACGCCCAAGGGAAAGTTATCATGTACGCCGACCAAATGACACGATCTATGAAAGTAGCCATTGAAGAAACCGATCGACGCCGAGAAATCCAAAAAGCCCATAACGAGAAGAACGGAATTACCCCGCAAAGCATTCGCAAAAAGATCTACGAAGTCCCCGAAGCCACCAAAGTTGCGGAAAGGAAAGCAGCCTACGCTGCTAAATTGCCTGCCGAAGAACTGAAAGAGCTGCTGAAGAGCCTTGAACAAGAAATGCGCTTGGCTGCCAAGGATATGGATTTTGAGCGAGCAGCTCAAATTCGTGACGCCATCATCGAGCTCAAAGGGGAAGAAAACAAATACAAGCGGCCGTCCCAAGGACGCGCTCGTAAGAAGAAGTAAACGACTCCTGGGGCTCGGAAGAGGGGCGAGGAAGCAAGGCATTTGGCTTTGTCGATGACATCTAGTCTCCAGGATTTTGAGTTACACCGTTCGCTCAGTAAGCTGCGCGGTGCCAAACTAACGCTCAAGCTCCCCGCTCCGAAAGGTGCCCGGCCAAATCGCTCCTGCTCTGAAGGCATTGAGCAGCTTTTTGGACCAAGTCCCTCCAATCCTAGCAGACAGCTCTTATTGAGCCCAGATTCTCCTGTGCCTAAAAGCTATCCCTAAGCATAATCAGAATAAAACAGCCCAAGGGCTTTGCTTTACAGCAGAGAACGGATTTAAGCGAGCAGGTAAGCAATCTTCGCGAAATGTCTGCAGCGGAGTCGGGTTGGAAACAGGACGTTTCCAACCGGCTACGAGGCAGGAGCCGATTTAGCCGGGAACCCGACGGAGCGAAGGATATGAGCGATTAGATTGCTCCGCGCAGCTTATAGAGTGAACGCGTAAAGCAAAGCCCTGGAGACAGACTCTGACAATAGAGAAATACCCAAAGCGCCCCATATATGTCCCACAGCAAACTAACCTGAGGAGGACCACAATGACCCAGAACTTCATCAAAGTACGCGGCGCCCGCGCCCATAACTTGAAAAATATTAACGTCGATATCCCCAGAGACCAGCTCGTCGTTGTCACCGGTCTATCCGGATCGGGAAAATCCTCGCTTGCCTTTGATACTATCTATGCGGAAGGTCAACGACGCTATGTAGAATCTCTCTCCGCTTATGCCCGGATGTTCCTCGGACAAATGGACAAGCCTGATGTGGACTACATCGAAGGGCTTTCTCCGGCTATCTCCATCGACCAAAAGACCACTAATCGTAACCCCCGTTCTACTGTGGGAACGGTTACTGAAGTATACGATTATCTGCGTTTGCTTTATGCACGGATTGGCCATCCCCATTGCCCAAAATGCGGCATGGAAATTAGTCAACAGACCGTACAGCAGATGGTGGATCAGATTATGACGTATCCGGAGCGGACCAAGCTTCAGATTCTAGCGCCCCTGATCAAAGGAAAAAAAGGGGAGCATGCCAAAGTGTTTGACGATGCCCGCAAAGCGGGCTATGTGCGGGTGCGCGTGGACGGCGAGGCACGGGATTTAAGTGAAGAGATTCAACTGGAAAAGAACAAAAAGCATTCGATCGAAGTCGTGATTGACCGTATAGCCCTTAAGCCCGAAAGCGCCGTTCGCTTGGCGGATTCCTTAGAAGTGGCATTGAAACTGGGGGAAGGTAATGTCCTCGTGGACATCATCGGGGAAACGGAGATCCTCTTTAGCGAGAATTTTGCCTGCGCGGAATGCGGCATTGCCCTTGAAGAAGTCTCCCCGCGGCTTTTCTCCTTTAATAGCCCCTTTGGAGCCTGCCCTGATTGCACAGGCTTAGGTGCTAATTTAGAAGTGGATATAGATTTAATCATTCCTGATAAAAAGCTGACCCTTAAGGGAGGAGCCATCGCGCCTTGGGCCAAATCTCAATCCAATTATTATCCTGCTCTGCTAGCCGCTGTTAGCGAGGCTCTCGGTTTTACTATGGATACTCCTTTGGAAAACCTCTCAGAGGAACAATGGAAGGGTCTGCTTCATGGTATAGAAAAGCCGATAAAGTATAAGTTTATGAGCTTCTTTGATGACAAGCCGAAAGTACACTCAGGACCTTTTGAAGGTTTGATTTCTTATTTTGAGCGCCGCTACAAGGAATCGTCTTCAGATTATGTGAAGAGCGATATAGAAAGCTTTATGAGCGAGCGAGCTTGTCCCGCCTGTAAGGGAAAACGTCTGAAGCCGGAGGCTTTAGCCGTCACAGTGGGGGATTCTTCCATCGATGATTACACTCGACTGCCCATCACTGAAGCACTGGAGTTTATCAACCAACTGCAACTCAGTGAAAAGGAAGAAACCATTGCCCGGCAAATTCGCAAAGAGATTCGTGATCGGTTGGGATTCTTAATCAACGTCGGCCTCGATTATTTGACCCTACATCGAGCTGCAGGGACACTCTCCGGAGGTGAAGCCCAGCGGATTCGCCTTGCCACCCAGATCGGCTCGAGCTTAACGGGAGTCCTCTATGTCCTAGATGAGCCCAGCATCGGCTTGCACCAGAGAGATAATGAAAAGCTTTTGGTTGCCTTAGAGCATTTAAGAGATCTAGGGAATACTCTCGTGGTGGTTGAGCATGATGAAGATACCATGATAGCTGCCGATCATATCATCGATATCGGCCCGGGAGCGGGAGTTCATGGAGGGCAAATTATTGCCGAAGGGACCATCGAAGATATCAAAGCTAACCCCGCTTCGATCACCGGCCAATACCTGACCGGTACGCGCAGAATTCCCGTTCCGGAGGCGAGAAGGCAATTCAACGGCAAGTGGCTGGAAGTGAAAGGTGCCCGAGAAAATAATCTAAAGAATATCAATGTTCGCATACCCCTTGGGGTTTTCAATGTGGTTACCGGTGTATCGGGTTCAGGGAAAAGCACCCTCGTCAATGAGATTATCTATAAGACCTTGGCCACAAAGCTTAACCGTGCGACTAAACTCCGGCCCGGCCTCTTTAAAAGTATGGAAGGCATAGAGCATCTGGATAAAGTCATTGATATTGACCAATCTCCTATTGGTAGGTCGCCACGTTCTAATCCCGCGACCTATACCGGGGTATTTGATTATATACGTGAGCTTTTCTCCCAGATTCCCGAGGCCAAGATGAGAGGCTATGCCACCGGACGATTTAGCTTTAATGTAAAAGGTGGCCGTTGTGAAGCCTGCAAAGGAGATGGCATCATCAAGATTGAGATGCATTTTCTCCCGGATGTTTATGTTCCTTGTGAAGTCTGCCGTGGAGCTCGCTATAATCGTGAGACCTTGGAAGTGAAGTACAAAGGGAAAAGCATTGCGGATGTCCTCGACATGACGGTAGATGAAGCAGTGGAGTTTTTCCAAGCCGTCCCAAAGATTCTCCGCAAGATTCAAACCCTCCAGGATGTAGGTTTAGGATATATTCGTCTTGGCCAACCTGCCACCACTTTGTCCGGTGGGGAAGCTCAGCGGATTAAACTAGCTACTGAACTAAGTCGGCGCAGCACCGGCAAAACTATTTACATTTTGGATGAACCCACTACAGGACTGCATATGGCGGATGTGGACCGTTTGCTGGAGGTTCTGCATCGTTTGGTGGATGGCGGCGATACTGTCCTGATCATTGAGCATAACCTCGATGTCATCAAGACAGCTGATTATCTCATTGACCTTGGTCCTGAAGGGGGCAATGGGGGTGGGCAAATCCTCATCACTGGAACTCCCGAGGAAGTCGCCGCTTGTTCCAAGTCTTATACTGGGAAGTTTTTGAAGAAGCATTTGAACTGACACCTGGTAATTTATGCTAAACAACTAACAATAGGCCGTTGTTCTTCGTACAGGATTGTTGGAAGAGCAACGGTCTAATTCTGCGTAAAAACAAAGGGGCGTCGCTCACTACGATTAAAAATAGTGGTTGGAGGAACGACCACGATCATGGATTACGTCATCCAGAAAAAGGGTAATTCACTTTTAGAGACTGCAAACCAATGGAAGGATCATGCCAAACAATCAGCCATAGATTATGGATTTCACCTTATCATTACACAACCGAACGAGACGAGCTCCCAAGAATTAGATGCTCTCGTGGAACTAGGAATTACTTCCTTTAAACTCTTTATGGCCAACGAGATTGCCATGTCGGATAGAGAACTTTTTAGCATGATGAGAGAATTAAGAAGCGGGGAGTACTGCAGCGATACATGCAGAAAACAAAGATATCTTTGCAACTTTGCAAGAAGAATATGTTGCCCAAGGAAAGACTTCACCAGTTTATCATGGCAAAACCCGTCCTGAACTGATGGAAGTTGAAGCTATTAATCGGGCTATTACTCTCGCAGAAATTACGGGGTGCCCAACACTTATAGCCCACATCAGTACAGCTAAAAGGCTTCAGTTTGTTCAAGAGGCCAAAGCAAGAGGGGTGCAAGTTTATGCTGAAAGTTGCCCTCATTACCTGGTGTTATCCGATGAAAACTATGAGTTAGAAGGACATGAAAGGCCAAGTTTGTCCTATCACCACCCTTGAGAAGTCCAGAGAATTTTAATGGGCTTTGGCAAGGTATGTTGAATGGCGCGGTAAAGCACCTACCCTTTGAAAGCGAAATGATTCATGCTCGTTGGAGTGGGGAGGCAACTTGGATTTCTCTCGGAAACTCGGAATTTGGGGTATCTTACGAAAATCATACAAGCCGTCCTTCAAAAGGCGGAATTTTACTCTATCCAGGTGGAATCGGCGAAACAGAGACCCTTATTCCCTATAAAAGTACTCAGTTCTCGAGTAAGGTCTGACAACTCGCCGGCAACCACTTCTTAACTATTGTTGATGGAATGATTAAACTATCTGATTTAGGTCATACCGTGCTCTGGGAAGGGGTACAAAATTTACGAATTGAAAAGCTACTTTGAAAGAGAGCAACTAGGAATAATAGTTTTGTATAACTATTTATTTTTAGGATGACGCTACCACGATTATGGGTCAAGAGGATTCCCTCTTCCACTTGTCGAAGTAATTCCAAGAGGAGATGAGAGATTTGAGTATTAAGCTGGTCGCAACAGATTTAGATGATACATTATTACGAAATGATTTAACCCTATCCCAACGCGTTATAACAGCCATTCATCAAGCTAAGGAGCAGGGAGTTTATGTGACCTTTGCCACCGGGAGAATGCCCGTGTCAGCCAGGCCTTATGCCGAACAGCTGGGGTTGGACGTTCCGATTATTACTTCCCTGATGTTGCGTAATAAATTCCTGGACGCAGGAATTTGTGACCAGTCTACTTCGTTACCCAAACAAGAAGTGGAGTTATGATTTTTCATAACTCCACTTCTTGTTTTTTGAATGATTAGCCCTTCTTTGGGGGAAAATATTCCTTTAAGGAGGGTTATGATGTGCTGAACCGTCGAGAATTTCTTAAGCTGGTCGTCAAAGGAGCCATTCTTGGCAACTTTATCAGCTTAGTAACCCCCGAATTAGAAAAAGCCTTAGCTCAAGGAGATATTAAAAAGAAGCTACCCATTCTGATGGTAGAGACGGGAACCTGTACCGGAGATAGTATCTCTTTAGATAATATTTGGACACCGACACTATCCGATATTTTTACCAACATCACTGAATGGCGTTATGACTGGACCATGATGCAAACCCAAGGGGAGTCAGCCTATAAGGTCTTATTGGATATGGAAGAAACTCTAGCCCATGAATTCATACTTATTGTCCAAGGATCTATCGCGCGTAGAGATAATGGTCATTATAATTACGCCGGCCTCGAAAACGGCCAAATGGTCACAGGCCTGGACCTGGTTCGTAGGCTGGGTTTAAAAGCTAAATATATCGTGGCCATAGGTAATTGTGCTACTTATGGGGGGCCTGCCTCTGGGTATCCTAACCCGTCCCAGAGTACCGGTACACAAACGATCCTCCCCGAACGCCGAATTATCAATGTCTCCGGTTGCCCTGCCCATCCGGATTGGATTATGGGTACCCTTCTGCATTTGGCTCTATATGGGGAGCCTGAACTAGAAAAATTCGGCCGTCCCAAAATGTTTTACGGAGAAACCATTCATAACAACTGCCCGCGACGTCGTTACTACGACCAAGGTATCTTTGCTACAGATATCGGTCAGAAGGAATGTCTTTACCGCGTAGGCTGCAAAGGACCCGTCACCTATGCCGACTGCCCTATCCGTCGCTGGAACGACCGCTACAACTGGCCAATCGGCTGTAACTCTCCCTGCATCGGCTGCACCGAGCCCGGGTTTCCTGATCTTATGGAGCCTTTTACCAATCATTTTTCCGACATCACCTTCCCCGGAGGAACCCGCGAAACAACCGATCGAATCGGTAGAGGGGTCTTAGGCTTAGCTACCCTAGGGATTGGCGGACATTTTCTAAGCTCACTTTATAAAGGACGTCTTCATCGGAATCTAATTCAATCGACGAACCAGGTGAAGAAAAAGATCCAGCTGAAGAAAGCCAAGACGTATCATACCTATCGGCCCAAGAAATCTCAGCAATGACCAAAAGTGATGCCGCCAATCGACATGGGCGGTTGATTTTACAAGTGAACGAGGAGTGAGCTTACTGGAGAAGAAGGTTGTTTTTCCGTTTAC
This sequence comes from Desulfitobacterium dichloroeliminans LMG P-21439, assembly GCF_000243135.2. Taxonomy (NCBI): domain Bacteria; kingdom Bacillati; phylum Bacillota; class Clostridia; order Eubacteriales; family Desulfitobacteriaceae; genus Desulfitobacterium; species Desulfitobacterium dichloroeliminans. Next base: position 3,480,921 of record NC_019903.1, on the reverse strand, counting down.
CCGAATCCACAATCCGATGTTGGTAGAGGCCCATCTAGAAAACGGAGTGATCCAAGACGCCTTGATCGCGGATACCCTCTACCGAGGCTTTGAGCAAATTCTCGAAGGTCGATCCGCTTTTGATATGCCTTATTATACGCAGCGCATCTGCGGCATCTGCTCCTCAGTTCATGGGGTGGCGGCGTCTTATGCAGTGGAGCAAGCCCTGGGGATGGCCGTTCCACCGAACGGATTGGTCCTCCGCAATCTTATTATGGGTAGTGATTTCCTGCAGAATCATCTCCGTCATTTCTACCTTCTGAGCATGCCTGATTATTTCAAAGGCCCCGACATCCCCCCCTTCCTACCTCATTTGGAGGGAGATATTCGCCTTACTCCCCAAGAAGATCAACGTATGACTGATCATTATTTCCAAGCCATCGAAGTTTCTCGGTATGCACATGCGGCGTTCGGAGTTTTCGGGGGCAAGGCTCCCCATGGGCACGGGATTGTACCCGGAGGGTGTACCATGCACGTGGATGCCGATAAAATCAACCGCTATCGCGGTTATCTTATCACTATCCTCGAGTTTATTAATAATGTACCTAAATTCCACGTGTGTTTTTATTAGCTTCAAAAATCACTATTTCACGAAGAATTTAGACTGCTTCTCACACATTGTAACATTATTTACAACCACCTTTCAATCATTTTTGATAAATCATTGATTTCATCTTTGCTGCAATGATACTTAATAAACTCTGCAAGTTATCCACAGAGCAACACTCAATTTTATTGATGATATTCTTATTATACCAGACATTTTTCATACACTCCCTTGTACGGATAGTTTTCCGACAACTTCATGATTACATATCTTGCGGTTTTGATTATTTTTGCTGCAAGAAATACATACTTCAAACGAAAGGTCTTTATTTGCTGTCTGTATTCTGAAGAGTCCAAGGAATCAAACTTGAACAACAAAAATAGGTTATATGAAAGCATCATCATTTGAAACACGGCTTCATTCGCCCAAAATGACTTTAGCAAGAGATGACCCACCGCCATGTCGTATTTGGCTTCTTTGATATAGTTTTCAGCATTACCACGCTTTTCATAGTATATAACTACTTTTTCAGAAAGCAAGGTAGTATTTGTTACAAAGAAAAAGTAGTCGTATTCGGAACCTTCTAAAAGTGATAATTGTGCTCTTTCTTTTTCTGGTTTCAGTACGCGAGATACGACAAATCTTCTGTCTTTTTCCCATTTAACTAATTTTGTATACAGTTCTGTAGTTTCTCTACCTTCTTCTCCTTTAACGAATACAATTGATGAATTCGTTGCTTGTGAGGTGAGTGTAGAATAACTTTTGGCTTTAATTAAATATTTGCATCCAAGAGATTCTATCGTTTCGATAATTTTTTCATCAAAGTAGCCACTATCCATTCGAAATAAAATTTCTAAATCGTCTGATTTGATGTTAGCAACAATTTCTTTGATCATTTCCGCAGCACCGTTTGCAGTGTAAGTATTGCCACTTCTTACAAATCCGGTAACATATGCTTTTAATTCGTCGCAAAATGCAAATTGGATATTGTAGCATCGGTTTCCCAGTTTCTTAGGATTATATCCTTTTGACGCACCTTCTTGATGACCTTCTACGTTAATTACACTACTATCAATATCAATCGTAATGGATGTCAATTTACTTTTAGTGAGCAGTTTTTTAAAGACTTTAAAATTAATGTCTCTAAACATTTGGGTTGTCTTGAAGTTGAAGTTTCCTAGAAACCGTGACACTGTTTCAGGTTCTTTTACGGAAATATCAAACTCGTTGACGAGGGGATCATTTTGAAGTAGCTTTAGACGTTCTAACTTATCAATGCCAATGAAGTGACCGCAGAGCATGGTCTTTATATGATTCATCTTGATTTTATTTGTTGAGTCATTATCAAATACGAGGTCATTTTCAATAAAATCAAAAATCCCATTGCTTTTTGCATTCTCAAGGAGCAGAAAAAGACCTGCATTTGATGTTAGATTCTTAGCTTTGAAATCAATTTTATTAATCATAATTAGAACCCCTTTTTACTACTTTTCTTACTATTATTTTACCATATATCGAGTCATAAAAGCTGATAATTTAACATATTTTTGAGCACTTTTCTTTCACCCAATGGGTGAAAGCTGAATTTCGAAGGAACGCATATTTATCAAGGCTTTGATTATGCTTTTTGAAGTACTGACGTAGAATCTAGGTACTTATAATGGGGCGATGATTCAGGAGGCTATAAGCCGTAAAATTCTTTATCGTAAGGTCATCTCGGTAGAGGTAGCCCGCGAAGTTATACGGTTTTTGTTGGGCGAAGAACTTTATCTTCATATGTATCAAGGGGACCAAGTTTTCGTGCAAAAAACGAATGAGTGGTCTGAGGCCTATGGGCAGAAAACCGGAGTTAGGGTGGAAGAAGCTGATCTTCTTGAGATTCTCGAAGAAGAAAAGGAAGGGGTAGAGAAGATCATTATTTTTGCTCATCCTGATGAACTAAAAATTTGGCGAGAGAAGCTCCATGTTATGTTCCCCAAGATGCTCCATCTCACCTCATCGAAGCCATATTTTCTTGAAATAAATCATCCGGAAGTCAATAAGGGCAATACTCTACTGAACTTTGCCAAGGGATTAGGCATTAAACCGGAAGAAGTTATGGCTATTGGCGATAGCCTGAACGACCTCGAGATGATCCGCTATGCAGGTCTTGGGGTAGCTATGGAAAATGCACATCAAGAAGTAAAGGATGTCGCGAAAGTTATAACATCCTCCAATGAGGAGGATGGTGTGGCAAAGGCTATTGAGGACTATGTGCTTATAAGAAAATAGATTATCGTAGATAAAGTTAATATAGATAATGGCTAGAGGCTGATGCTTAACGAATACTTTTTGTTAACCATCAGCTTCTTAATTTGCGGATTCAGTAGAATTATAGCGCCGCGCTGCCCACCCTACACGCGTCTTAATGGACTTAAAAAATATTGAGAATTTTAGGGAAATTATATATTGACACCACTACTAGTGAAAGTGTATACTAATTCCAAGACCCCTATACCCGGAGGGGGTAGTAAAGATTTAAGAAGTTGTTGAAGGGGATTTTAAGGTAGGGAGTTGTTTACATGGCCTTAAGTGAAAAAGAAGACATTCTATTGCGATTGAAAACAATCAAAGGGCATATCAGTGGCATCGAGAAGATGATCGAAGAGGAAAAGGAATGCGCAGATGTTCTCGTTCAATTTTCAGCTGTAAGCGGTTCTATGCACAAAGTTAAGAACATGCTCAACAAACATTTTGTTGATCGCTGCTTGGACAAAGCGATATTAGAAGAGAAAGATATCAAAGAAGAAGTCACTAGGATTCTAAACAATATCCTTAAATTTAGTGAATAATAGGAAAGGGGCAGTTCTATGAAAAGGGTACTCATTCTAGGAGCAGGCACAGCGGGAACCATGATGGCTAATCACCTCAATAGAAAGCTGAATAAAAAGGAATGGGCTATCACCATAGTGGACCAATATGAAAAACATTACTATCAGCCAGGGTTCCTCTTTATTCCCTTCGACATCTATTCTGAAAGGGATGTCATCAAAAGAAAGACGGACTTTATTCCTAAAGATGTAGAATACATCAAATCAACTATAGAGTTGATTGAAGCGGATAAGAATCAAGTTGTCTTAAAAAATGATTGGGTGATTCCTTACGACGTACTGATTATCGCGACTGGATGTGAAATCGTTCCGGGTGAAGTAGATGGTGTAATGGAAGCATGGCGCAAAGACATCTTTGATTTCTACACCATCGAGGGGTCAGTTGCTCTGCGAGACAAGTTAAAGGATTGGCAGGGCGGAAAGTTAGTTGTTCATGTTACAGAAATGCCAATCAAATGTCCGGTAGCTCCTTTGGAGTTTATCTTTTTAGCGGATTGGTTCTTTAAAGAAAAGCTTAAAATGCGTGACAAAGTGGAGCTCATTTATGTTACTCCTTTGGATGGTGCCTTTACCAAGCAAACATGCTCGGATACCCTTAGCTATCTCTTTCCTAAGAAAAACATCAAAATGATCAATAATTTTAGCATCCCCCATGTCGATGCGAAAAACAAGAAGCTTATTTCTGTCGATGGCAAAGAAGTAGACTATGATCTTCTAGTGACTGTACCGGTGAATATGGGAAGCTCTGTGATTGACCGTTCGAATCTAGGTGATGAGTTGAACTTTGTCCCTACGGATAAGCATACGCTGCAATCGAAAAAGCATGAGAATATTTTCGTGATCGGAGATGCCACAGATCTACCTGCCTCTAAAGCTGGATCCGTTGCTCATTTCCAAGCAGAGATTTTAACCGAGAACATTTTGAGCTATATCGTCAACAAGCCCTTAAAAGCCCATTTTGATGGTCATGCCAATTGTTATATCGAATCCGGCTATAATAAAGCCCTGTTGATTGATTTTAACTATGATATTGAACCCGTAGAAGGAACCTTCCCCATACCTGGAATTGGGCCCTTCTCACTTCTCAAAGAATCCAGAATTAATCACCTAGGCAAATTAGCCTTTAAGACAATCTATTGGAACATGCTTTTAAGAGGAATTCCTATTCCCACAGTTACAGCCGAGCTGAAAACTAGCGGGAAAAAACTTAATAATCCAGCTAATCCATCCTAACCCAAAATAAAAAGGAGGACTAACCATGAAAAAGGACATTGCGGGCTTTTCAGTTGATGTAACAGAAGAAGGTTATCTGGTAAGCGGAGCTCAGTGGAACAAAGACATTGCCGAGGCTATTGCCAAGGAACTCGGGTTAGGGGATCTAACCCCCGGCCACTGGAAGATTATCGAGTTCCTGCAGAAGGACTTTGCTGAGACAGGCAAAATCCCAACTATTCGTAGAGTAAACAAGGTCGGCAACATTGGTACTCAAGAACTTTATGCTTTATTTCCTGAAGGTCCCCTTCTTAAAGCGACCAAGGTTGCTGGTTTAAGCAAACCCGTCAGTTGTGTCTAGAAAGGAGAAGGATTAATATGAGCGACGAAGGAAAGATTAAGAAGGTTTCAATTATTATCTCTCAAGGTTCCTTAGAAGGAGTATATCCGGGATTGATTATGGCCAACGGTGCTAGAATGATGGGAATCGAAGTGAATTTATTCTTTACCTTTTTTGGTCTGAACACTATAACAAAGAGTAAAATGAATAACATTAAAGTCGCTACGGTAGGGAACCCGGCTATGGGTATTCCTTCTCTCATCGGCATATTACCTGGAATGTCCTCCATGGCAACGAATATGATGAAAAAGCAGATGGAAGAATTAGATATTCCACCAATCGGGGAATTTATCGAAATGATTTCTGACGCCGGTGGAAAAATCTATGCCTGCCTGGCAACAGTAGAGATGTTTAAATTGAAGAAAGAGGATTTTTGTGATCAGTTGGACAGTGTCCTCACCGTGGGGGATTTCTACAATCTTTCCGCCGGTGGTCAAATTATCTTCACTTGATCAAAGCCTCTAGCATAGAAATGATATAAAGAGTATGATAGAAGGCGCAGGAGTTCCCTCGGGGAAATCTTGCGCTTTTTCCTCATAAGAAAATATTAAATTTCTATTAACTTGCATTTTCGAGTAACAAAACGACTGGGTTATACGTCTATTATTAATGAGTAAGAATTCTTGCTTTTTAGTAACTATTTGACAGATTATGATAAGACAGCAGAGAAGAGGGGCGTATAATTTGAGAAGAGAAAGCAGCATGTGGAGAAGATGCGGACTTATATTCCTTATCATGGGGGTACTTATCCTAGCCGGGTGTGACACATCCTTGAAATCTCTTGTTATGGTCAATGGAACTCCAGACGTTCAGGACAAGCAGAAGCCTGGGGAACCGGAAGGACCCACCAAAGAACCGTCAGAAGGGCCTTCAGCAGAACCCTTAGAAGACCCCACTGAGAAGGAGCAAAAGGATGATACTGATAACATAGATCCGAAGGTTAGTGATGAAGAAGGCACCCCAGTATTTACTGAGATACCCCCTTCGGGAATCCCCTCCAAAGACCCGCTGAAGCAAGCTCCGGTACCGGCGCCCCCGGGCACACCGATTCGCACCTTCTATGAATTATCCGGTACACCACCGACCGCTCCGGGGTTGGCCATGAAGCATCGGGTTTTTAAAGAAGAGCCTCCGAAGATAGTATATTTAACGATTGATGACGGTCCTTCAGAGAATACGGCTCCCCTATTAGAGATTCTCAAGAGGGAAGGGGTACAGGCCACGTTCTTTGTGATCGGGACTCAGGTGGAAAAATATCCGGAGTTATTCAAGCAGACCTACGAACAAGGCAATGTTATAGGTAATCATACCTATTCTCATAATTATAGTGAGATTTATCGCAGCCCAGAGGACTTTGTTGCCAACCTTAAGAAGAACGAGGAATTGATTTATCGACTCATTGGTGTTCGTCCGCAAGTGATTCGTACACCGGGAGGTACCCACGGTAACTTCCACGTCAGTTACTATAATGCGGTAGATGCAGAAGACTACTTAGTGTATGACTGGAATGTCAGCACCGGGGACTCCACTGCTCCAGTGGTGTCTGTAGAGACGATCCTTAAAAACGTCAAGGAGCAGGTCCCGGGTAGGGATCGTATTATTCTTCTTATGCATGACTCCTATGGCAAAGGTACCACAGTAGAAGCCTTACCTCAGATTATTCAGTTTCTTAAACAGCGAGGGTATGAGTTTGGTGTTTTATCCCCCGAAGTTGCTCCCATTCTCTTCCCGGGAGGGTTTCATAGTTAAGACTTGAGGGTTGAATGGAAAAGGCAAAAGGATTTAAAGAAGAATGGAAAAAGAGGCATCCAACGAGATATTTCTCGGAGGAGGCCTCTTCTGCATCATTTCATCCTAAAGGAGGAGTAGCCTGTGGATTACTGGAGTCGATCCTGAATCACTGTATAAATCTGTGGATCATCCCCGCCGGGATGCCATATAGAGATACCGCGGATATTATATTCATTGACAATATCCACAAAGGTTGCGAAGTTGACTGCGTTTGTGAACCAGACTTGGTGGGAAACTCCATTATCTGTATAGCTGAAGTGGGGACCATTTTGGGGATCTTGGATGATTTGAACTTGGTGTTGCTGAGCGAGACGGATGGCAGCATCATAGGTAACACTGCTTCGATTGGTCCCCCAATCATAACCATAGGTGGGCAAACCTGCTTCGAGCTTGGCACGAGGGATGACGGTTACTGCATAGTCCAAGACCTGGCGAATCCAGCTGGCTGGAGCAATCGATCCGGGAGTGTCCCAGCTGTAGTCGTAGAGCATGAGACGAACGACATCGACGGCACTCCCGATTCCCGGATAATCATGACCTGCACTGCTGCCAGGTTCATCAGCCCTTGTTTTTGCTTGAATGGCGACGTATAGTTTTTTATTATCGGGTGCTAGGGCTGCTTTAAGCTCTCTTAGAAATTCCACGAACAGGTAACGATCAGCGGCGGCGATATTTTCATAGTCAATCTCAATTCCCTCATAGTTCATGGTGCGAACTTTATTAACGATGGTTGTAATATGGTGTTGGCGGACGGTAGGGTTGTTGAGCATGGTCGAGACAAGTTGTCGATTGAAATTGTTGGCGATTAGGGGGATAAGGGCAATGCCTTGGGAACGCGTAAATTCAATCAGGGAGGAGTCTTCTCCATTTGGATAAACGATCAGATCGCCGGTGGGAGTGAGCTCATACCAGAAGGGGGAAAGAGTTGTAATCAGCTCAGCATGCTGACGAACAACAGCCATGGCCTCTTGTTGAGCCCAATAGGGGACCCAAGCAGAGAACGTATGGCGTTTGCCTGGGGCCTTGGGGATTCTTATGCGTTGTCCGATTCGTAATTGATAAGGATTCACCCCAGGGTTGGCGGCGATGATTTCATCCACAGAAACTCCATAGCTTAGAGAAAGCTTATAGAAGGTATCACCAGCTTTAATCGTATAGAGAATGTAGTCCGGTTGGGGTCCGGGTTGAAACAATGCATTGTAAGTAAGAGGGCCAACGATGCCGTCGGGAACCAGACCGCGATCCCTTTGAAATTGTTTGACTGCCGCCTCCGTCCTTACACCAAAGATGCCATCAACGGGTCCCGGAAGATAGCCAAGTTCACTTAAGCGTGCCTGGACTTCTGACACATCGCTACCTCGGGAACCCCTTCTTAAAATTCTCATAGTATCCTCCATTCCGCCGCTACCGCTGGCGGCACAAATAGTAATGAAAAATGGGTGCGCGGTTTTACCATTATTTGTTAAGACTATTCTAAGGAGAAGATACACTACAAAGCACGGCGAGGTGAGTCGTAGACTGTCCTTCGCGGCTTAAATCAGTATAGTAACCTGTGTGAGAATCGTCTTTCAAGCACAAATAAGTGGTTCCTTGAGACCGCACGCTAATCATTGTTTAAGCTATTCGCTAATGTGTGACGATTCAGTCAATGTCTTCCTCCTCGACAATGAAAGGAGGTTGTGCTATGAAAGTTGTTTACCCTATCTGCTGTGGTGTCGATGTGCATAAGACGTTTCTCGTCGCCACAATCATTACTTCACAGGGAATTATCCCTCACTATTCCAAAAAGAGATTCTCTACTTTTAACAAGTCCATTCTCCAATTTAAGCAGTGGCTAATTGAAAATAACTGCTTTGATGTGTGCATGGAATCCACCGGGAAATACTGGGTCCCCATCTTTAACCTTTTGGAAGATACCATTCGTACCACTGTCGCCAATCCCAAATGGGTAAGGGCTGTCAAGGGAAACAAGGATGATACCAAAGATTCCAAATGGATTGGAGACCTTTTTCGTTTAGGCTTAGTTCCAGGAAGTTATATTCCCCCTAAGCCCATTCGCATTCTGCGTGAATACACCCGCTATCGATTCAAACTTGTTTCCTGTAGAAGTAGTGAGAAGAACCGTTTTCAGAACGCTTTCACCATCTGTAATGTAGCCCTTGATGCTGTCGTTTCCGACATGTTTGGCAAATCTGCCTCTTCCATCACGGATTACTTAATTTCATCGGACTCTTTCAACCCGGAATACTGTTCATCCCTTCTCCAAAGGTCTTTGAAGAAAAAAGCAGTTACAGTGGTTGAATCCATTGAAGGGTATCAGATGACCAAGGAGCAAAAGGAACGTATCGTATTGGTTCGTTCTCATCTTGAATTCATCGAACAGTCTATCGCAAAGTTAGATAAAAAGCTGGATAAGCTGATCGAACCGTATGAGAGTGCGATTACTCTTCTTTGTACCATTCCCGGAGTTGACAGAGCTTCTGCTATCACCATCATCTCCGAGATTGGTACTGATATGTCTCAGTTTGCCAACTCCAAGCGGTTATGCTGCTGGGCGGGCTTAACGCCTGGCAACAATGAATCTGCTGGCAAGAAAAAATCGGTTCGAATAACACGTGCTGGTGTCTACCTCAAACCTGCATTGGTACAAGTTGCCCATGCAGCCGTGAAATCGAACATCTCTCCTTACTACAGAGTCAAGTATGAACGCATCAGTAAAAGAAGAGGCAAAAAAAGAGCCATAATCGCTATCGCAAGGATGATACTCACCGCCATCTACAACATGTTTGTTACGGGTGAAGAGTTTAATCCGAGTGATCTGTATAAAATTGATATGCCACATGAAATGGTGGAAAAGCAGAAAGAGAAAGCAGTTAAACAAGCAGCAAAACTTCTGATTTCTCTGGGTCTAATAAAAGAAACTGACATCTCTATGGTTTAAAACGAAGCTTAATTTTTTCTGGGCCTTAGAGGCCTTAGTTTAGTGTACCCATTTTAGAGCTGAGCTAAGTTATTTTTCACGCTAATCACCTCATACCTGCGCTATACCATAGAACAGTATATTCATAAGCTTCATAAAAGGGTGACACGACACCATGGATTAGACAGTCCATAAGGATAATTCTTCAGTATTAATCGATTTAACTATTAATAAATACTAAAATTCTGGGATGAGATAAAGTTTGGCATCGTAATTGCAAAGGACGCTGGTTAAAGCTATACTAGAGAGGAAAGGAGTCGATCCTTTTGCGAATTTTACTGGTCGCATTAAATGCGAAATATGTGCATACCAATTTGGCTATACGGTACCTACGTGAGAGTGTTAAGGGTGAGTTTCCTGAGGTTGAGATTCGTGAGTTCACCATTAACGAACCGATAGAGCGGATTGAAGCGGAGATATTTGAAGCCAAGGCAGATGTCATTGGCTTTTCCTGTTATATTTGGAACCTGAAGGAGACCCTCGCTGTGATCCGCCAGCTACGGCCGACGTCTCCCCGTACTCGGATTCTCGTTGGAGGACCGGAAGTATCCTTTGAGGCCGATTGTTTTTTGAGGGAAAATACTGAGATTGATGCAGTGGTTCTGGGGGAAGGTGAAGTCACTCTCCTTGAACTTCTTCGCGCTTGGGAGTTGGGAGCGAATCTGGCGGAAGTGTCAGGATTGGCTTGGCGGAATCCCCAGAACCAAGAAATCATGATTAATCAGCACCGCCAGCAACTTGCCATGACCAAGCTGCCTAATCCTTATGGCGGAAAAGAAGATTTTCAGGGACGCCTTGCTTACGTTGAGACCATTCGTGGCTGTCCTTTTAACTGTCAATATTGTCTTTCTTCCACATTCCAGGGAGTCAGATATCTACCGCCCGAACGTTTTCGAGAAATTATCCGTCGTGCTTTGAGCTGTGGAGCACGTACGATTAAACTGGTGGATCGCACCTTTAATGTAAATAAGGAGCATTCCTTTAGAATTCTTGATATTGCTCGGGAAGAGGCCGCTCACTACCCGACTGAGGCAGGGGTTCGCGTTCATTGTGAAATGGCCGGAGAGCTGCTCGATGAGGATTGGCTGGATTATTTACGGGATTACCCCAAGGATTTAGTTCAATTCGAAATCGGTGTACAATCCACGAACCCCGAGACTCTCTCGATAATCTGCCGGCCCCAGCATTTTGATCGGTGGGCAAAGTATATCAGAGAGATTCAAGAGATGAACAAAGCCCATCTGCATCTGGATCTCATTGCAGGGTTACCTAAAGAAGGTTGGTCTAGCTTTCGAATGTCCTTTAATGAGGTGTATGCAGTTCAACCAGATATGCTACAACTAGGTTTTCTAAAGGTTCTTAAAGGTTCCGGTTTACGAGAGAGAAGTGAGCAATATGGATTGATTTATGCTCCTGATCCTCCGTATTCAATTCTGCAAACAGCAGATTTAAGTCATGAAGAAATACTAAGACTGCATCGCTTGGAAGATATTCTTGATCGCTATTATAATTCGGGGCGGTTTGGCAGAACACTAGACTGGGTTATTCAGCAATACCCTACCCCCTTTGACTTCTATCATGAGTTTGCGGAATATTGGCGTAATCAAGGCTGGTTTAAGCAGAATTGGTCGGCTAAGGCCCTTTTTGAAAAGTTATGGCACTTCTGGGACTCGCAAAAATCCGGCTCTGAACCGTCAAGCTTAACCTCCATTCAGGAAAGGCTGAGGTATGATTATTATCTTTGGGAACGACCGAGCTTTTTCCCGGATTTTCTGCTTCCTTCTCAGGAGACTCTGCCACCGGATTATTCTGAGCAAAGACAAGCTCTTCAACGGGATCGACGCTGGGAGAATCTCATCGCAGAGTATAACCAGATGGACCGTCGTCAATGGCAAAGGGCTACTGCCGTGGACTATTTCTGTGAACCTCAGCCCCAGTGGGTGCTTTTCTTCTATAAAAATGGCAAAGCCAGTTGTTATCCAATAGATAACCCAATATAACAGATTAACGAATCCACATAACAGGTTAAAGGAGCATTTTTATGGTTAAGGGTTTGGCCAAACGAGTTCTTCATAGCATCCTCATCATCGGACTTCTAGCGCTCCTGCTCACAGGCTGTGGTGAGGATCCACAGCAAGGCTTGCCGGGAGGAGCTGCACCAGCAGTGATTGAGTTGTGGCATTCTTTAACGGGAGCGGAAGCTCAAGAATTGGGAAAACAAAGCCAAAGAGTTATGGACGCACACCCGGAAGTGATTATCCGACTAGAATATATTGAAGAAGAGAAGATGGCTAATCTTGCTTATCTTGCGCAAGCGGGTGGGGAAGGACCGGAAATCTTTCTCACCTCTGCCAAAGCCTTAACCAATCTTTTTCATCAAGGGGCTTTAGCTCCGGTTATCGGTAATTCGGACCCGTTCCTTGGCTTAGTGACACAATTTAATTATGGGGAAAAGACATATGCCCTACCACTTTCCGTCGATGTTCCTTTATTCTATTATCGTACTGATGTCGCCCCGTTGCCTGCTAATTTGGCGGAGTTTTCAGCGGCCAAGGGAGTGATTGCGTTATCAGCGCTGGATACCAAGACTTTAAGTCCTTGGTGGTTAGCCCAAGGGGGGAAGTTTGCTAGTAATGGACAGCCTGCACTTCAGGACCCGGCAAATCTTATCTTTCTTCAACAGCTTTTAGCCTGGCGGGAGGGGAATCTTTTATTAGTTGACCCCAATGCTTGGAATTTATTCGTGAATGCTCAGGTTGCTTATACCGTAGCCTCGGCCAGTCAAGCTCAGGGATTGGCAGCGACTATTCCTTGGGGAAGCGTGCCCCTTACTCAGTTGACAGGCGGAAAAGGGGAAATTTTGACGGGAAGAACCATCGGCATCGCTAACTCCTCTATCAAATCCACAGAGGAGCTGAACCCACTCATCCGCTTGGTAGAAGATGAGCTGCTTTCCCCGGATGCCCAGTGGGCTATCGCTAAGGCCGGAAAACGTTTTCCTGCCAGTAGCTCTTTTTATAGTCGTGAAGAAGCCCAAACAGGACTTCTTCGTCAAGTGGGGTTAAGTCTAGCTAGAGTCTGGTCCTTGCCGGGTAATGCTATGGAAGGGAAGCTTTTGCCCCTCCAGGACCAAGCTTGGCAAAAGGCTTGGAGTGGGGTAAAGCCAGAGGATGCTCTTAGTTGGGCACAGACGGAAGCTGTGAAAGTGCTTCAAGCGAAATAATCAATAGAGAAGGGGGAGTAGCTATGTCGTCAAAGCAAGTACGATTATTGGTTATCACAGGACTCTCGGGAGCGGGTAAGACCCAGGCAATGCAGAGTCTCGAAGATCAGGGTTTCTTCTGTGTGGATAATCTGCCCCCATCCTTGATTCTAAAATTTGCTGAACTCTGTGTTCAATCACAGGGCAAGGTGAGCCGCGCGGCCATCGTTTGCGATCTGCGCGGGGGGGAGTTCTTTACTTCCTTGGCTGAGGCTCTAGAAGATTTACAAAGGTCTGGATTCCAGTATGAGATGCTTTTTTTAGAAGCCTCAGATGAAATTCTCGTTGGACGGTATAAGGAATCCCGACGGAGACACCCCCTTTCCCCTAGCGGCGGAATTCTCGAAGGAATTCAAATGGAACGTCAAAAACTCACCGAACTTCGTGGTATCGCTCATAAGATTATTGATACTTCAAATCTCTCATCTCAGCAACTTCGCCACCAAGTGGCAGAACTGTTTGGCAATGAACACGCCTCTGGACCTTTAACAGTTTCTGTGGTCTCCTTCGGCTATAAATATGGTATACCCCTTGACGTGGACTTGCTCATTGATGTGCGCTTTTTACCCAATCCTTTTTATATTAGTGAACTTCGGCCACTCACTGGGGAACATCCACAAGTTCAGAATTATATCTTTAGTAATTCCTTGGCTCAAGAGTTCATAGAGAAGTATCTGGACTTGTTAGAGTATATTCTTCCTCATTATGTGGAGGAAGGGAAGCGGCATTTAGTGATTGGTGTGGGATGTACAGGGGGACAGCATCGTTCCGTGGCTATTGCTGAACGCATAGGTATTTTTCTTAAAGAGCATCATTACACCATGAGCGTTAATCACCGGGATGCTGCCCGTAATCGGAAGGGTGATAGGACTAAATGAAAAGTAAACTGGGCATATCACTCCCCAACTCCTTGAAATGGCTTTATCCTAATTTAGGGGTCAAGCGTTGGTTTTTTCTAGCAGTTCTCGGCGTATTTTTATTTGCAGCGGGGTTTTCCGTAATGAATGACGGCATAGCCCTAGGCTATCTAGAGTTGCAATTTCGCGAAGCAATCTATCGACTGACTGGAAGTGCTCCCCGTACTGCGGTGCCCATGGGTCTCGTAATCAGTGCTTTAGGGGCAACCGCTATGGTGATTGGTTTTAAGCGCATGCTTAATTCCATTATCTCTGTGTTATTACCCGATGAAGAAGCCCGAATTGTTGATGTCATGTATTCCCGGCAACATCTGGGTCGTGGTCCGAAAATTGTGGTGATTGGCGGCGGAACCGGCTTGTCCAACCTCCTAAGAGGTCTGAAAGGTTATACCCGCAATCTCACCGCCATCGTTACGGTAGCGGATGACGGTGGGAGTTCTGGGATGCTCCGTAGTGAAATGGGAATACTCCCCCCGGGGGATATTCGAAATTGCCTCGTCGCCCTCTCCGATACAGAAAATGTCATGGAGAAACTCTTCTCCTATCGCTTTGATACGGGTACCCTAAAAGGACATAGCTTAGGCAATCTATTTTTAGCGGGAATGGCTGATACCTTTGGAGATTTCCAAAAAGGGGTAGAGCAGGTGAGTAAGGTCTTCGCACTCAGGGGGAATGTCTATCCCTCCACCTTGGAACAGGTGGTCTTAGGGGCAGATCTGGCCAATGGAACCACAGTGAAAGGGGAAACCCAGGTCAGGGACACCCAAGGTCGCATTATCAGGGTTTACTTAGAACCCGAGGATTGTGAACCTATTCCAGAGGCGTTAAAGGCCTTGGATGAAGCGGATCTTATCGTCTTAGGTCCCGGCAGTCTTTATACCAGCGTTTTGCCGAATCTTTTAGTAAAAGGCTTAAAAGAGAAAATTCGCGATGTGGATGCTCCTTGTGTCTATATCTGCAATATTATGACAGAACCGGGAGAGACGGACAACTTTCAAGTCTCGGATCATTTGCAGTCTCTGATGGATCACTGTGGCCATGGTTTAGTGGATGTTGTCTTAGCTAATAAACAAGGGATACCCCAGGAGCTTTTGCAGCGCTATGCAGAGGAAGGCTCCTATCCGGTGAATGGCAATGCCGCCAGCGTGGAATGGCTGGGGGTTAAATATGTGGAAGCCGATCTTCTGCAAGAGGGTGAAACCATCCGTCACGACCCAGACCGGTTGGCGCGAATGCTCATTCGACTTCTCTTTCGCTTAAAGCCCATGGGTGAGCGGATTGCTCTGGTGGATTCCTATTTATTAAGTCAGAAATTGAGGGAAGAATCCTAGAAAGGAGGGGGGAGAAATGTCTTTCAGCGCCGAAACTAAGGATGAATTAGCGCGCATCGAAGAAAAGAAAAGATGTTGCAATGTGGCCGAACTTGCAGCACTTGTGCGCATGGATGGGACCTTGCAGATCTCTAATCAAATCTACGCACTGAACGTGACTACAGAGAGTGCTCCCGTAGCTCGCAAGGTATACCGACTGGCCAAGAACCTATTGGGTTTACCGGTGGATATTATGGTGCGCAGGAAGCTGCGCTTAAAAAAGAATAATTCCTATATGGTTAAAATCTATCCAAGAGTATTAAGCGATTTTCAAGAGCTGGGGCTCATTGATGAAGAAGGGGAAATCCTCCCGGGTATACCCAACTTTCTTGTCAAGAAGAAATGCGATAGAATTGCTTATTTACGCGGAGCCTTTCTGGCCGGTGGATCCATAAATAATCCTGAGGGAACATATCATTTAGAGATTATCACCAATGACGCTCTTCATGCGGATGCCCTCTGCCTACTACTCAATCGGTTTCAGTTGGGTGCTAAAGTGAGTCTGCGTAAAAATTGGCATGTGGTATATATTAAGGAAAGTGAACATATTGTTAAATTCCTTGCTCTCATCGGTGCTCATCGCGCACTTTTAGAGTTTGAGAATGTTCGCGTGCTTAAAGATATGCGCAATCAAGTCAATCGTTTAGTCAACTGTGAGACAGCCAATCTCAATAAGACAGTAGATGCAGCTGTAAGGCAAGTGGAAAATATCCAGAAGGTAGCGAATACTATTGGTCTTCAAGCGCTCCCGGATCCAATACGGGAAATAGCTGAGCTGCGACTGGAATATCCCGATGCAAGCCTCAAGGAATTGGGGGAAATGTTGAACCCGAAGGTAGGCAAATCCGGAGTGAATCATCGCCTACGCAAAATAGACGAGCTCGCTGATAAGCTAGAGGAACGGCATAAGCAGGTGGGGAGAGGAGGATAATTGTGCGCATAGGGTATAGTCTAAACCTAGAGCAAACACAGAAGTTAGTCATGACTCCGGAGTTGCGCCAAGCGATTGCTGTACTGCAGCTATCAGCCCTTGAACTTTCTGATTATGTGGAACAGCAGATGTTGGAAAACCCTCTCTTAGATGTCGTTGAAGATTCCGGTGACAAAGGAACGGACAATTCTCAAGAAGATACCCCCCCTCTGGAAAAGGAGGACAATCCGGCAGATAGCGACTGGGATATGAACTGGGAAGACTATTTTCAGCATCAGGAGGAACGGATATTCAGAGAGTATGACCCTGATGCCGGGCAGAACAAAAGGTTCGAGCCCTTTTTAGCAGCGGCCCCCTCCCTTCAAGAGCATTTGCTTGAACAGATTCATATCCAAAGGGCATCGGCCCCTCAAGATTTACTTGAATATATTATTGGGAATTTAGACGAAAATGGTTATCTGCCTCTTTCCTTAGAAGAAATAGCTAAGCAGTTTCAGCGCCCCCTTGAGCAAGTGAAAACGGGACTAACAATCATCCAAGGTTTGGACCCCTTAGGTGTGGGGGCTAGGAATCTCGAAGAATGCCTGAGACTACAGCTTCCTTTGCTTAACCACTACCCGCCCGAGATGCCGAGTTTTCTCAATCACCTCGAGGATTTGGCTGCTGGGCGTTTACAAAAGATTGCCAACCAACTTAAGGTAACTCCTCTGCAGGTACAGGCAATGTCAGATCTCCTCCGCACTCTTGATCCTAAGCCCGGTCGGCGGTTTTCCGGGCCGGGAGAGGTTCGTTATATTATTCCGGATGTGGTGATTGAGGAAGTCGAAGGAGAGTTTATTATCCTGATCAATGACGTTACCGTACCACGCCTAGGCATCAATCAAACCTATAAAAAAGCCTTGAGTCAGAACAGCGAATCAGAGACCCGTAAATTTGTGGAGCAAAAACTCAATGCTGCTGCTTGGCTCATTCGCAGTATTGAGCAGAGGCGTCTGACCTTATATAAAGTCGCTGATGCTCTTGTTCGGCGCCAAGAGGAATTTTTACGACAAGGTATTCGCTACCTAAGGCCTCTCAATCTCAAAGATATTGCCGAAGAAATTGGGGTTCATGAATCTACTGTGAGTCGGGCAACAGCCAATAAGTATGTGCAGACCCCCCGCGGGATTTTTGAATTCAAGTTCTTTTTCGCAACCGGTTTAGGAAGCGAGGAGGGCATGACCACAGAAGCAATTAAGCAAGCTTTAAAGGATATCATTGCTACGGAAGATCCTAAGGTTCCTTACTCAGATCAGAAGCTCACCGAAATACTCAAGGAAAAAAACATGAAGATTTCACGCCGAACCGTAGCAAAATACCGTGACGAACTAGGTATCCCTTCAACAACTTTGCGCAAGCGGTATTAATAGGTGGCTCGACGTTTGGATAGTGTGTATTCTAAAGATTCGGGAATATAATGAAAATAGAGCCACAGATTGGGTTAGATAATCTAGAACAATTTGTGGTTTTTTATCAAGACTGCGGACAGGTCCTCTTGAGCGACCCCTCCAAAGAGCAACCCCAGATGCTATGGGACGAGAAGATTTTATAGAGGAGTGTTGGGGATGATGTTTACGCGGCTGAGCGGGTATGATCGGGCATTAATGGAGATAAGGACGATGATTCTCGAGCTTGCCCAAGGGGTGGAGGATCTCTTGAGTAGAGTCCTCAGCAATCTAGAAACCCCTGACGCTTTGCAGGATATGGACTGGCGTAAAGAAGATGATCAAATCGATGCTATGAGAGACAAAGTGCTCAAGCGCATCCTCGAGATGATGACCCTTCAGCAAATCAGGACCCAAGACCTTTGTTTTTTACTGGGCTATCAGAGAATAGCCCAAGAGCTGGAAAGAATCGCCGATTATGCCTGTGATATTGCTGAGCTTGCTGTGCTCAGTTCTAATATGGAGCATATTGAGGAAGTTCTTCAAATGGCCAATCAAACCCAGCAGATGTATCTAAAAGTAAAAGAGACAATTGATAATGAAGAAGATAACGTAGAAGCTTTGGATCAAATGGACGATGTGTTGGATACTACTTATGGGTTTTTACAAAGGCAATTTCTCATGGGTGGCCAAAGTGAGAAAACAGGTTCGTTAGCATTTGCTCTAATTTTTGCGCGGACTATGGAGCGCATGGGTGATCATATCTTAAATGTGGCAGAGGCTCAAGTCTATATAAAGACAGGGAAAAAGTTCTAGCTAGGGGTGATCAACATCAATTTTAGTGCATGGGTTGCTTTCCTAGGTGGATTAGGAATTTTCATGTTTGGGGTACATACGACTGCTTCCGGCTTGCAGATGTTTGCAGCCAATCGACTTAAAGAACTACTTGAATCCCTCACCAAGAAGACCTACTTAGCAGTGCTATTTGGAATCATCATGACAGTAGCCTTTCAAAGCAGTACGGCTACCACCGTCCTTGTGGTGGAATTTGTCAATGTGGGTCTGATGAGTCTTGGTCGGGCCTTAGGGATTGTTTTGGGCTCAGCTTTGGGTACTTCACTCTCCATCCAGCTCATTGCCTTCAAAATGCTTAATGTGGCCTTGGGTTTCATTTTTGTTGGTTTTATCCTCTACCTCATTGTGAAAACGCCTCATATAAAGCCCTTAGGCCAGGCCATGATAGGTTTTGGTCTTATATTCGTGGGAATATCCATTATGTCCGGTGCCTTTGCTCCTTTAAAGGATGTGCCTCAGGTTCAAGAATTTCTTGCCCAATTGGGAGCTAAGCCCTTCTTCGGAATCCTTGTGGGTCTGGTTCTTACAGCCCTTATGCAGAGTAGTACTGCTACAGTAGCCATTCTGATTTCCTTGGCTGATCAAGGCTTAATTAATCTCGGTGCGGTTATACCTTTGGTTTTAGGAGCTCATATCGGTGGCACAGTGACGACGCTAATCTCGACATTGACGGCGCAGAAGCAGGATGCCCGTCGAGTTGCCTTGGCCAACACCCTCTACAAAGTCCTAGCCACCCTTCTCGTTCTCCCCTTTTTGCCTGAAGTTGCAGATCTATTAATCTGGATGGGAGGAGATCTTAAGCGTCAGGTGGCTAACTCTCATCTTGTCTTCTCAATCATGATGATCATCCTCTTTATGCCACTGAATAACTGGATTGCTAAAGTTATGGTTCGAATTTTGCCTGACTCTTCTCAAGGCATAAAAAAAGTTCAGTTTAAATATGTGGATGAAGCATCTCTGGAAGTACCCGCCATCGCCTTAACACAGATTCACCTTGAAATTCAAGGAATGGGCAAGGTCTTACGGGAGGAGCTGATGTCGCAGATTCCTACCGGCGTTTTAGAGATGCGTGCCCTGCCGGGTAAAGGTTCACCTCTAGAGCAAGAGTTCCAATGGTATTATCAGCATATTTTCCGCTTTCTGGCTGATTTGTCTGCTAAAGAAGTAACTGCCCAGCAACATGAAGAAATTCTTAATACCCAATTCATTCTCAAAGAATTTCAATATGTTGGGGATGCCTTATTTGACCTGTCCGATCATATTCAAAACGTAACGAAGGAAAACCGACTGGAAACCGAAGGAATTTGGCGAGATATGAAGGAACTTTATGAAACTGTGCTGAATAATTACAATCGAATGCTAGGAGCACTAAAGTCATGGGACAGGGATTTGGCAGGAGAAGTCATTCGTGAACACCCTGACGTTGTTCGTCTGCAGCGAGCTTTACAGTTTGGAATCTTGGCCAAAACAACGCAGTGGGAGAACCTAGATATCGTGAATTTGCTTTATCGCATCGATAAGCATAGTGTTAATATTGCCCAAGTCGTGATGGGATTGGTCTAAAGAGTAAGATTTTCCTTTGGCGGTATACTAAGATGATAGAAAGTGCTAAACTAATACACGGTGAATTCTTCGTTATGCAAGTCTACCTAAGGACTTTGCTTTACAAGGAACGACTTCTAGCGATTAGTTTGGTACCGCGTAGCTTATTTAGCGGACGATGTAAACAAAATCCTGGAGATACTCCTTAGGATATAACTCCGCTTAAGCGAACACCGCAGTACCCGATTAACGCCTACAAGCAAATATACATACACTTACATATAATAGCGAACTAGTGAAGCAAAAAAGGAAAGGAGAAACATATATAATGGTTAAGAAAGGGCTTAAGGATATCACGGTACAGGGGAAACGCGTTTTTGTGCGCGTTGATTTTAATGTGCCGATGGATGATCATGGAAATATAGCTGATGACACGAGGATTATAGCGGCTTTGCCGACGATTCACTATTTAATCGGAGAGGGTGCCAAAATCATTCTTGCTTCGCACTTAGGACGTCCCAAGGGAAAAGTGGATCCGGAATACTCCCTTGCCCCCGTAGCCCAACGCCTAAGTGAATTGCTTGATCAACACGTTTCCATTGCCCCGGATTGCATCGGACCGGAAGTAGAAAAGGAAGTAACGCAGCTAAAAGAAGGAGAGATCCTCCTCCTTGAGAATGTGCGATTCCACGCAGAGGAAGAAAAAAATGATCCTGAGTTTGTCACAAGTCTTGCCAGCTTAGCGGATGTTTTTGTTAATGATGCTTTCGGTACAGCCCATCGAGCCCATGCCTCTACGGAAGGAATCGCCCATCGAATTCCCGGTGTTGCCGGTTTCCTGCTTCAAAAAGAGATTGAGAGCATGTGCCACGCCATGGAAGCTGCAGAGCGGCCTTTTGTGGCGATCATCGGTGGAGCTAAGGTGAGTGATAAAATCGGTGTCATCGAGAACCTCCTTAACAAGGTGGACGTTTTGATTATTGGCGGAGGAATGGCGAATACATTTCTCAAAGCTCAGGGGTACCGGATGGGGAAATCCTTGGTTGAAAATGATAAATTGCCTTTGGCCCAGAAAATCCTCTCTAAGGCCCAAGAACGGGAAGTCAAGATTCTTTTGCCTCAGGATGTTGTAGTGGCTGAGGAATTTAAGGACGACGCTCCTTATCGCATTATCCCCATCACCGATATAAGTGAAGATGAGATGGCTTTAGATATCGGACCGGAAAGTGCCGGAGCCTTTAGTGAGGCCATAGTAGAGGCCAAGACGATTGTTTGGAACGGTCCCATGGGTGTTTTTGAGATGGACAATTTCTCCAGAGGAACTGAACGGGTTGCCCAGGCCGTAGCCAAATGCCCGGGCATGACCATTGTGGGCGGCGGAGATTCTGTGGCGGCTGTCGATAAAATGGGCGTCGCTAATCAAATGAGCCATATTTCCACAGGTGGAGGAGCTTCTCTAAAGCTCTTGGAAGGAAAAACCTTACCTGGTGTAGCAGCGCTTCAGGATAAGTGACTCTTAAGTCAACTAGGAGATTATTGAATCATTATTTGAAGGGAGCTAAGTCCATGTCCATACGACATCCTATTATCGCAGGCAACTGGAAAATGAACAAAACGATCCGGGAAGCTCAGGACTATGCGGGAAGGCTGCTCGGTCTTTTGGGAGAAACCACCGAGATTGATGTTGTGGTGTGTGCTCCCTTTACAGCCCTTAGCACCCTCAAGGATGAATTGGAGGAAAGTGTTATCCATATCGGGGCTCAGGATCTGTCCTTTGCTGGCAATGGTGCTTATACGGGTGAGATTTCCGCTGCCATGCTGGTGGATACAGCCTGTACTTATGTCATTATCGGACATTCAGAACGTCGGGTAATCCTCCGGGAAACCGATGAAGAGATTGCCAAGAAGGTGAAGGCAGCTCTCAAGGCAGGGCTTACCCCGATTCTCTGTGTAGGGGAAAACTTAGCACAACGTGAGGAAAGTAAGGCCTTTGCCATCGTTCGCAGCCAGGTGGAAAAGGATCTCCCTGATCTATCTCCCGCTGATTTGAAACGTGTGGTCATAGCCTATGAACCCATATGGGCGATCGGAACCGGTAAATCAGCCACCAGCGCTGATGCACAAGAAATGTGCACTATGATTCGTTCTACTTTAGCAGGAATTGCCGGGGCGGTTGCCGATGAAGTAAACATTCTCTATGGTGGAAGTGTTAATGCCGATACGATTGTCGAGCTCATGGCACAACCGGATGTGGATGGAGCCCTCGTGGGTGGCGCTAGTCTCGATCCGGAAGGATTTGCAAAGCTCGTTCTTAACGCGGTGACTGCCTTATGAAGCCACTTGTTTTAATGATTCTTGATGGATGGGGCTACAGTGCTCAGGCAGATGGCAATGCGATTGCTCAGGCCCAAAAACCCCATTTTGATCGCTTGTCTAAAGAATATCCTCATACGTTCATCGTAGCTTCCGGGGAAGAAGTTGGATTGCCCACCGGGCAGATGGGGAACTCGGAAGTAGGGCATTTAAATATTGGAGCCGGACGGGTAGTTTTCCAAGAATTCACTCGGATTTCTAAGGCTATACGAACTGGAGAATTTGCTCGAAATCCCGTATTGAAAGAAGCTATGGAGCGTGTCAATGATGGGAACAATGCTTTGCACCTGATGGGTTTGCTCTCTAATGGAGGGGTTCACTCCCATATCGAACATCTTTTTGCTCTCTTGGATATGGCGAAAGAAATCGGTGTGAAAAAGGTATTCATTCATGCTTTGCTCGATGGTCGGGATGTGCTGCCTCAAAGTGCTAAAGAATTTATGACCCAGCTCAATGTAAAGTGTCAGGAACTAGGTGTGGGGAAGGTTGTGACCGTGAGTGGTCGCTATTACGTTATGGATCGGGATCAACGTTGGGAACGCGTTGAAAAGGGTTACCGCGCCCTAGTGGATGGCGAAGGATTAAAGGCACCCAACCCCATGGCTGCTATTGAACAGGCCTACGATGTTCGAATCACCGATGAGTTCGTATTACCTACAGTTATTGTGGATGGGGAAGGCAAGGCGATTGGAACTCTGCAGGATGGAGACAGCGTGATCTTTTTTAACTTCCGATCGGATCGGGCTCGAGAGATTTCCAGCGCTCTTGTGGATGCGGAATTCGAAGGGTTTGCAAGAGGTAAAAGGAGAAATCTTCATTATGTAGGTATGACAGAATATGATGAGCGACTGAATATCCCTGTAGCTTTTCCTTCTCAGAACTTAGAAAACACCCTAGGAGAAATTCTGGCCTCTCATAATAAAAAGCAACTTCGTATTGCAGAGACTGAAAAATATGCTCATGTCACCTTCTTTTTTAATGGCGGTGTGGAGGATCCCTGTGAAGGGGAAACTCGCTGTTTGATACCCTCGCCACAGGTTGCTACCTATAATTTGCAGCCCGCCATGAGTGCCTTTGACATTACGGAGGAATTTTTAAGGCGGCTAGAAGCCGAAGAATATGATATCATTATCCTGAACTTTGCTAATTCGGATATGGTTGGACATACAGGTGAATTTGCAGCTACAGTTCAAGCGATCGAGGCTGTTGATCAATGTATTGGGCGAATTGTTCCGGAGGTTTTAAAGCGCCAAGGGGCGGTGATTATCACAGCAGATCATGGTAACGCGGAATCCAAAGTGGATTTACAAACGGGTCAGCCTATGACAGCCCATACCACTAATCCCGTGCCCTTTATCTTGGTCAGTAACCAACTCAAAGATAAAACCCTGCGTGAAGGAGGAGCACTTCAAGATGTGGCTCCTACTATTCTCGGACTCATGGGGATTGCACAGCCTCCTGAGATGACGGGGAAGTCCCTATTGGACGAGTGGTCTAGTAATTAAGTGGTTTTGTCTATATCAATCTTCTAGTGGAATACTATTATTGGGAGGATGGTTTTAAAAATGAGCTACATCGAAGAAGTCTACGCCCGCGAGATTCTTGATTCCCGCGGTAATCCCACCGTTGAGGTGGAGGTTGTCCTAGAAGACGGAGCTATGGGCAGGGCAGCTGTTCCCTCTGGTGCATCCACGGGAGCTTTTGAAGCTGTGGAGCTTCGTGATGGGGACAAGGGACGTTATCTAGGCAAAGGGGTTCTCCAAGCCGTAGATAATGTGAATGAAATTATTGCCCCAGAAATTGAAGGGCTCAATCCCTTTGATCAACCGGCTATTGATCGGGAATTGATAGCTCTGGATGGAACTGAGAACAAAGGTAAGCTCGGTGCCAATGCGATTTTAGGCGTTTCCTTAGCCACCGCGGATGCTGCGGCTGAATCCATCGGACTTCCTCTTTACCAATACTTAGGTGGCGTCAACGCTAAGGAACTTCCTGTACCGATGATGAACATCTTAAATGGCGGTCAGCACGCAGATAACAACGTGGATATTCAAGAGTTCATGATTATGCCTGTGGGGGCAAAGAGTTTTAGAGAAGCCTTGCAAATGGGAACCGAAGTGTATCATAGCTTAAAGGCTGTCTTAAAGGAAAAGTCACTGGCCACCGCCATTGGGGATGAAGGGGGCTTTGCTCCTAGCTTAGAATCCAATGCGGATGCACTTCTGGCGATTATGGACGGTATTCAACGTGCTGGTTATACTCCCGGAAAAGACATTGCCTTAGCGCTCGATGTAGCGGCTACCGAACTCTATAAAGATGGTAAGTATCATTTAGAGGGAGAAGGGCTGACCAAAACGACAGATGAAATGATTGCCTATTTAGAAGAGCTTACGGAACAGTACCCCATCGTTTCCATCGAAGATGGTCTATCCGAGGAGGATTGGGAAGGGTGGAAAAAGCTCACCGAGAGACTAGGAGATAGGATTCAGCTGGTGGGAGATGACTTATTTGTAACCAATCCGGCACGTCTGGCCCGTGGAATCAAAGAGAAGTGTGCTAATTCTATCTTAATTAAACTGAATCAAATTGGCACCCTTACGGAGACTCTCGATGCTATCGAGATGGCCAAGAGGGCCGGCTATACGACGGTTATATCCCATCGTTCCGGAGAGACAGAGGATGTCACTATGGCCCATGTAGCTGTCGCCGTGAATGCCGGTCAGATCAAAACCGGAGCTCCGGCTCGAACTGAGCGGGTAGCCAAATATAACGAGCTACTACGGATTGAAGAAGAACTTGGTGAAACAGGGATTTATCGTGGTCAAGAAGCCATAGGGCGCTGAACGAGACCTCAAGTCTGTTGCTAATCGTTTCAAATCTACTATTGACCTATCTTCTATTGCCTTTTGCCAAATTTCTGTGCTAAAATAGCGGTACTGACTATATCAAATAGAAAACCGCCACTTAAGCAGCCTAGGCAAGTCGAACAGGAGAGAAGTGGCGGTTTACCTGATATAGGAATATTAAAGGGTTCCGACTGGTTTTGTTTAATTTGTTTTGGAGGTGAATCTGATATGGTAATTTTCCTCACTATACTATTGGTCGTTAGTTCCTTAGGCCTAATCGCCACAGTCTTACTTCAATCCGGCGTTAGTGCAGGTTTGGGGGCGATTGGTGGAGCCAGTGAGTCTTTCTTTGGTAAAAAGAAGGGATTAGATGCTGTTTTTCAAAAGTTGAGTATTATCTCAGCCGTTGTTTTTCTGCTGAGTTCATTAGGGGTAGCCTATCTTATAAGATAAGTTAGGGCTCCTTTTCCTTTTTCACTATGGAGGGCGGCCACCTTCGTCTCAGGACAATAAGTAGGTCGGTAGTGTCGACCTGGTGCTGGCCAAGTTTACTTTAAACTTGGTTCATACATATTAATTAAGTTATTTTTAGGAGGTTTATTGACAATGGATTTTGCTTCAATGCCTGTTTGGGCTATCCTGGCAGGTTTTGTTGGGCTGGCGGTTGCCTTCTTCTTTGCAAGAAGCGTTTTAAGTGAAAGCCCAGGAAATACACGGATGCAGGAAATTTCCCAGTACATCCAAGAGGGTGCCATGGCATTCCTTAATCGCCAGTACAGGACATTAATTCCCTTTGTAATTATTATCTTTATTATCTTAACT
Organism: Desulfitobacterium dichloroeliminans LMG P-21439; assembly: GCF_000243135.2. NCBI lineage: Bacteria > Bacillati > Bacillota > Clostridia > Eubacteriales > Desulfitobacteriaceae > Desulfitobacterium > Desulfitobacterium dichloroeliminans. The sequence goes on along the minus strand of NC_019903.1, from coordinate 3,454,740 downwards.
TTTGCGAAGAATTGGCAAACTGCCGTTTCGTTCCTAGTAGGGGCAGTGCTTTCTGCTGTTGCCGGATATGTAGGGATGGGAATTACCACTCGCGCTAATGCCCGTACTACCGAAGCAGCGCGGACAAGCCTCAACAAAGCCTTGGGCGTATCATTCCGTGCCGGAGCCGTTATGGGTCTTTCTGTAAATGCTTTAGGTTTGATTGGTGTTGCGGCCCTGTATTTATGGTTTAAAGACGCTGAGATTATTAACTCCTTTGCCTTTGGAGCCAGTGCTATCGCCCTGTTTGCTCGTGTCGGTGGAGGGATCTTTACGAAGGCTGCTGACGTTGGTGCAGACTTGGTGGGTAAAGTTGAAGCCGGAATTCCAGAAGATGACCCTCGTAATCCCGCCGTTATCGCCGATAACGTGGGTGACAACGTCGGTGACACCGCTGGAATGGGAGCTGACCTTTTCGAATCCTATGGTGCAACCACTATTTCAGCAATGTTGATTGGTGTTGTTGTCTTCAATACTCTTGATGCCGGTGCACCCGGACTCATGCTTCCGCTGATGATCGGGGTTGTAGGACTTTTTGCTTCCATCATAGCTAGCTTCTTTGTTCGGACAGGGGAAGATGCGAATCCACAAACAGCCTTGAACAAAGGATTATGGGGTACTAACCTTCTAACAGCTATTGGATCTTTTGCAGTAGTCCATTGGATGCTTCCTGAATCCTTCCAAGTGAGCGATACTTTAACCTTAACCCCGAATGGCGTCTTCATCGCCATTATGAGTGGTTTAGTCGTGAATATCCTTATCGGTCTGTTTACTGAATACTATACCTCTAATCAGAAGCCCCCTGCTCAAGCGATAGCTAAAGCTTCTGAGACCGGAGCTGCTACCAATATTATTCAAGGTCTGGCAGTGGGTATGAAGAGTACAGCCCTACCGATCATCACGATCTGTGTTGCAATTTATGTCTCTTTTGAAGTGGCAGGAATCTTTGGTATTGCTATGGCTGCTATGGCTATGCTCTCTACAGCAGGGATAATCGTGGCCATCGACTCCTTTGGACCGGTTGCTGATAATGCCGGTGGTATTGCGGAAATGGCTGAGTTAGATCCCAGTGTCCGCCAAACTACCGATAAGTTAGACTCTGTAGGTAACACGACAGCTGCTGTGGCTAAAGGATTTGCCATCGGCTCTGCAGCCTTAACTGCCCTAGCCCTGTTTAGCGCCTTTTCTGAGCTTGCTCACTTGGAGCAGCTTGATCTTCTCGTCCCGACGACAATCATTGGTTTATTCATTGGTGCTGCACTACCCTTCCTCTTCTCATCCTTCTGTATGGAAGCGGTCGGGAAAGCTGCTTTTGAAATGATCGGTGAAGTACGTCGCCAATTCCGTGAGATTCCTGGTATCATGGAAGGAACAGGAAAGCCAGATTATCGGGCTTGTGTAGATATCTCCACGAGAGCTGCTATTCGTCAAATGATTGTTCCTGGTCTCTTAGCCGTAGGCTCACCCATCCTCGTCGGCTTCTTGCTTGGGAAAGAAGCCTTGGGCGGTATGCTGGCCGGTGGAACCGTTGCCGGAGTGCTCATGGCTATCTACATGGCTAATGCTGGTGGTGCTTGGGACAATGCTAAGAAGTACATCGAAGCAGGAAACCAAGGCGGTAAAGGAACACCGACTCATGCTGCTGCAGTTATTGGGGACACTGTCGGTGACCCCTTCAAGGATACAGCTGGTCCTTCCTTGAACGCACTGATTAAGGTTATGGGTACCATCTCGCTGATTATCGCTCCGTTCTTAATCTAAACGAAAATTGTTGAGTCGGGGGCATCGCAAACTACTTTAGGAAGTGGTTAGCGATGCCCCTTTTATTTTCATCAAGATGACAGAGCCTACGAGTGGTTACAAAATTATGACAGTACCACTTTGGTTCCTCTTAGGGTGAAGTAGCCATACTGGAAAAAACCGAGAGTCTATGCTATACTAAATACCTAGTTTTCAGTAGGTCATACTGATTTGTGAGGAGGGTTCTTGTGGCATCTGAAGGAATTAAAGTCATCTCCGATAACCGAAAAGCTTACCATGATTATTTCGTAGAGGAAAAGCTTGAGGCAGGAATTATTCTCACAGGAACCGAGATCAAATCCATTCGTAACGGGCGTGTGAACCTTAAGGACGGCTATGCGCGCATTGAAAACGGAGAAGTATGGCTTTATCAGATGCACATTAGCCCATACGAACAAGGGAATCGCTTCAATCACGAGCCTTTGCGCAAACGCAAGCTCCTCTTGAATCACTCGGAGATTATTAAACTCATTGGAAAAGTACAGCAGGAGGGCTTGACCCTTATTCCCACTAAGATCTACCTCAGGCGTGGCCTAGCAAAGATCGAACTGGGCGTCTGCCGTGGGAAGAAGAATTACGATAAGCGTCAGGCTATTGCCGAGCGTGATGCTAAACGTGAGATTGAGCGGCATTTTAGAGAAAAGTAAGGTATGGGATATTAGATAAAGAAGCGCCCCGCGCAGTTTAAGAAAAGGCTGCGGCTGGGTGCTTTATTTTTTTCCGACATCTATAAGACAAATAAGTCTGGAGATTTAAAATATTAACAAAAATTAATAAATCTTAAACTATTTAAAATAGCAATCCGCATAGGGATTTGTTACTATTCACGCAAAGAGTTCTTATTCTTGTACGTTTACGTTTGTTCCGGGTATGGAGTTGTGTCGATCAGGGTGCAAGATCAAATGAAGGAGGGTGTGTCTAATGACTATTTCAAGGCGTACTTTTATTAAAGCCAGTGGAGGAACCATCGCGGGATTAGGAATTTTGGGTACTTTGAACTATAAAGACTGGATTCTCCCTGCGCTAGCAGAGGAAGAAGGAGAAAAAGTAGCATATACTTTTCATCCGCCGAATTGCGGGGGACGTTGTTCTTTTAAATGCACAGTTCGTGAAGGGAAATTAGTTAAGATTGAACCTAACGAATGGCCGGACAGCGTCCAAAACAAAATCTGCCTTAGAGGACTTAGTGAGGGAGAAAGAGTTTACAGCCCAGATCGTTTGAAAACCCCCATGAAAAGGGTAGGAGAAAGAGGCGAAGGAAAGTTTGTCCCCATTTCTTGGGATGAAGCACTCGGAACAATTGCTGACAAGCTTCTAGAATTAACAAGTAAATACGGTGGAGAATCTATAATATGGGCGGGCAGTACCGGAGTTCACTATCCCATGCTACTACTGCCACAGCTATTGGGCAGTCAAATAATAACTATGTATGATATAGGGCTGGATACAACGGCGGCCGGCGGTCAATCAATGATTATGGGTTTTGCCTGGTCAACTACCAATGAAATAACCGATAGCGTTAATTCCAATATGGCCATCTTTTGGGGAAACAATGTATTGGAAACATCGATGACCGATTCTGCCTTCTTCTTTGATGCTAAGGAAAGCGGAACTAAGATGGTATGTATTGATCCTGTTTATTCTACAACAGCAGCCAAATGCAATCAGTGGATTAGCCTTCGTCCTGGAACCGATAGTGCTCTCTTATTCGGGATGATTCATTTAATCCTAACAAACAACTGGTACGATAAACAGTACGTAAGAAAAAATACAAGTTCACCTTTTTTAATTAGAGCGGATAATAAAACTCTTTTGCGAGAAGAAGGTACTAATAAATTTTTAGTTTGGGACAAAAATTCAAATTCGCTTCAACCATACGATACTCCTGGTATTTATCCCGAATTAGAGGGTGAATATACTGCAAACGGGATTAAAGTAAAAACAGTGCTGTCAGCTTATATTGAACATGTCAAAGATTATACTCCTGAATGGGCGTCTAAGATAACTGAAATACCAGAGAAAGTTATTTTCGAATTAACTAAAGAATACGCTCTTGGTGGACCGGCTAACATACAATGGGGTATGGGAGGTACAGACAAGTGGTATCATTCAGATACAATGGGACGTTTAGCTACAATAATGGCTGGCCTAACTGGAAATATCGGTCGAGTTGGAGGAGGAGTAGGTCAGGGCACGCAACATGGGACATGCTGGTCTATGGATGTAGAGTTCGGGGGCTGGGAATTACCACCTGAATTTAAGGCAGCGGATCTTGAGGGGAAGTTTTTTGAATATGTGAATAAACCAAATGCAGTAAAAGCTGGTGTTTTTCAAGGTAATCCTATTCATCAGTATTTTCCGGATTACAACAAAGCAAAGGAATGGTTTAAAGGTTTTGAATTTATCGTTGCTGTTGATTCACACCAATGTGATACTGTGAATTTTGCGGATATTGTCCTACCTGCAGGGACCTGCTTTGAGTCGGAATATGATATTGGTTATTTAATTACCGAACGCAATCATGTTTTACTACAAGAAAAAGTTATTGAACCGTTATTTGAAAGCAAGTCAGACTTCCAAATAGAAAAAGAATTAGCCGAACTGATGGGATTTGCACAATATATGCCTGAATCACCGGAAGAATTTGTGCGGGCCCAATTGAACTCACCTGATCCTTCCTTGCAAGGAATTACTGTCGAGAGCTTAAGGGCTAATAAATGTGTAATGAGGCTTAATGTGCCAAACGAGCCTTATCGGGCTTTTATGGATCACCAATTTTACACTGAGTCAGGCAAATTGGAGTTTTATAGCGAAGATTTCATTGAAGAGGGTTATGCGTTACCAATATGGGAGGAACCTAATGAGGCTAGTCCTAGCAATCCTCTTTATGAAAAATATCCACTAGCACTAGGTACACCTCATACTCGTTTCCGTGCCCATTCCACTTATTCTAATGCCCGTTGGCTATTGCAAATCAATGCTGAACCATTGGTTAGAATAAACCCTAAAGATGCCCAAGCCCGGGGATTAAGTGATAAGGATTTTGTTGAAGTGTTTAACGATCGTGGAAGTTTCCAATGTAGATGCCAGTTAGCTAATGATATGCGTCCAGGGATGGTTCAAATAAGTGAAGGCTGGTGGTCCCGTTATTTCAAAAAAGGGGATCTACAGGAACTATTAAACCCTAATATCAATCCTAGAGGTAATAAATTAATTTTCGGACCACATATTGCTTTGTTAGATACACTGGTAGAAGTAAAAAGGGTAGAGGAGTGATAGTATGACTAAATTGGGAATGACAATCGACCAGAGTCGCTGTATTGGGTGTCATACTTGTTCAGTCGCCTGCAAAGCGCAAAACAATGTGCCGATGGGAATGTTATGGAATCGGGTTCTCACCGAAGGAGAAGTCGGGCTGGATTGTGCTCAAGGGGAGTTTCCTAATCTTACCAAGAACTGGTTACCTATGGCCTGCCAGCATTGTGAAAATCCTGCTTGTTTAAAAGTTTGCCCCGTAGGTGCAACCTATAAGAGTGATGACGGCAGGGTCTTGATTGATTACGATATGTGCATTGGATGTCGATATTGTATGGCTGCCTGCCCTTACAATGTTCGAGTATTTAATTGGCAGGATCCTGTGCGCCAACCGGATTTTAATTACGGAGATGCCACGTCCCGACCGATAGGGGTTGTAGAGAAATGTTCCATGTGTAGCGAGCGGACTGATCAGGGTCTTGAGCCGATGTGTGTAGTGGTTTGCCCTGCTAAGGCACGGAAATTCGGTGATTTGGATGACCCGGATAGCGAGGTTTCCAACCTCATTCGAGAAAAAAATTCCTATCAGTTACTTCCACATATGGGCACAAAGCCCCAAGTCTATTATTTGAAATAGAGGAGGATTAAAATGACAAGTAAAACCGAACGACACTACCCAGTTTGGCTCGGGATTTTGTCTTTCCTTGCCCTTGTTGGTTTCGGAGCATGGATCTACCAGTTGTCTAATGGCCTGATTGTAACAGGCATGCGTAATATCGTCTCTTGGGGCCTCTATATTACTGCCTTCATGTTTTTTGTCGGATTATCTGCGGGAGGATTGATCGTATCCTCATCAGCCACCGTTTTTAATATTCCTTCATTTAAAAAAGTGGCCATACCGGCCGTAATTCTCTCCACGGTATGCATCATTGTAGCCCTCTTGTTTATCGTTATCGATCTTGGAAAACCTCAAAGATTCCTTAACCTTATTTTATCTCCGCAGTTCAACTCCCCCTTAATTTGGGACGTGGTTGTGATTGGATTATACTTATTCGTTTCTATCGTATACTTGTATTTTATGACGCGCCCTAATCCTGATGAGGGTAAAATTGCGGTCATCTCTCGAATTGCCTTGCCTGTGGCAATACTTGTGCATTCAGTTACGGCGTGGATATTTGGCTTGCAGATTGCACGGGTCGCCTGGCACAGTGCCTTAATGGCCCCCTTATTTGTAGCCTCTGCTTTAGACTCCGGATTAGCTCTTCTTCTCATTGTTCTTTGGATCTTGAAGAAATTCGATGTGTATAAAGTGGAAGAAAAATTGTTTACTAGCCTAGCCGGGCTGCTTGCAGTATTTGTAGCAGTAGATGCATTTTTTGTTGGTTGCGAAATCCTGACCTTCGCTTTCCCCGGAGAGGAAAATGTAGCAGCCGCCCTGTCCAATCTTTTAAGTGGTTCTTTGGCACCTTTCTTCTGGGGGCAAATTCTTTTGGGTATAGTTATTCCATTCCTGATTTTGGTCTTTGCCAAGAACCGTGCTAATCATAAACTTGTGTTACTAGCCTCTATTCTAGTTGTGATTGGCGTGTTCTTTAAACGGGTTTGGTTGCTTTTCTCATCTTTTGCCTTCCCGCTGGTTCCTGGTCACTTAGGAGTGACACTTGGAGAATTCGCTGAAAGTGTAGATTCAATCGTTATACCCAATATATGGGCTACGAAAGGGGTCTATTTCCCAAGCATCTTTGAGGGTCTAATATTCGTAGGGATTAGCTCATTTGGAGTAATTTTGTATGCGGTCTTAGTTCGAAAGTTTATGGTTGACCCTAAGAGCAATCCGATGCAAAAAAAGGTAAACATGACAGGTAGCTTACAAGGAGGTAAGTAATATCATGGCTGTTTCTTGGGAAGAGGTATGCAGCTTGCGGTCTAGACTCTATAGTTTTTTAGGTAATTGCTTATTGGAGCCTATACAAATAGATAATGAGGAAATTATCCGAGGACAGTTCTGGCTGGAATTCCCCCTGGACGCTGCTAATTTACAAATGCAGAATGGCTTGAATAAGTTAATTCGATGTACAGAAGAGTTAGAAAGATTATCAGCTTCCCAAGCCATTCAAGAAATACACTTCGAATACACTGACCTTTTCTTGGGGCCTGGTCAACCCAAAGCTCCTCCTTGGGAATCAGTATACCGTACTCCGGAAAAGTTAGTTTTTGGTGGACCCACCTTGCAAGTCAGAGAGCTATTTCGGCAAAATGGATTTGAATTCAAGTTTAAACATAGGATGCCGGAAGATCACATGGGATTAGAATTGATTTTTCTAGCCTCGGCAGGTGATCGGTTATGCGAGGCTTTAACCTCGGATAGTGAAGAGACCTCTACGAAAGCAGTAATTGAGAGTCAGATCAGCTTTATAAAGGATCACCCCTTGACTTGGATTGCTGATTTTTCCAAGGATGCAAGCTTGCATGGTTCAATTGGTTTCTATCCTGGGTTAATAGAGTTAATCTGGGGAGTGCTTCTCTGGGACTTAGAACTGTTAGAAGAAATGAATGAAGAAACAACTTAATCTGATCTTTCTAGTATCGAGGAAGTACAGGGTTTAAAAGCGAAAGAGGTCGTCTGATGAAGATGACTCTTTCGCCATTTTACGTTGCCACAGACAAGACGTGACAATCACTTGGCACGAAGAAGGCTGGAAGAATAATCTTATCCTATAGAGCACGGAATAAATGCTATACTGTAAGCATGTGTTGGACAGTAGGGGGTGATTGGGCTGAAGTTTAAGGATACGAGGATAAGAACTCGATTTATCATATTATTTGTCGGTATTTTGGCTGTTTCACTCCTATTGAATGTGGTTTGGATTGGCATAACCCAAGAAAACCAAGCAGAACGCGAGATGCATGAAAAAGCATATGTTCTATCTCAGCAAATGGATGCTGTGTGGGAGTTCATGGTTATCAATCAAGACCTGATTAATTACGATGCCAATGGTGAGTACAATTTTAAAAAGCTACACTGCTCTATAGTTGGTAAAAGTATAGGGAAATTGTTTGGGAGAAAGACCGGCTACACTATTCGTTATACTCACTTTAACCCCCGTAATAAGGCTGATGTTCCTGACGAATTTGAATTAGAGGCTTTAAACCAGTTTTCTGCAGATGATGAAGTTATGGAATTTTACAAAATAAGTGAGTATGACGGAGAAAATACCTTTCGCTACACTGCTCCTATGCGGATTGAAGAAAACTGTTTGGAATGTCACGGCGACCCTAAGGGTGAGCTTGATATCTTAGGCTATCCCAAGGAAGGTTGGAGAACAGGTGACCTAGCGGGTATTGTTAGTATCGTGATGCCTATAGATATGTATACTGAAAATATTCAATCGAATGTCATTAAGCAAGTAGCCTATATTTCTCTGCTGACGTTGCTTCTCGTGATGCTCATCTATTATGCCATGTCTAAACTGGTAACAAAACCTTTGAGCCAATTAAAAGAAGCAATAGAACATGTTAGAATGGGGAATTTAAGGGTTGATTTAAACGATATCGAAGCGCAAGCGGAAATTAGAGATTTAGCCGATCATTTTGAGGTTATGACGGGAGAACTACAAAATCTTTACGATGACCTAGAAAAAAAGGTAGGACTAAGAACAGAGGATTTGGCACGAGCTATGGATGTTTTAGAGTCCCAGCGACTTCAACTTGAAGAAGCCAATCGTCGCTTGCGTGAGGATAACCAGTATAAATCTGACTTCCTAGCTATCGTCAGTCATGAATTGAGAACGCCTCTGACTTCAATAATTGCTTTTGCAGAAGTGCTTGAGCGGGGTAAGACCTCTATAGCAGACAAAGAACAGAAGATGGTTCAGGAAATTAAAAGTAATAGTTTGGTTCTTCTCAGTATGATTAACAACATATTAGACATGGCACGTATAGAAGCGGGAAGAAAAGAATTGGTTCTAGAACCAATAGATCTAGTGGACGTGATTAATGCGGTGGAAAGTGTCATTGAGCCCTTGATCGAGAAAAAGGGGATAAGTTTCTCAAGCCTTGTCAGTTCGGATGTCCCTGTCATTGAGGGGGATCGAGAAAGTTTACGACGGATTGTCGAGAATTTAGTTAGCAATGCTATAAAATTCACCCCAACTGGTGGGAAAATTGAAGTTAGGGTGAACTATGATCTAGACAAAAATGAAGTCCTTATTAACGTTCAGGATAATGGAATTGGCATCCGTAAAGAGGACCTGCCCTATATCTTTGACAAGTTTGTTCAGGGTGATTCTTCTATTCATAGACAGTATAGCGGAAGCGGTTTAGGGTTAGCTTTGGCCAAGGAGCTAGCTGAACTCCACGGGGGTTGGATTAAAGTAGTCAGTGAATGTGGGCAAGGCAGCTTGTTTGCTGTAGGAATTCCCGCAGGAGAAGATAAAGGAAACTTGTGTAAGATGGATTTTTGAGTCTATTTGAGTAAATTTAAGAGGTTTCACCTGTCAGACGAGGGAGGGAATTAGATGAAGATTATGTTGGCCGATGATGAAGAGAGCATTCGTATTGTGGTCGAACACATTGTCACAGATGATGGCTATGATTTTTGCTACGCATTCGATGGTGTTGAGGCTATAAAGGTTTTTGAGGAAGAACAGCCAGATCTGGTGATTTTGGATGTCATGATGCCGAAAATGAATGGGTTTGATGTCTGTGCTAAGCTTCGTGCGGGGGGAAGTAATGTCCCCATCATAATTTTGTCTGCCAAAGGGGATATTGTGGACAAAAGCGTAGGCTTTAAAGCGGGAGCTGATGATTATCTTGTCAAACCCTTTAGTTCTCTAGAGTTATCTTTACGAATCGAAGCGCTTCTCCGCCGAAGAGATCATCCAATAGGAGCAAGCGGTGATGTTGAGAAAAAGGAAAGCGCTAGATTGGGAGACTTAGAGGTTTTTTTTAACCGATATGAAGCAAGATTAAAAGACAAACGTATAGAACTGACACCGAAGGAATTTAAGATTCTTGCTTATATGGCCAGTCACCCGGGGGAGGTCTTTACTCGGGAGCAGCTGCTAACGTATGTTTGGGGTGAAGATTATGTGGGTGAATTGACCGGCATCGCTGTCTTTATCCGTAAGATACGAGAAAAGATTGAGGATGAGCCCTCAAAGCCCAAGTACCTACAAACTGTCTGGGGTATTGGGTATAAGTTTGGTGATAAGAAGTAAAAGCGGGTCTAAGCCCCTGCAACATGAAGTATAACATATAACCTAGAGAAGAGAACAAAAGTAACGATTAAGTAACGATTAAGTGTAACAAGACAATTTTCGATGGAGAACCCCAAGTAGAAATACTAAGGGTTGCCAACTCACACACCCGAGAGTCTCTACAGCTTTTGCTTCAGGAGGACGAAAACCTCTTTGATAGGCACTTTAAGGTTTTAAGTGCGCTGGCTGAAGCAATGGAAATGAATGTCCGTCGGGCTTATCTGAAATACAAATTCTTGCCTTCAAACTATCCTCATGAGGCCGATGACCATATCGGCTTAAAACTGGACTTCATGGCTCATTTATCACAACTGGCTTAGGAGTACTTTGAAAAGGGAAGTTTTGAGGAATTTAAAAGGATCCTAGAATATCATACACAATAGGTTTGTACGAACACAAGGAATCTCTATATATGGGGGTTCCTTTTCTTGTTTAAGTCGCTTTAGCTTAGGATAGGAATGTGCAATCAGCTGCGCGGGCAAAATGGATATATACGAACTTGGCAATGGAGGAAGGCTTTATGGGTAGCCGATCAATTATGGAATTCTTTCAAGTACTCGATGAACTTAATGATAAAGAGTTTCTTCTGTATAAGATAAAGTATTACGCTGCCCCGACTATAGCTGGGATAAAACCATCGACCTTAATGGCGTTTACCAATCTCAAACGCAATACCTATGCGCTTTGGGAATACTATAAGGATGAGGTATGTGCTCCCTTAGGAATCAGATACTATGAACTTTGGCAGAAAAGGGATCGAATATTTGTCCTGTTTTACAAAGACGAGGTTTTAGTCGAGTATTTATCTGGCAGGGAAAATAGAAAATTCCTGCAGGGGCTGGGCTATAATGGGACTAAAGCTTTAGAGGATGATCTAGTTATGCTAGAAAAACGTTATCAAATAAGCTGTCCTCATGAGTTAGGTCTATTTCTCGGTTATCCTTTGAAAGATGTCATTACTTTTATGGAAGACAAAGGGGAACCTTGTCTTGCCAGTAAGTACTGGAAAGTTTATCGAGATATCGAGAAAGCTCTTCAGACCTTTAATGCCTATGATAAAGAACGGGAAAAAGTAATCGAAACAGTTATGTCGGTTGGTATATAAGAAGACAAGTAACAAACAGGAGGTAGTAGCCTCCTGTTTTGTTATTTCCTAACATAAACTGTTTTATAGCATAGGATGAAGAGATGGATGGAGGTGATCGATTGCATTTTGACAAGAATTTAAGGGAATCTTTAGATAAAGCTACGCGTTATGTATCTGAAGGTGTGGAGCAGATTTTAGCGGATAAGCTAGATCAACACCATGGCGTCTCTCTTAGTCCAGGGGCAACGGCGCTAGCTTCATTAGCTTTGCTAGCCTTGGGGCGAGAATTCAAAGGTGCTCAACAGCGAGGTATACAGTGGTTATGGCAGAATAACAGAGGAGGCTGGGGGAAGGTCCCCGACAGTCAACCCGATGAAGAGATAACCAAGATTGCCAGATTAGCCCTGCAAGGGAGCCAAGGGGGATGGATGGCCAAGCTCCAGATTTTATCTCAGGCAAGGCAATTCTCTCAAATGATTTTAACTTTAGGGCAGAGGGTAGTGCCCGGTCTGGAAGGGCCGACTCCTGAAGAGATTGTGATTCCCAATATTCTAGAAGAGAAGGTTTTAGCCAAATTGCCGATCTATGGCCGACCGGTTGTAGTAGCAGCGTCACTTCTTGCCACAGAATCTCAAGAAGGACTAAGGGTAGGAATACAGTATCTCCTCAGTACCCAAATGCCGGATGGCTCATGGTCTGAGGATATTATTGGTACCAGTCTAGCCGTACTTGCAATTATGCGTTTGAAAGGGTATTCAGAGCCCTGTCAAAAAGCTGGTCGCTGGCTTTTGCGTAAGCAGTATGCCAACGGAGGATGGCCTGCCTTTGATCAACTTAAGAACTGGGCCATGGGCTGGGCTATCGGCATCACCGCAGAAACAGCAGAAAGTTTAGAAGAAAATCCCTGGTTAGAACGAGGCGTTGCTTGGCTAAAGAAGGCCCAGAATACAGATGGAAGCTATGGCAGCACCCCTCCCTATACTCATCCAGATTTGGACGACACGGCAGTAGCCTTAATCGGCCTCCATCAAGTAGGGGTAGAAAACCCTTCAGGAATTCAGTTGCTTAAAAAGATGCAAAATGCTGATGGCAGCTGGAGCACCTTTCCTAGCTTTCAAGGGACACCACCTCAGATTACCTCAGATTTTCCTGTGTATATTCCAAGCGCCGATGTAACGATTCATGCTTTAGAGGCTTTATGGCAACGAGCAAGATCTCAAGAGGGAGCCATTTACCGCGGGCTTAGTTGGTTATTATCTCAGCAGGACGTAAAAGGAGCCTTTCCCTCCTCTTGGTATGAAGGGCCAGTCTACTGTACAGCCCAGGCACTCGAACTTTTTGATAAGTGGAAATTTAACTGGCAACAACTCTATCTGACACGGGATATTTGGGGGGCGAGGCAAAAGGCCATCAACTTTATCCTACAATCCCAAGGAGAAGATGGTGGTTGGGGTTCTGCTGCGGAGACAGGGTTAGCTTTGTCCGGCCTCTTGCGCTATGGAAGGGCGGTTCCCAAGGAAGTCCTTGATAAAGGAATCCTCAATCTAATCAACTCTCAAAATCTTATGGGTTCTTTTAAACCTTCATATAAGGCGATCTATGCTAAAGGATGGGACTATGAAGAGCCTATCACCGCTGTACTGACAGCCATACGTGCCTTAAGTCGATATGAACAATTGTTTGCAAAAGTGAAATAGTGAGTCAAGGGGACAGGTCCCTGATTCACCCAAGTAAGGAGGGCTTTGCCCTCCTTACTTGGGCTAAGGAGAGAATGCTCTTTTAAAACACCGCTGCTCATGATATAAAGGAAGAAGAAACTGGAAAACTACCGGCTGTGAGGCGAGAAAATGAAAAAATACATATTGGCTTTAGACCAAGGAACAACCAGTTGCCGAGCTATTCTTTTCGATAGGGAAAGTCATATTGTGGGAGTGGCGCAAAAAGAATTTACCCAGATTTACCCCCAGCCCGGTTGGGTGGAACATGATCCAGAAGAGATTTGGAGTACACAGTATGGTGTCATAGCAGAGCTCTTAGCTCGCTACCACGTAAAGCTTGAAGAGATCTCATGCATTGGAATTACCAATCAACGGGAAACCACTGTAGTTTGGGATAAGTACACGGGAAAGCCTATCGCCAACGCTATTGTTTGGCAGTGTCGAAGAACAGCCCCCCTCTGTGATGAACTAAAAGAAAAAGGGCTGGAACCCCTGTTCAAGGAAAAGACGGGCTTAGTTCTTGATGCGTATTTCTCGGGAACGAAAATACGCTGGATTCTTGATCATGTACCTGGGGCTCAGGAAAAGGCCGAAAAGGGTGACTTGCTCTTTGGCACTATGGATACCTGGTTGGTGTGGAATTTAACCAAGGGTCAGATTCATGTTACTGACTATTCGAATGCATCTCGAACTTTACTCTATAATATAAAGTCTCTAGAGTGGGATGAGGAGCTTCTTCGCTTGTTAAGGATTCCCTTAGCCATGCTTCCGGAAGTAAAGCCCTCCAGTTATATCTATGGCAAAACAGCGGCCGAGGGGTTTTTCGGTTATGAGCTTCCTCTCGCCGGAATCGCCGGGGACCAGCAAGCTGCCTTATTTGGCCAAGCCTGTTTTGAGCCGGGTATGGCGAAAAATACTTATGGTACCGGCTGCTTTATGCTTCTGAATACAGGAGAAGAGGTCTGTGAGTCTCGGCATGGTCTCGTGAGTACCATTGCCTGGGGGATGGATGGAAAAGTTGTTTATGCCTTGGAGGGCAGTGTTTTCATCGCCGGTGCTGTGATTCAGTGGCTGCGGGATGAATTAAAGCTCATCGAAACCGCTGCGGATTCTGAGTATTTTGCAGGAAAAGTTTCCGATAACGGGGGAGTCTATGTAGTGCCTGCTTTTACTGGACTCGGTGCTCCCTACTGGGATATGGATGCTCGGGGGGCGATTGTTGGCCTTACGCGTGGTAGTAATAAAAACCATATTATACGGGCAGCCCTTGAATCCATGGCCTACCAGACGAAGGATATTTTAAAAGCTATGGAAGCTGACTCTGGGTTACTCCTTCAACTTCTAAAGGTCGATGGGGGAGCAGTAAGCAATAATCTCCTCATGCAGTTTCAAGCAGACCTATTGGGTGTAGAAGTAGAGCGTCCTCAGTGTATTGAAACTACAGCATTAGGAGCCGCCTATCTTGCTGGTTTGGCTACGGGTTTTTGGAGTGATCTAGAGGAGTTGAAAGGAAAGTCAAGACATGACCGTTCCTTTGAACCCCGCATGAGCGAAGAGCTTAAAGAGAAATATTATCAAGGCTGGAAAAAGGCCGTCAGACGGGTCATGGATTGAACGACACTATAAAAAGAAACGGATAGGGCTTTTGGGTTCTGGTCCAAAGTAAAGGAGGAAACCTTTATGCAGAGGAGTCGCGAAAAATCTATGATAGTAAAAGACGTTCTTTTGCTTCTTATGGCATGTATCTTAACCCTCTCTTTAGCTGCTTGCGGTCAACAACAGCCTAGTGGAAACGAGCAGAAAGGCGATAAAAATCCGGTAGAAGAGGACAAGATTTATGAAGGGAAAATCCAAGAGACTAAAGACTATCTCCTGAACTACGGAATAATTCCCCTTGAACCGGTGACTCAAGCCGCTGCGGGTGATGAAAGAACGATTACTTGGGATAATCTAGCGAATAGACCTGAAATCCAACTCCTTGACGCGTTCCTTAACGATTCGCTGCAGAAAGCTTCTGAAAAAATAGGTTATGGCTCGGTTGCGCTAAGGGTCGTTACTTTTAATATTGAAAACCAGCAAGTTGCGGAAGTTTATTTCCACGAGGATAAGATTGTGGGGGGAGTAACCTACCCTGCACAGGAAATCGCCCAAGAGAAAAGAAACTATCGAAATTTAGAGGGTAAGACTCTGGCCCAAATACGCCAGATTGATTATCCCTTATGGCAGCCTGGTCAGACTCAACCCAGCGAGCCGTCGCTTTTTTACCTCCAAACTGAACAGGCCCAAAAAGATGGATTTGAGAATGCCATCCAAATCTTGAACTTGGGTCAAGGGAAAAACCTGATTGTTTTTAGAAACGACCTAGAAATCCGTGCCTATGTTCACGACTTGATTACAGGTTCCGATTTTTATACGGGGATTTCCACTAAGGAAGAGTATCTACCGATACGGGTTAAGCTACTTGAAGAGAATCGAATGGCCGTAATGCTTCAAGAGGAAATACTGATTGTCAACCGGGAAGACTTTAAGACCATCAAAGAAATGCCCTACCCAGAGCAAGAATTGACTCCAAATGACATAGATATTACTCCGGATGGGAAGACCATCGTCCTTGCCGGCAAGAAGGGCATCACCGTCTATGATGGCAATTTCGAAAACGGCAAGCTCATTGTTCCTTCCCAGATCGGATCAGATCCTCATGGAATGGATACACAAGCGCCACGTGGTCCAGTATTTTCACCGGATTCTAGTCACATCTTATATAGGATGTTTGGCTATGAGTGGTTAGTAGGGACGGGGACCATAGAGGTGTCCGGTTCTGATCATCGCTTTTTTCTAGCGGATCAAGAAGAGACCAACTATATCAAATGGTTTGATAATACCCATATTTACAGTAATGGCCCCTCTTATGCAGAGTATGACAACCCAGTCATAAGGAATATCCAGACTGCTCAAGAAACCTATCTCGTGAAGGATGCTCCTAAAGACAAGTACATAAGGTACTTCAAAGGGGACGACCGTAAATTATATGCCTTGGAAACAGTTTTGGATGAAAGCTATAACCTAAAAACAGCTAGGCTTAGCTATTATGATCTAGAAAAGGGGACCTGGCACTCGCTGATGGAGAACAACGCTCTTCGCCACTTAGACTGGTATCTTTCAGCTTATGATGCCCAAGAAGATGTTTTTGTCTTTACTCTAAGTAATCATCCGCTATCAGCAAAAGCGACTCTCTTGGCAGGACTAAAAGCAGAATAACTTTTATGATAGATAGCCTGTTGTAGAAAAAAGAAAAAAGCCCGCGGTGTCCCTTCATTAGGAAGAGACTCTGCGGGCGATTTACATAAAGAGGATGATTTTTCAGCTCCTAGTGTGGCTTGATACCTTATAAGGACTTAATTTTCTTTCCTTCCTTAAGGCCAGGTAAGTCATTTTCTAATAGAAGTTGATCACCGGCGATGAGCCCTTCCAGTATAATGACTTCTCGGTTGTTTTCCATACCTTTAACTACGGGCTGAATGTGGGCTACTCCTGCACGAACTACCCAAACCGCCTCTTCCTCACCGTAAGGAAAAAGGACTGTTTTGGGGACTACGATTTGAGCAGACTCTTGATGGGTTGTGAAATTTACATCCAGAGTACTGCCGATAATTAGAGGTGTGTCACTGTGCAGAAGGATGCTCGCCTTTACCCGATTCTCCTTAAGTCCTAAGGGAGAAATGCGTTCTACCGCCGAAGGCTCGATGCTTTCGATCTGTCCCGTCAAGATCAGATCCTCTAGGCTACTATCCTGTATGGTTTCCACAGTGTCTCCCGGCTTGATCGCAGAAGCCTCGCTAGCTAAAACATAGCTCTCTACCTTATAAGAAGAGTTTTGGAAAAGATTCAGCAAAAGCTGCCCAGAGGTAACCCATTCTCCCTGCTTCAGGTTCAAGTCCTTAATCAAGCCATCGGCGGGAGCCGTCACTTGGGCAAGGACAATTTGATTTTCGATCTGGGCGATTTGGGCATCAAGGGCTTCTATTTGACCGCCGTAAAACTGTTCGGTGCCTTGTTGAGGCTGGTGCTGTTCATAGATTAATTCCAAGGCGGTCTTCTGTTGCGTCAGGAAATTCTGGGCCCTTTCCGCTTGCCGCTGGGCGTCTTCATATTGAACAAGGGAAAGAGCTCCAGCTTCATAAAGAGACTTGCTACGGGTAAGATTTTCTTGCTGAGCCAAATGGTCTTTTTCTGCTTGGGTAATCAGAAGATTTTGCTGCTGAATCAAGGCCGGATACGGATTGCTATGGGCTTGGAGGCGTTGTCCTTCCACGCTTTTACGCTGCGCTTTTAAAGCATCCAGCTGATAACGTATATCCTGGGTATTCAGCTCTAGAAGAACCTGCCCTTTCCTTACCTGATCCCCGTTCTGAACCGAGATTAGAGCGACCTTGGCATTCACTGCATTATACAGAGGCCATTCCTTGGCAGCTAAAACTTGTCCCTCCTCCGTAAAACCCTTGATAAATTCTTGGGGCTGAAGGGTCATAACTGCTCCTTCAAGTGGCTTCAAACGCGAAACCACCACAGCGGAAAGAATAAGAAGGGCAATGATTCCATAGATGAGCATCTTCTTTTGCTTCGTTTTCTTGGAACTTGCTTTCGTTGTTCCCTTATCAGCTTTTTTCTTAAAAGGAAAAGAGGGAAACGGTAGTTTTTTTAAGAGGGACGGGCGTTCAACTGACATTGGGATACCTCCTTTTTTACTCCTTCGTCGCTAAAACCTCTACAAAAGGTAACTTTTTAATTTTATTATACGTACGGGTCTGGGCAATCCATACGGAGATAGCAGTACCCATCACCGCCCCGAGGAGAGCCGAAGGAGGGATCTCCGTGGGTATGGAGTAGAGATCGGTGCTCATGGATTGGGCCATAGCTTCTAAAAGA
Organism: Desulfitobacterium dichloroeliminans LMG P-21439; assembly: GCF_000243135.2. NCBI lineage: Bacteria > Bacillati > Bacillota > Clostridia > Eubacteriales > Desulfitobacteriaceae > Desulfitobacterium > Desulfitobacterium dichloroeliminans. The sequence continues at coordinate 3,436,657 of NC_019903.1, read as the reverse complement.
CCAAAGGAAAGGGGGATGCCCAAGAGTACGCCAAACAGAGTTAACAACCATTGTTCGGAGGTTATCACTTGGAGGGCCTCTTTGGCAGTCAAACCAAGCACTCGTAAAGAAGCCAGCTCCCTTTGCCGTTCGGAGAGTGAGATAATGCTGGAATTATAGATTAGTGCGAAACCAGCAAAACCAGCAATGACGGCCAGAAAATAGATGGTAAAGCCATAGGAACCCATCAACTCTTCGATTTTGGCAGCGCTTTCTTGGGAGGATTCAATGTTGCCTACTCGCTCGGCATCCCGGTACCTGCTTTTAAGAGCGGAAACCTCCTGAGCATCCATCTGTATGAGCATGGAGGTAGCGATATCTCCTTGTTGCAGAAGATCTGCCAGTGCACCGATCTCCATAAAGGCGTTGAGACCGACGTATTGGGGAATCACCCCACGCACGATCAGTTGTTCTTTTTGATCGCTATTGATCTGGCGGCGCAGTGGGCTTTCGACCTGGATTGCATCCCCGACCTGCACTTGGAGGAGCCGCGCTAAGCGTTCCGAGAGCAGGATCCCGTCTTGAGGGATCGGGACTTTTTCCCCCTTCTGATTGAGCACATTATACAAAGTCGAATCTTGGTTAATGCCAAGCACTGCCACTTCTTTTTTATACCATTGATTTTGCAGGGTGGCGGGAATCTCCAAGAGAGGTTCGAGGTGGGTGACTCCGGGCTCATGAGCTAGTGCATATTGTAGGGAGCGGGAAGACTCGGGCCTGTTGAGGGAAACCTTGACATCATAGGTTTGAACCTGTTGGAATTGAAACGTCGTTAGTTTATCAATCATGTTATCCATGGACCAAGAAACTGCCATCAGGCTAAATATCACCGCCATACCGACTACGGTAAAAATACTTCGCATGGGGGAGCGGAAAACATTGCGAATCCCCATCTGACTCTGGGAAGTTAGATTGTTCCATAACCAAGTGAATCTTTCTATGGGAGTTTTGCCTGAATCCCTGGGAGCGGCTGGGCGCATGGCTTCGGCAGGTTCTAAGCGAAGGATATCCAAGCTGCTCTTTAGACCGCTGAGAAGGCTAAAGACGAGGGAAAGAGCTAATCCTAGAAAAAGATATTTCCACGAGAAATGACTTTCTAGACCCGGTAAGGCAAAAAACTCTTCGTAGAGTGTGATGAGTGGAAAGGAAAGAGCGATGCCGGCTAATCCGCCCAAGAGTCCTCCAACCCCCCCGATAAAAAGTGGATAGGATAAGTAGTGGAGGATGATCTCACGATTCGTAAAGCCGAAGGCCTTTAAGTTGCCGATGTTCATTCTTTGTTGCTCGATGAGTCGTCTCAGCATGGTGTAGAGAATGATACTGGCCACCGCCAGAAAGACTAAAGGCAAGGCTTTAGCCGTACTGCGCAAGGAGCTTAACTCGCTTTCCAGTATAGCGTGGCTAGTCTGGTCTTTGCGAGGAAAGATACTTTGCAACCCATAAGGCTTCAGTGATTTCTCCAACAGCAACTTACTATCCTCGAAGCTTGCCCCCGGTTCTAAGGTAAAGGCAATATCATTAACCTGTCCGGCCTCTTTGACTATAGCACTCAGTGAGCTTTGGGGGACATAGGCAATACCAAAGGTTGCGGGGTCAGGGTAGAGTTCTTGAGCGGAACGCATGGCATAGATAAACTCCGGGCTCTGGGCAGTTCCGACCACGGTAAAGCTGGAACGCTTCCCTTCAAGAATCAAGGTTAAGGTGTCACCTAAGGCTAGGGAATTGGCGGCGATAAACTTAGGATCGACGAGGATTTCCATTTTTCCTTCTTCCGGCCATTGACCACTAAAGAGCTGAGCCTGGTTCAGATCCGGACCATTCGTAAAATTCATGGAGACCAGACGTAAATAACGATTGCCTTCCGTCTCTTCGCTAAAAAGCCTAGCATCCTTGACAATCCGACCTTCAACCCTGTCGATCCCCTCTAGATTCGCCAGATTCGTTACTTTGCCCTCTGGGTAACCATTGACCTTTATAAAACCATCGGCGAAGTGGGTTTCGGCATAGAAATGGTTCTGGGCTCGCTCAAGATTCTCTACAGCGATAGACATCGAGGTATAGGTGAGTAAGCCGATCATAATAACAACGATGCAGGCAAGATAAACCCCTAGGTTCGCTTTAATTTCCCGAATAAGCTTTTTGCGCAGCACTACCATTGCAACTCCTCCGGTGGCAGGGGGTGGTCATTGACATGGATACTGTCAAGTCTGCCATCCTTAAGATAGAATACCCGGTGAGCCATTTTTGAGATCTCAGAATTATGGGTAATAATAAGAATAGTTTTATGGTATTCTTGATTGAGTCTAAGCAAGGCTTTTAGGACTTGGATCCCCGTCTCGATGTCGAGGGCCCCAGTCGGCTCATCACAAAGGAGCAAAGCAGGGTTTTTGACGATAGCCCTGGCAATAGCCACCCGTTGCTGCTGTCCACCGGAAAGTTGGGATGGGAAATGTTCCGACCAGGCCACCAAACCCACATCCCGCAATACCTCTTCCACAGTCAGAGGATCTTCGGCAATTTCAGCGGCAAGCTTCACATTTTCCGCAGCTGTTAGGTTGGGCATAAGATTATAATGTTGAAAAACAAAGCCAACTGCATTGCGACGATAAAGGGTTAATCCCTTATCATTCATCTCATGGAGAGGCTGATCTTGGTAGTACAGCTCACCGGAAGTAGGAGGGGTCATGCCACCAATGATATTGAGAAGGGTTGTTTTACCTGATCCGCTCTGCCCAAGGATAACAATGAATTCTCCGGCCATGATTTGAAAATTAAGCCCTTTCAGGACTTCTAGCTCGATCTCCCCGGTTTGGTAAACCTTACGGATTTCTTTACCTTCCAGCAGTACTGCCATAAAGCTTCCTCCTCAATGATGCTGATTCAAAACAATCATCCACTACTCATTGCTAATGACTCGCTTTTCTAAACCATGAGCTAAAAGGTAGAGCATCTTATCGATCAGATCTTGGTAACGGCTATCTTCTAAAATCGATCCTTGGCTGTTTAGGCTAAGGGAAAGATAGGCATCAGTAAAAGCTATGTTTAAGGCTTGCATCATTAGCAGGGCAGCCGTGAAATCCATAGCTGGGTCAAGCTGTCCCAGCTCATAGCCTTTACGCAGCATTTCGCCATAAATATTAAGGGATTTGGAATTTTGCTCAGCCAGCACTTCCTCCCGCAGCTGTAGATTGATATCCTTGATAAATCGATCGCCCAGAGCTAAAAGCTCAGGATGTTCTTGGGCAAACTCGATGCCCACCACAAAAAGTTTGCGCAGGGTCTTGAAAAAGTCGAAGGAATCACCATGCAGTTCAGGAATCTTATCCTCAAAATACCGAAGTTTTTTTTCTATCGCCAGTTTAAAAATATACTTATACAAATCCTTAAGGTTTTTAAAGTATTGATAAAAGCTACCACGTGGAATCCCCGCCTGTTCAATAATCCGAGCGATGCTCACTTGAGCAAAAGGATATGCCGAAAACTCACGGATGGCAGCCTCAGTGATCCGCTCCCTTTTCTCTTCAGGGAGGTTGAAGAAGGTCTGATTAGGCAAGATTAGACCTCTCCTTTCCTTCTGAATTCATAGCCTATATCCAATCCTTATACTTTGTATGACGTATGGTTTAAAATATGACACTCTTGTCACCTCAATAATATGACAGGTGTGTCACATGGTCAAGCATTAAATTTTTTTGTTCTTTGTTACTTTAATAACTCATGCTATAATTGAGAAAAGATGGAATATATATAAGTAATTTAATAAGATAACATAGAAAGCGAGTGGATTAAGCATGGATAACCTAAAAAGCAATCTAAATAAAGCAATGGATACAGCCAAGGGAACTATCAATGAGACTGTCCGCAAAGCTGAAGAATTTCTCGAAAGTGATAAGGTTAAATCAAAAGTAAATGAAGTAAGAGATTTAGTAGAAGATAAAGCGGAAGGTATCGCCGCCCGAACTGATGGGATTAAGGATTCCCTGGAAAACAAGCTGGAAAATATCGCGGACCGTGCAGAGGAATGGAAAGATGTTGCCGAAGCGAAAGCTGAGAAAATTGCTGATAGAATCGAAGATAAAGCAGAAGAATATAAAGATAAGATAGAGGGTTTATTCCGTAAAAATCAATAGTCCTCTCATAGCCTCATCCAAGCAAAAAAGATCACTGCAGAAGCTTCTGCAGTGATCTTTTTTGCTTGGAAAGAACGTTGTTCTAGTGGTAAGTTAATTAGTTAATAGTTAGTTGGTTGGGTGGTTAGTTAGTTAGTACGTGTGATGCTCATCAGCATCCCTTTTTGTTGTATGAACAGTGCCGTGCGGATGTTGAGGTGGTGCATAAATAGAGTACAATTTAAGAGGTACACGACCCGTATTGATCACATTGTGCCATTTACCCGCCGGTATAACTATAGCATAATCGTCGCCCACTCTTTGCTGGTAATAAAGTCTATCTGCACTGTCTCCCATCATAACAAGGCCTTGACCTTGTTCGATGCGAAGAAATTGATCAACAGCAGGATGAATTTCCAAGCCTATGCTATCCCCCACATTGATACTCATCAAGGTAAGCTGCAGGTGAGATCCGGTCCACAAGGCAGTGCGGAACGTGTTATTTTGCAACGTGGCTTGTTCAATATTCACAACAAATGGATGTGGTCCGCAGTCCCTTGAAGGAGGAAAAAGAGGGCCGTTGGGGTTATAACCATTATACATTTAACTCAACCCTTTCAGAAATCATAATTGATTGATGTACCGATATACCAATATAACAATGAAGCAATTCTTTTTAAGCGTCATAATCATGCCTTTAAGTGTTTGCCGCAAACTCCATATAGCATTGTATTCTGTCACATCGCCCTGAGTGTATGTCTAGACCCTTTTCCTGTTTATTGATGAACGATACATTTAACAATGGCATTATTAAGACCAGCAGTTGAGGGCATATAAGAATGTGTTAATTATTTTCGGAATATTTAATAAAAGGTCCAATAGAGGACCAGATAAGTAGTATAATGTGGTTATAGATAAAGGAGATAATGAGGGGGATGGGGATGAAAAAAAGAATTACGGCAATGTTTTTCAGCGGAACCGGCACCACCCGAAAAATTGTCAGGGGAATTGCTGAAGAGCTGGCGAAGCTGGACGGGGAGATTTCGCTTAATGAAAAGGATTTTACCTTCCCCGAAGCGAGAAAACAGGCAGTTTCCTACACTAAAGACGATCTCGTCATCGTGGGGGTTCCGGTTATCGCTGGGAGGGTACCTAACGTCTTGTTAAAATATCTGAATACGGTGACCGGCCAGGGAGCCTTGGGAATTTCGGTGGTTGTCTACGGCAATAGAAACTATGATGATGCTTTGATCGAGCTTAAGGATATCATGGAGGCTAACGACTTTGTTGTGATTTCTGCAGGAGCCTTTGTCGGCGAACATTCCTTCTCTAAGGAACTCGCCCAAGGCCGTCCTGATGACAAGGATATGGCTGTGGTTAGCGAATTTGCCCGCCAGATCTATAGCAAAATGAATGCTGAACTATCCTTCGTAGATCTCCAGGTAAAAGGGATGAAGCCCTACCGCCCTTATTATGTAGCAAAGGACAAAGAGGGCAATCCCTTTGATTTTCGTAAAATTACCCCACAAACCAGCAGCTCCTGTATCGACTGCAAGCTTTGCGCCCAACTGTGTCCGATGGGATCCATCGACCTTGAGGATGTCTCCCGCATAACCGGACCCTGTATCAAATGCTGCGCATGTGTGAAGAAGTGCCCGGTAGAGGCTAAGTATTTTGATGATGCGGGTTATCTAAACCATAAGCATGAGTTGGAAGCAGCCTGTACTCTCCGCAGGGAACCGGAGCTGTTTAGTTAAGAGATCATTGAAAAAACAGGAGCGGATCACACCCACCTCTGGGGTATGGCCGCTCCTGTTTGATTCCCTTATTACTCCCACTCGATGGTGGCGCAAGGTTTCGGACTTAAATCATAGCAAACTCGATTAATATAGGGAACTTCTTTTAAAATGCGATCCGTAATTTTTAGAAGAATAGGCCAGTCAATCGGTTCGATGCTGGCAGTCATGGCATCAATGGTATTGATGGCTCGAATAATAACAGGATATTCATAACTTCGCGCATGATCCTTGACACCCACTGACTTAAAGTCGGGAACGATAGTAAAGTATTGCCAGACCTTTTTGTCTAAACCGGCAATCTCAAATTCTTCTCTTAAAATCGCATCGGATTCTCTTACTGCCTCTAGACGTATTTTATTGATAGCACCGAGACAACGTACGCCGAGGCCAGGTCCAGGGAAAGGTTGCCTATAGACCATGGTTGCGGGCAGGCCCAGCTCAATACCGCAGGCTCTGACTTCATCCTTAAAGAGATGATATAAAGGCTCTACTAAGGAAAACTGAAGATCATCAGGTAATCCACCGACATTATGATGGGATTTTACAACGCTGGCGGTTTTTGTACCACTTTCTACTATATCCGGATAAATGGTACCTTGAGCAAGGAATTCAATGCCTTCCAACTTCCGTGCTTCCTCTTCAAAGACGCGAATAAATTCAGCACCAATGATTTTGCGTTTTTCCTCCGGATCGGCAACGCCTGCTAACTTGTTCAAGAAGCGTTCGCTAGCATCAACATAGACGAGGTTGGCATCCATTTGATTCTTAAATACTTCAAGGACACCTTCTGATTCACCCTTGCGCATCAGCCCGTGGTTGACGTGCACGCACACTAACTTTTTGCCAATAGCTTTAAGTAGCAAAGCGGCCACCACTGAGCTATCTACGCCACCGGATAAGGCGAGTAAAACCTTTTTGTCACCCACCTGTCTTTTTATTAGCTCTACTTGATCTTCTATGAAGTTTTTCATATTCCAATTGGGTACTGCTTCGCAGGTATTAAAGACAAAGGAACGCAAAACTTTACTTATTTCTTGGTCATTTTCCGGCCAATTTGCGATGATGTGTTCGCCTTCTGCCGGCTCATGATTAACCACCATAATAGGTAAACCAGATTTATAGATTCTATGATCAACGTCGATCTTTACCCCATCGATGTGATTATTGGTCCCTCCATTAATAATAATACCTTTAATGTTTGGCAGTCGGGAAAGTTGCTCCAGTGTAATATCGTGTGGGTGAATCTCACTATATACACCAAGATCACGAATCCCCCTAGCAATAGCGGAATTATTTCGGCTACCTAGATCTAATAATATAATCATATCCTGCTTCATTTCAGCCTCCAAAGTTTATTTAGAGTTTTTTAATAAGGGGACTGTTCACCTGTTTTGCCAACAGTAGAACTCTTCAAAATCATCCTAACACAGGAGTGGACAATGGTCTATAATTTACAATGGAATTAATATCAATAAAGCCTAATTAAAAACTAGAATTTGAAAGATGTACCGCTTTATTTTATATTAAAAACTGATATACTATGTATGTAACATTAAACAAGGGGGCGTTTTAGACTCGCTCGGGGAAGCGGTGGCAAGAGTTGCGCGTCGAGATTCCACCTGGTCTCGTTAAACGGTGGACCTTAATAGTTAACAACAATAATTACGCTCTAGCAGCCTAAGTGCTCTAGCATCCTGCCTTCAAGGCCTACGATGAAGGGTCAGGGTGTCAAATTAGTAGGACTGCTCTAATGACAATTCTCGGAGTCATTAGCTAAGATTATCGAGATAGCCTTGGAAGGATCCTGCCTTCTGGAGACCAAGAGGCGAAGTTTAAAGAGAAGGATACACGCGTAGACGCTTTTGTGGCAGCTCTTCGATACAGGGGTGCAATTCCCCTCGCCTCCACCAAATAAAAACTCAACAATTGATACAATTAAGGAGCCCAGCAATGCTGGGCTTTTCGGCATTTTTAGGAGAGAGAAGGCATCGTTTGAGAGGTGCTTTTTGGGTTTTAGCACCCTTTTCGTTAAAAGATGCACCCCCTTGAGGGCGAATTCTACCTTTCGTTAAAAAGTATAGGCATCGTTAAAAGGTATAAAGTAGCTTCAAAAAACTCCCATACGACGGCTTAGAAAAAAGGTGTTAGGGTATATTTTGAAAAGGAAAACATTTATACCTTAGACAGTAAGGGTGAACTGCTGATCACCATTATGTCGAGCTTAGCCCAGGAAGAGAGTCGCAGTATTTCTGAAAATATTACTTGGGGACAAAGGAAACGATTTTCTGATGGTAAGGTCAGCTTGCCCTACCGACAATTCCTAGGTTATGAAAAGGGGGAGGATGGGCTACCCAGAATTGTGGAGTCGGAGGCTGTGACGGTCCGATTGATTTATAAGCTATTTCTTGAAGGGAAAACCCCATCAGGAATTGCTAAACACCTCACGGAAAGTGATATTCCCACGCCATCAGGGAGAGCAAAATGGCCGGTTAGTACGGTAGAAAGTATCCTCACCAACGAAAAGTATAAGGGCGACGCGGTGCTTCAAAAAACTTTCACTGTTGACTTCCTTACCAAGAAGAAGAAGGTTAATGAAGGGGAGATTCCTCAGTATTATGTGGAAAATAGTCACCCGGCAATTATCCAGCCAGATGCATTTGATATGGTTCAGTTTGAGATGAAACGCCGAAAAGAAGGTGGTAAGTGCCACAGCGGAGCTAACTGCTTCTCAAGCAAAATCATCTGCGGTGATTGCGGCAATTTTTATGGCTCCAAGGTGTGGCATTCCACGAGCAAATACCGTCGCACCATCTGGCGATGCAACCACAAATTTAAAGGCTCTGATAAATGTAAAACACCGCATATTGATGAAGCTAATTTAAAGCAATTATTCCTGAGTGCCTTTAACCAACTGATAACAAACAAAGAGGAGATTGGGGAAAATTGTAAAATGCTGAAGAAGGTACTGACCGATACTGCTGCTTTAGAAGCTGAAGCCGTGGAACTGCAACGGGAGATTGAAGTGGTTACCGGGTTAATTCGGCAGTGTGTGGAGGAAAACGCTCAGAGAGGTCAAGACCAAGTCGAATACCTGCAAAGGTATAAGGAGCTGGTGGCACGCTATGAGAAAGTCAGAGGTAGGCTTGAGAAGAACGAAGAATTGAGCTGTGCCCGTAAGGTAAAAAGGGAGCAGTTGGATGCCTTTCTTGATATGGTGCTACGGCAGGATTCTATTTTGACAGAATTTGATGAAGGACTTTGGTATGCGGTGATTGAGAAAGTAACAGTAGATGCTTCTGGAGGTATTAAGTATACCTTCCGGGATGGGACAGTGATAACAGCATAAGATAGTGAACGAAATTAACCCACAGGGTGGCAAAAATGCTGCTCTGTGGGTTTTCTTTTGTTACACATGGTAATCATAACTGGCTGACGTAGGTCAGAAGTATATGTCTAGCAAAACTAAGTTTTGCTTGGGTGGGGGTTCTTATCAGCAAAACCATATAAATCCCTTGCTGAAGCGCTCGTTTAGAGTGATAAAAGTCACTTACATAAACACAGCCTGAGGAAGAGCGAAGAATTAAGCCGTGCCCTAAGGTAAAAAGAGAGCAGATGGACCCCTTTCTTGATAAAAAGCTATGGAAAGATTAGATTTACTAGACTTTGATGAAAGACTTTGGTATGGTGCAGTCGATTTGTTATCATACAATCCGGGTCGATGTCATTTTAGGTGGAAGGACGGGACGGAGTAGCGTGCAAGGTATAATTAAGACAAAAGGTCGATAGTGAAGTGGTAAGGTAGAAGTCCTACTAGGTGTCTTAATCTTAATATAGGTAGAATTATCCATCAGTATGTGGTATCTTTATTTTAATAGCTAGTGCAAAATCTTATAAAGAAAAGGGGTACTGCATGGGGAGATCGACTTTGAACAGCAACTACATGGATAAAAATAAAATCGTATTCTATTATAACCAAAGTGTAGAATTATTTAATGCTTACAGCAGAAGAGATTCAGAAGATGCTTCCTACAAGACATTATCTCTTCTCAACCAAGCAGGTACCTCATTGTATCAAGTTTTCGAAGCTGCATTGAAACGCTACCTTGTGTTAATTAATAAGGAAGCTTATAATAACGGGCAGATAAATTGGTCAGAGTTTCAAAACAATAAGAAGAGCATCGAAAACATGCAAAGACCTGATCTAATTGAGATGCTAGGTAAACAAGATCCCCATTTACATAATATTTCTATTGATTATGAGATTATAAATAGAAACGCTTTTAGCATAACTAATAGACATAAACACGAACTTAGTAACACTCAAGAAAACTCATTTCGCTTGGTACTTCCAGAAGTGAAAAGGTTTATTCTTGCGTATGTCGATCCTGACGCACAACTTGAATTGGATTCTTCAGAAGGGTCTGCTTTTTCTATGGAAGTCAATAATCTATTTGAGGAAACGGATTTTTTTCAGGGAAATGGGCGTTGGAATTATGTGCTTGTTACTGATGCGTTATCAGATTTGACAGATTCGCAAAAAAGGGCAATTACACATATTAAGTGGGCCCAAGTTTTGGACTTTGATAGAGCCTCTGAACAAAATGGGCTGGCGGCGGCTTATCATCACGAACATAAGCTTCAAGCATTAAAGTTTGATCCACATAATCCTGAACGGACGGAATTCAATTGTTTTAGCCCTACCCCATATTGGTTTTATCTTAATGGTTTGGTGGATTTGCCCGCGACAGTGGTTGGTGAAGAGGATTTTCGGAAATGGGGGCAAAGGTATGGCTCTAAGTTGTATCTAGCCTTTCAAAGATATCATGCGGTTTTTGAGAAGCCAATCAAGGTGGTTATTCTTAGTTCTTCGATTAGAAAAGTAAAGAAGGTCATAGAGGCGTTAGATCAAGTGTATGAAGAAAACGTTCAATTTTTAATACTTTCTTCACCAGCCAGCTATTCTGAGTTTGGGGAGCCATATGTCATTAAGCCACTTCAGCTTTCTGCAGCCGAACTTGCCAACAGCATTTTAGCAAATTCAAGTATTTTTAAAATTCTAAACTCGACTTATTCGTGCATGATGCCTGCTAAAAACGGCACGCTGGTATCGGTTGTCCCTGGTCTGTTCAACCATTTTGACCTTGTACATAACGACGTGGCTGAAAACAATGGGGATTTTGAAGGCGATGAATATTCCGAGCTATTCTATCAAGGTAGGGTCCCCCTAAGTTGGTACGGCGCAAAATTTGGTTTTGCAATTTCCCGAAATGAAACCGCCACAAAATTGAAGAAGCTTATATATGGATTAGATGACTCGTACGGTATTTTCCATGTCATACATGAACCAGGAATTGGTGGAAGCACTTTTGCGAGGACTATGGCATATAGTATGCGTCTTGACTATCCCATCTGCATGCTGAAGCAATATACAAAAGAAACTACGGCTAAACAGGTGAATAACTTATATAATTTGCTAAGAACGACAATTATTGTAGTTATTGATTCTAGTATGCTTACGCAGGATCAAGTTAACGCATTTGCTAATGAATTAAAACCACTGGCCTTTCCTTTTGTAATAGTTTATATACGTAGAAGAAGATCCAATGATAGAAATGCCTATCAAAGCGTTTTTTTAAGTAGCCTCAACGATTATGAGTGCTTGGAAATGAAAAAACGATTAGAACCTTTTGCCTCGCAGGAAACGTTAGCCATAATCGACGATATATGCCATTCGCCCTCGAGAATATCAGAAAGATCTCCGTTTTTTATGGCACTTTATACCTTCGAAGAAAATTTTGTAGGTATTAAACCTTATATTCGCACGTTCTTGAAAAGTATGAATAATGAACAGAAAAAGATACTAATTTATCTATCGATAGCAGACAAATATGCTAATCGCCCTATAAACGAATCCTTTTTTCCGAGACATCTGATAACTTTTGATGAAGAGGAAGATAAGGATACTTTCTTTAAAAAAGACAGCCCATTCAACGACTTATTGATACTCAAGTCAACCGACAGTAGCAGAAGTTATTGCCTTAGACATCCATTATTTGCGGACGAAATCATTGAACAAACTGTTTATGAGGGACCCGACGGCAGTGTTTTGCATCAAGCAGCTAAGGCGAATAATTTAATACGCTATCTTATCGAGTTTATTCAAATTTCGAAGACTAATTCAGTAGTGGATTATGACACAACGCTTGATGTAATGAAAAATCTTTTTATTTTAAAGGATAAAACAGAGATTATTCAAGATAAGTTTTCCCCGTTAATTTCTATTGTTAAAAGTATGATGCCGAGCACTCAAGATGGAGAGAATGGGGTAGGGATAATATTTAAAACTCTTGTTGACACATATCCTGATGAACCCCATTTTGTTGCTCACCTTGCTCGTTTTTATACACTGGTCGAGAAAAATTATCTAGAGGGAATTCGTCTTGCTAAAGATGCCATTAGTCTTTCAGAAAGCCTTAATTGTACAGATCCTTTGCTATATCATATTTGCGGCGTGAATATAAGCAGACAAATCAAGGACGAGTATAAACGAAAAATATTTGAGTGCCACGAATATGACGAAACTAAGAATGCACAAATATGGGTAGAGCGAATTAAAAATGCGGCAAATGAAGCGCTCGATATGTTCAAAACGACGCGCTTATTAAATAATCAGGTCCCAGGATACGTTTCAGCTATTGACCTATGCATTGACATTGTTGATATTGGGAAGTCAATCTCTAAAGATGATGATTCTGTCGAATTCATTCGGAACAATCAGGGCGAATGGTATATGTGGTACCTTGATGAAGCGTTATCTCTTATGGATGCATTGAGATCTGTCGAGGATGATAGCGATTTTTCTCGTAGCACACTACAGGCGAAATTAGATAACCTAGTAGGAGAACTGGATAAAACCGTATTAATGTGGGAGAAATTTTTACAACAAGCAAAAACTTCGGAAATTACCCAAGTAAGGCGTTTTTTAGCACGTGCTAAACAATCTCAATTGCGAAAAAGAGGTTACGATGTGGCATCATCAAAGGATATTGATGATATTATGGCACTGATGGTAGAAAACATCAGAGAAGATCCAAATAATGCCGCCAATATACGTATTTGGTTTGATACTGTAAGGTATTGCTCGTCAAAGGATCCAGAATTACTGTTAGATGAAGCTATTAGCAATCTTTCTGTGTGGAAAGCGACGACGGGTAGTGTTGAAGCCTACTATTATTATTTTATTTTAATCTGTATTAAAGCAATTGAGGGGGCATCTCGTGCTGAGGCAGACATTCCCTTTCTGCAAACCGAATTAAAACAAAAGGCTGAACACCGCTACAATAACAGACAAGTATTCGAATGGCTAGGAGAGGGAAAAGGGTTGGGACGTTTGCGGAAGTATTCAGCTAAGCAGATTCGTGAGGACAATGCAGTTAACCTTGAAAGACTAACTGGGAGGATTATAAACTACAAGAATCCCGGGAATGCAACATTGAGTTCTCACAACATGGAGGTGTTTTTCAATCCTTCTAGAGCAAAACAACGCTTTGATTCTGAGGACATCGGCAAATTAGTTTCTTTTGGAGTGGGCTTTAGCTATGATGGATTACGTGCTTATGATCAAAGTGTTGTTGAAAGTGGTTATAATGTTGAATCTGAAACAACGAATAGTCCTGTAGAACTTCAAGTTGGGATGCGCGTAAAATGCCGGGTTATTCGTAATGTTGATTTCTATACCCAAGTTAAGCTTGTGGATTATCATAATCAAGATGGTAGCATTCATGTTAATGAATTGGGAGATGATTATTCAGCGGAGAATCGGCCTGTTGAAGGTGCAATTTTGTTTGCAACAGTGAAGGAGCAAAGAGAAACTGGTTCCAGGCAACAGAAGTTTCGGCGTTTATCCTTGGTAGCAGATGAGCAAGAAAATGTTGAAAATATGCCCGCTTGGAAACGCAAGTTGCTTGAGTATGGGAAGAATCAGCCTGTATAAATCCTTTTCTGGGTTGAACACCACCAACACACGCACCCCTTGGATTTTGCACCCCCTTTAAAGCAGATGCACCCCCCTTCTTAGAGCGGAGATGCATCGTAAAATTGTATCAATAGTTGATTCATTAGACAATCAAACCCTCGAATATTAGGTGGAGATACATAATGAAAGCCTTGAGGTACCATATATTTGCTATGCTCACCTTAGGTGAACTGCACCCATTAGTGTCAGTTCACTATTCCATTATCATGCATGGCTGTGGCTTAGAGAGTAAACACAGAGGCAAAAAAGGTTCTAGCTAGCTGAAAGCATGTAAAAGTAAATTACAAATCGAATTGAGTACGTTTTAATTAGCAGGCTTGGATAACTTAATACATTTTAACGAAGGGGCTTTGCAGTACGCTTGGCTCCTTGAACTTTGTAATGTTCTTAGCTATTTTTGGTGGGTTTAGATTCCTACGGTAATGACCAATTTCCACCAAGAGGATAATACTTATACCACCGCTTATTATAAGCGGTGGTATTTATTTAGGGGTTTCAGCCAGTAGAGCACACGTAGTGTGCGAAACATCCACTCGCTATGTGGCTAGAGGACAAAAGCTCACTTAATTGATTTAGAAAACTTGTGGGGCTGGATAGGTATGTCTCGCCCCCGCCAAACAAACCGACTGGTTTTCCTTAATAAGTTTTATAATAAATAGAAGTATAAATTTGTCATTTTAGCGAATTATTATTCTTTCGTTTTTTGTTTATTAAAAGACTAGATAGCATTATCCTTTTGAATTGGAGGAAAATATAATCTTTTGTAGAAATATATAACATTTGCTATTTCGACATTATTTATCTAATTCAATAAGGAGATATCAAAATGGCTGATTCTAAAAAAATCCAGTCAGGCCCTTTTTTAAGGTGGGCTGGTGGTAAGAAGTGGTTGCTGGAGTATTTAAGACAAATATTAAGCAATAGTGTCTTTAATAATTATCATGAGCCATTTCTTGGTGGTGGGGCATTGTTTTTTTCATACCAACCTAAGAATAAGTCCTTTCTATGCGATATCAATAATGAGCTAATTGAAACATATTTAGCGGTAAAAGAAGATCCTTATTCTGTTATTGATTTGTTGTTAAAATACCAGAACACAGAGCAGTTTTATTATCAATTGCGTGCTAGCGAGCCAGAGAATGCTTTTGAGAAGGCTGCAAGATTTATATTTCTTAATCAGACATCTTATAACGGATTATACAGGGTAAATAAAAAAGGTAAATATAACGTTCCATATGGATTTAGGGAAAAACTTAAAATCAATACAGACAAACTAATTACAGCTAGTTATGCATTACAAAATGCTAATATAGCCGCTGGAGATTTTACTCACTATGTAGATATGATAAAAAGCGGAGATCTGGTTTTTCTAGACCCCCCCTATACAGTATCGCATAATAATAATGGATTTATTGAGTATAACAAAACGCTCTTCTCAATAGATGACCAAAAGCGATTGAGCGACTTTATTGATGTTATAAAAGATAAAAACGCATTTTATATACTAACAAATGCAGCCCATAAAACAGTATTTGAAATCTTTAATAAAGGCGATCAGCTTTTTAAGCTTGAACGGAACAGCCTAATTGGAGGTATCAATTCTAAACGTGGTTTGGTCACAGAGTATATATTTACTAATATAACAGAAGGGGTGCGATAATATGACAGACTGGGGGAAAATTGTCAGTGGAAAAGAGCTTTTGACTGCGAAACAGGAAAGGTGTAAGACTTATATAACAAGAAAAGAACGTCAAATTGCGCTCCCAGAACTCATAGAAGAAGGATGGACTGAATTTAAGTCCTATAAAGATCCAAAATACGTAGGTGTTAAGAAGGATAAACGCTTTGACGAGGTATTTGAAGATAGGGTATGGATGCTTTTTGCGAATCTAGGATTCACAGATATGAACAGAGACCGTTCATTTAAAATGCAATATGACTTTCAAAATCCAGATATCACTCAGCAAATTGATATTTTTGCAGCTGATGAAGAAACGGTAATTATTATAGAATGCAAAGCGTCCGAAACAGTAAAAGATGGAGCGTTTAAAAAGCCTATAGAGGCTTTTTATGGTCAAATGGATGGCTTGCGTAAGGAGGTTCTAAAGGAATTTCCGGGCAGAAAAGTTAAATTCATTTGGGCTACGCACAATTATATAATGAGTAGAGCGGATTTGAACAAGCTTAATGAGTGGAATATTGCTTATTTCAGCAACGCTGTTGTGGATTATTATATCGAACTTGTTAAACATATTGGCACTAGTGCAAGATATCAATTGCTTGGGAACTTGTTTGCAAATCAAGAGATTAAGAATATGGAGAACAAGATTCCAGCCATTCAGGGAAAAATGGGTGGTTATACATATTATTCATTCTCTATTGAACCAGAAAAACTTCTGAAGATTAGTTATGTGCTACATAGGAATGAAGCAAACAAGAATATGATGCCTACATATCAGCGTTTAATAAAGAAAAAAAGGCTAAAAGATATAAAAAACTTCGTGGATAGTGAAGGGTATTTCCCCAATTCGTTAATTATTAGTATCGATACTGGTGGAAAAGATGTGCAATTTGATATCTCACCAACAAGAGTTGAGGGATCATTATCTAAGTTGGGAATATTACATTTGCCCAAAAAGTATCGTTCTGCCTATATTATTGACGGTCAGCATCGTCTATATGGGTATTCAGATTCTCGATACGCATCCACAAATTCAATTCCGGTGGTAGCATTTGTTGACCTTGACCGCAAAGAACAGATAAAGCTCTTCATGGATATTAACGAGAATCAGAAAGCGGTATCTAAATCACTAAGAGTTACATTAAATAGTGATATGTTTTGGGATTCTACTGATTATAATGAGCAGAGGCAAGCTTTAAGATCAAAAATCGCACAGATGCTTGGAGAGGAAGAAACCTCTCCTCTCCTTGGGCGAGTTGCAATAGGTGAAGATGAAAAAGCATCTATAAAATGTATAACTGTGCAAGCTATTCAAGCAGCACTGAAAAAGTGCCAGTTTTTTTCAACCTTTGGTAAAAAGAATATTATTATAAAGGATGGCACATTCGATGTTGGTACAAATCAGGACACTCTAGATATCTTTTATCCTTTTCTTGAAGAGTGTTTGAAGTACGTAAAATCTCTCCTTGAAAATGAGTGGGAAAAAGGAGAAAGCAACAGTGGTATTCTTACAATCAATAGAGGTATCCAAGGTGTTATAAGAGTAATTAATGATATTGTAAATCATTTGGTTGAAGCACATCAAATGTTTCCTAAAATAGACAAAACCTCTAAGCTTGTTGATGAGGTAAGATATTACCTAGACCCACTAGTTGACTTTTTCATAAACCTCAGCATAGAACAGAGGAAGGAACTTAAGAGCGTATTTGGTGGAGGTGCAGATACAAAGTTTTGGCGTACATTTCAAAAAGCAATATCTGATCAGCGAGCAGACTTTAACCCAGAGGGACTTAAAAGATACTGGGAGGATGAGGCTAAAACATATAATGAATCTTCTCGAAAGTATTTAATAGAAATAGAAAAGATAGTAAAAGACATAGTTGCTCATCACCTCGAAAAGGCCCGAGGTGAGAAATGGCTTATAGTTGGTCTGCCTAAATTGGTTTATCTTAAAGCTAAGAAAGAAGCTGATGAACAAACATATGAGAATATTGCTTCTGGTCTAAGTTCTGAAGCAATAAGCATTTGGGATTGCGTAAATCTAAATGATTGTCGGGAGATAGTAATAAACGGGAGAAACTGGTCTGAGATTTTCGACAATATCATCACTCGACCAGAAGAAGTTAAAGTTCATGGCGGTAAAGAAGCCAAAACCGAATGGATTAATCGCCTATTTACTATTAGTAATAAGCTTATAAAAGCAAATTATAGTGTAACAAAAGATGAGTATGATTTTATTAACGGTATCTACAAATGGCTCTTAACTAATAGTCAAGGGGATACCTAATAGCTCAAAGGTGTAATAAGTTAAAAGATATGGATTGTTTGCCTGGGAATTCCGATCTCAATAAAGTAGTAATTTTTGGCGATGACTGCCCTAAGGGAGAGTGACGATGTGTCGAACTATCCTGAAAGTTTGCTTCGCTCGTCCATTTATATTCGTTTGTGCGTATAATCCAAAACATGGGTTCGAAATAGTATAGAAAGTCTCCTTCACTCTATAATTCACACTTTTTTTACTCCATGTCAAGTTGTTAGCTTAAAGTTTATTTCTAACAAAAAAGGGGATATGAAGTATGGATTACTTTGAATTAAACCATGTTAAAGCAAAGGTAAAGTTTAAAGAAGCAATTGAAGAGGTTCTTAATGAGCTAAATAATGTGGTAGATGGAGTGATGTTTGTAAAGGCTAGACCCGGACAGGATGGACATGCAGAAGTATGGATAGACGAAAGAACTTCAAAGTGCTTGGCTTGTGTTGATATACGAGAAATAATTAAATTCGAGGATCTATATTTATTTTTCCATGAGTCAGGTCACGTTATAAATAAGCATTTCAGTGATCCTTTTACTCGAATTACAATCCAACAAGATGAAATCATTAACAGGGAAAAGGAAGCTGATATTTACGCTTTGAAGAAAATGGAGGAATTACTACTTAAGCTCATAGGAAAGAGAAGGGATCATAAAAAAGTTGAAGAGATTATAGAGGTAACTAAATACAGACTTGATTCGGGTTATGAGGATTATTTAATAAAGAAAAAATAAACTTGGTACTAGTAAGATTCGGTATGGTTTTTTTACAGTCATAAACAATAATTCCTATTTGCGCCCTTAGTTGATGAATATTACGGTTCACGAGAGCCGCTATTCCGGAGGTAGTTGAGCCACTTTGAACAGTGGCTCATTCTAGCCCGGATTATTCAGTTGAGGGTTTGGATGGGTACGTTTCGCCTACACCAAATAAACCCACTAGTTTAAAACATAATGAAATCGAAAGTCTTGAGGTGCATAAATAAGTATACCTCAAGGCTTTAAATATTTTTAGAACGCCTAAGTGATAAACCTTAATGAGTATTCTTGCGGCATCTGACCAATAATCCTGTGACATATGGCCAGGGCTCCTATCACATCCGGCCACTGTTCTTGCAACATCCGGCCAAAACCGGCATCTCAATAATTAAATCCTGTACAATGTAGTCACTACGTGTACGGGATAGTAGTGTCAAGCGAAAAGTTGACCACCATGACTGCCAAAAAATTGACCACCCTCCAGGCGGTTAACTTTGGTTAATATTATCGTTAGTTCCCTTTTTTCTTGCTCTGCTTGAACCTATAGGACTCACCAATGAAAGGGATAACATGGGCATGGTGAGTTATCCGGTCAAGTAAAGCTATGGTTAGGGCATTGTCACCAAATACCTCCCCCCAACGGCCAAATTCTAGGTTTGTGGTTATGATCAGGCTACCACTCTCATAGCGTTCAGAGCAGAATTGGAAGAGCAAAGGACTGTCCGCGCCAAGGTTTATGTAGCCTAGTTCATCGAGGATAACAAGGTCAAATTTGTTCCAGGTCTTGAGATAACGAGGTAATCTATACTCACTCTCAGCTTTCAATAGTTCCTGAAGGAGATCGCTCACTTTAACAAATCGCACCCTGTAGCCCTGCTGAATTGCAGAAATACCAATGGCAGTGGCAATATGGGATTTTCCTGTGCCCGATTGTCCTACACATATGACGTTTTCTCGCTCTTGGATGAATTTGCATTCGGACAGGGAAACAATCTTATGTTTGGGGACTTTAGGAATACTAGTAAAGTCAAACCCTTCAATGGTCTTTACCTCTTGAATTCGAGATTGCTTTAAACGTGTGGATAATCGTTTCTGTGCACGAACCTCAACTTCTTTAGCTAAGGCTGCGGCTAAAAAGGAAGTAGGTGTTTGGTTTTGAGCCATGGCATCCCGGGCTAAATCCCTAAAATGGGCCTTAAGGCCAGGAAGTTTAAGCTGCTTACAGTAGATATCGACTACGGCTTCCTTTGCGTCAGCCCGGACAGAGGACAAAGGCATTGATGCCTTCTTGCTCTACTAGACTCTTACATTCAGCGAGAGCCTGATCAATATTCTGGACAAGAACTGTATGAGCGGTATAGGATTCAGTGCCAATCGTGCTTTTATTATGGGTAGGATCAGAATCGGGTACGAGAACGATGAAAGCTTCTTTATACTTCACAATATGTACCTTCAAAATAGTATTTAGTATAAGATTAATTAACTTTACATTAATATAACATGCTCATTATGATACGACAACGTAGTAGAATGAAGGTTCAGATAAATAGTACGGTATTTTTTGGGGATTTGTATCATGGTGCTACCGTGGCTGGCATTTTTGCAATTAGGTTAATTTTCGTTTAGACTGTACCCAAAGAGGAGGCGTGGCTTAATGGTTGATTTTCCAAATTGTCCAAAATGTAACTCGGCTTATACTTACGCAGATGGAAGTGGTTTTGTTTGCCCGGAATGTGCTTATGAGTGGACCTCAGAATCCAGCGCCGAGAGTCTTGAAGATAACAAGAGTGTTAAAGATGCCTATGGCAATGTCTTAAATGACGGTGACACGGTCGCGATAATTAAGGATCTTAAGGTAAAAGGAAGTTCATCATCCATAAAGATCGGTACAAAAGTAAGGAACATACGCTTGATTGATGGGGACCATGATATTGATTGCAAAATCGATGGGTTTGGAGCCATGCAGTTGAAATCTGAATTTGTTAAGAAGGTATAAAATGGGCAGTGCGATAAGCAATACAATAGGAGGCGCCGCAAATTACTTGAAAAAGCTGTTTTGCCACGCCCCTTTTGTGTCTATGGATTACGGCTTTCTAACCAGGCCTTGCTGATGATGTTTACGGCATAAGGATATATATTTCTCATCGGCCCCTAAATCAATTTGGTCTCCCTCTCGTATGATTCCATATTCGTTATAGCGGGCATTATGGGTTGCCTTTCGTCCGCACCAACAGACTGTCTTAATTTCAATGATTTTATCGGCGAGTTCAAACATGCGTCGGCTTCCTTCAAATAAAAATCCTCGGAAATCGGTTCGCAAGCCATAACACATGACTGGAATGTGCAGGGTATCAACGATATCGGCGAGAAATTCAATCTGCTGCTCCTTAGCAAACTGGATTTCATCTATAATAATACAGTCATATTCTTTTAAAGCCTCAAAAGGCATTTCAATCAGTGCTTCTAAGGTGATACAGGGTCCGGCTAAACCACTACGGGATTTTATGAGATCTCCATCCCGTGTTTCAATGACAGGCTTAGCAATCAATGCCTTTTGGCCTTTGTCAATATAATTATGGTACACCAACAAAGCATTGGCAGTTTTGGAACTTCCCATGGCCCCAAAATGGAAATAGAGTTTAGCCACCTTAATCTCTCCTTTAAGTGTCTTTTGTTACCTTAATATTACTAAAAGAAGGCGGGTTTTGCACCTGTCCATATCCATGCTTTCCTATTCCCTATTGTTTCTGTTGGAAAGCCCTCTCATCAATCTGTGCATGGCCTTATTATCTAAAGAAAAGTTTGACAAATTTGTGAATTGAAGTTACAATTAGGTAACTCGTTAATATTGTGGAATTACGAAAAACCTTCCCTGTTGCCTAAAGCTCCAGGAAGACTGAAGACTTCCCCAGGTGGCGGGTAATACGATTTTGGAGGTTTTTTTAATGTTTGAAGACAAAGTTTTATCCTGTAAAGACTGTGGAGTAGATTTCGTTTTCTCCGCTTCCGAGCAAGAATTCTATGCAGAAAAAGGTTTCACCAACGAACCCGGACGTTGCCCATCTTGCCGTGCAGCTAGAAAGCAACAATCTAGAGGTAACGGCGGATATTCTTCACGTCCACAACGTGAAATGTTCCCTGCTGTTTGTGCTAGTTGTGGAAAAGATACCACAGTACCTTTCCAACCTTCTGGTGACAAGCCTGTATATTGCCGTGATTGTTTCCAACCACGCACACGTAACAATTGGTAATTGTTTAACAGAAGCCTTCCTGGAGTTAGTTCCGGGAAGGCTTTTTATATTTAAGGGTAACTTTTGTTTTTTATATTTTGATTAATGAAAATATATGGTATATTCAAACGAGAGCCCAGCTTGACCAAAGACTCTTAGATATAAAAAAAGGGGGTGACAAGTTGCTTAAGAAGATTTTACTCGCTTTCGACGGTTCGGAAAACGCTTTGAAAGCAGCTGACTACGCCATAGCGATGGCAAAAAGCAACAATGGCTCGGTAAAGATTCTTCATGTGCGGGAAACGGTCACATCCTATCCAAGCAGAGTTGTTTTTGATGCAGCCGAAATGGAGAAGGAGCTAAGTTCAGAAGCGGAAGCGATTATCGCTCAAGGAATCGCCAAATTCGCAGATTCCGGTGTTGAGGTTAAAGCCGAGATAAAAACAGGTGACCCGGCAGAGGTCATTTGTGAAGAAGCGGAGAAAATGGGAGCTACTGAAATTATTATTGGAAGTCGTGGCATGAATGCCGTATCTCGGTTCTTTATTGGCAGTGTTAGCCAGAAAGTCCTGACACATGCCCATTGTACCGCTCTAGTCGTAAGGTAATTAGAGTCAGAATTACATATAAGTTACCAATAAAGGCATATTAGAGAAAAGCAGCTTCGTAATTTACTGAGGCTGCTTTTCTCTAACTGGGCTTTGTTGTCAATTATTCTCGAAGGTAAAAGAGGGGCGATAGTAAAATTGTCGAATTATAGAGAAATATAGTTATAAAATACTACTAAATTCGTAAAATTTGAAAAGGGTTATTTGAGTGAGACGGCGAATATATAGGGTGAAGTTGTATAGACAACCAAGCATATGTAGTCAAGAATGAGATTAGGAGGTTGATACGCATGATACTTATAGGCGAGAAAATCAATGGAGCGATTCCATCCGTAGCAAAGGCTATTGCTGCCAAAGATGCGGATTTTATTCGCAATCTAGCCAAAGTGCAGACTGAAGCAGGTGTTGACTATCTTGATGTTTGCGCCTCGGTAGATAACGATATCGAACTTGAAACTATGAAGTGGCTGATCGATCTGGTCCAAGAGGTGTCGGATGTCGCCATTTCCATAGACAGCCCCAACGCTCATATCATCGCCGAAGCCATAAAGTATTGTAACAAGCCGGGATTGATTAATTCCGTGTCCATGGAGGGCAATAAGATTGAATTGATTTTCCCATTAATTGCGGATACGAAATGGGAATGTGTAGCACTACTGAATGATGATACGGGAATTCCTCAAGATGCCGCTAAGCGCTTGGAGGTTTTTGCAGCTATTATGGATAAAGCAAAGCAATACGCTATTGCTCCTGATCGCTTGCATATCGATCCTTTGGTGCAAATGCTCTGTACTTCAGAAGACGGTATCTTAGCTATTATGGAGGTCTTGAAAGAAATCAAGAAACAGTATCCCCAAATCCATATCACTGGGGGAGCTAGCAATATTTCCTTCAATCTCCCTGTGCGGAGATTAGTGAATCAGGCTTTTATCGTCATGGCCATGACTGCAGGAATGGATAGTGCCATTGTTGATCCGACTAAAGAGGATTTAATGGGCATGATTTTTGCGACCGAAGCTCTTCTCGGTCAAGATGAATACTGCATGGAATACATTGGAGCCTATCGGGAAGGTAAATTTGGCGTAAAAAAATAACATAAGGATTAAAAACAAGGAGGAATTAATATGTCAAAAATCGCAGAAGTCAAAGCTATGGTAGAAGCGGGTAAAGCGAAACTCGTACCGGGTCTGGTTCAAGAAGCTCTAGATGAAGGTAATGCAGCTGGAGATATTCTTGAAGGTATGATTGAATCCATGGGCGTCGTAGGAGATAAATTCTCCTCCGGAGAACTGTTCGTGCCGGAAATGCTCATGGCAGCCAAGTCGATG
The DNA here is from genome assembly GCF_000243135.2 of Desulfitobacterium dichloroeliminans LMG P-21439. Taxonomy (NCBI): domain Bacteria; kingdom Bacillati; phylum Bacillota; class Clostridia; order Eubacteriales; family Desulfitobacteriaceae; genus Desulfitobacterium; species Desulfitobacterium dichloroeliminans. The sequence goes on along the minus strand of NC_019903.1, from coordinate 3,412,757 downwards.
TCGAAGGGTGTGGATGTCCTTAGACCACTTCTCACGGGCGAAAGCGCTAGATCTTTAGGTACATGTGTTATTGGAACTGTCGCCGGAGACCTCCACGATATCGGTAAGAATCTAGTGGCTATGATGTTGGAAAGCGTGGGCTTTACTGTTGTGGATCTCGGTGTGGATGTATCTGCCGAGAAGTTTGTCAATGCCGCCAAAGAAAATGACAATGTTAAACTTGTAGCTTGCTCCGGTCTCTTGACCACCACGATGCCTGCAATGAAGGAAACAGTCAATCTGCTCAAAAGCAGTGGCCTTTCCGGCATCAAGGTAATAGTTGGCGGTGCGCCCGTTAGCCAAGAGATGGCCGAGACAATCGGCGCCGATGGCTTCGCTGCCGATGCAGGTGGAGCCGCTGTAAAAGCGAAAGAATTAGTAAGCGCATAATAGCGTAAATGAATTTATAATCGGGACAAAAAGAATAGGGAGGCGGATTTTCATGTTAACCAAAAAGCAAAACCTATTAGAAACCATTCGCGGCGGCAATCCGGATCGTTTTGTCAATCAGTATGAGTTTATGGACATCATCTTGGAAAACCCAGTTGATTTCATGGCTCCTCCCGGAGGCGAAATCAAGACGGGTTGGGGTATCACCTTTAGATGGCCCGAAGGCCAAATCGGTCAGTTCCCTGTCCATGATGAAGAGCATAAAGTTCTTAAAGATATCACGAAGTGGAGAGAACAAGTTAAGGCTCCCGAGGTTCTAGACACAGATGAGGCATGGGCAGCTGCCGTTGAACACGCCAACAGAATCGACCGCAATGAGCAATTCGTTACCGCCTTTGTTGCGCCTGGCGTTTTTGAAATGTGCCACCACTTGATGAGCATGGAAGATGCTTTGATGGCCTTATATGAAGAGCCGGAATACATGCATGAGCTGATTGACTATCTTACAGAATATGAATTAAAGCTAGCAGAAGTCATTTGCCGTCGTCTCAAACCTGATGCCCTCTTCCACCATGATGATTGGGGCAGCCAAAAGAGCACCTTCATTTCCCCGGCGATGTTTGAAGAATTCTATCTTCCGGCTTACAAGAAAATCTATAGCTATTACAAGCAACATGGGGTTGAACTGCTGGTTCATCACAGCGATTGCTATGCCGCAACCTTCGTACCGTTCATGATTGAAATGGGCGTTGATATTTGGCAAGGGGTCATGACTACTAACAACACTCCTGAGCTTATCAAAAAATATGGCGGGAAGATCAGCTTTATGGGCGATATCGACAGTGGTGTCGTTGACTTCCCTACCTGGACACGGGAAATTGCTGCCAGAGAAGTGGAAAGAGCCTGCACCAATTGTGGGAAGCACTATTTTATCCCCTGCCTAACCCAAGGTCTGGGATTTAGCTCCTTCCCCGGCGTTTATGATTGCGTAAGTGAAGAGATCGATAAACTTAGTAAAAAAGTGTTCTAGAATTAAAATTAACAAAGCCTTCGGAGCTAGCCTTCGGAGGCCCTGTTTTTCTGGGAAGAGGGATGAAAATATGAATCCAGAGATCATGGACTTAATATCCTTCATAAAAGGCCTCGGGGTAGATCATTGCGCACCTATTGACACCCAAGATATTCCCTTTAATGTCGACTTCAGAAAGCAATGTGAGCAAAATGTCTGCGGCAACTATAAGAAAAACTGGATGTGCCCCCCCGCTGTGGGGGATTTTGGAGAACTCCGAGAGAAGGCCCTCCACTATCAACAGGGTATAGTGTTCCAGAAGGTGTTCCAGCTGGAGGATTCCTTCGATTTTGAAGGAATGCAAGCCGGGATGGCTGAGCATACCAAACTATTGCAGGCTGTTATAACTCAGCTTAGGGAAGTAGGTCTTTTTAAAGACTTCCTGCCGCTCAATGTAGGTCCGTGTACTGTCTGTGAACGATGCTCTATGCTGGATGACGAAGAATGTCGCTCCCCGGATGCTGCTATTGCCTCGATCGAGTCCTATGGAATCGATGTAACGACTTTACTAAAGGGATGCGGAATACCTTATAATAACGGTAAGAACACCATGTCTTGCGTAAGTCTCATCTTGATTTAGAGATAAACAGTTTCTGTCCTTTGACCGGGCAGAAACTGTTTATCTTTACAGATGGATGAGTTGGCGAAGTTGTTTATCCTGCAATATCCTTAATGATGACATTAAGAATTCGGATGGTTAAAAATAGAGGAATTGTGCAAAAGATGTCAAATTGTGATAACTATAACATATGTAGGCACTTTCACATAAAGGAGCTATGATCATCATGAATACAACCTTAATGAAAATCTCAACCATCGGAAGCTCCCAAGCGGTCGCTGATGAATTACATCGGGTAGTGTCAATTTATTTTGGGCATAAGGTCGAAATGAAACAGCGGTATTCGATTAAGGAAATGCCCACCGTCTTAAACGACGATCTCTATATCGCTCTTCCCACGAGAGTAGAGGAAGCCTCAAAGTACGTGAAGAGGGAGAAGATTTTTCCTCTGGAACTCATCCCGGAAGAAATGCTTTACATCAGACTTGCTCGAGTTCCCGAAGGCTCCAATGTAGTAATTTTCAATAATAATTCTTCCCAAGGTAAGGTGATAGAGAAATATCTTCTAGAACATGAAGTCAATCATGTTCGATATCAAATAGCACCCTATGCTGAAATGGATGATACCCAGATTAGGGGAATCTTACAAGCTGCCGATTACATCGTTGGGATGCATGGCTTTGTAGGGAATCGGGATATCCTTTGGACCAAATATGGGGGATATTTTGACAGAAATAAGGTCTCTGTCATTGAATTCAATCGAACTATAAAACCCGAAGATATTCTGCACCTAACAGAGAAGGTAGTCGAATTTAACTTTAACCAGATTCTTTTCAATACTCAAAGTATAAGCTTTGACTTAAATGCACATATAGAAGAGGTTACGAGTTCGATGGAGGGTATCGTTGATTTTCTGGCAGAGACGAATGTGGGGATTTTGGAAGCGGACAACCAAGTAAAAAAACAAGTGAATCGTATTGATGAGACCATGGAAATCACGAAAGAACTCAATATAAATGCCCAAAAAATTGAAGAACTTATCGATACCATAAAGATGATATCTGACCAAACCAATTTGCTGGCCCTCAATGCAGCTATTGAGGCGGCTCGTGCCGGAGATGCCGGGAGAGGATTTGCTGTAGTCGCCGACGAAGTTAAAAAGTTAGCTGATAAAAGTAAACAGTCCATTCAATTTATCCAGCAGCAGGTAACGAATATTAAACAGACCAATAACCGCACCGTGCCGTTGCTGAAATTCCTAGCTAGCGAAATTACGCAAATGGATGAGATTATTAACAAGATCCTGGCAAGTTCCACAATCAATCAGACGGAGGCCAAGTCCATTTCTGAGGCGCTTACCCGTGTGACACGAATCAGTGAACAGCTTACCAGTGAGTTTGTTGCCTTTAGCTTTTAGGAAACGAGTTATAAGTTGACAACAGTAGAAATGCGGCCCTTCAGATTAAATCTGAAGGGCCGCATTTCTACTGTATCCTATTCCACTTCTGCGGCCATCATCATGTTTGTATTGATGGCCCAATAGATAATCGGTATTTTCTTACTTCGCTAACTCCCGGACAGCCTCAATAGCGAGCTCGGTCTCTTTCAGGGTGTTAAAATGTGAAAAGGAGAAACGAATTGATCCATCAAGGTCAAATTTCTTGTGAATGAGTGGGGAGCAGTGAGCGCCGGCTCGAACACAGATCCTATAGTTTTCGTAAAGAAGACTGGCTACTTGGGCACAGTCATGACCTTCAATGTTGAGAGAGACAATAGGCACACGGACCGGTGCTTCTAAATCTCCATAGACGGTGACCTTAGGCAAGTTGACCACTGCTTGGGCAAAGGTGCGGGCCAACGCATCTGCCTGCTGATGAATAGCCATGAGACCTGTGGAACGGATGTATCGTACCCCGGCTAGAAGCCCGGCAATCCCATGAACATTTTGTGTGCCGGCCTCTAAGGCATCGGGTAGCTCTTCCGGATGACGGGGGTCGAAGGTATGGTGCCCGCTTCCTCCAACCAACAAGGAGGAGGGTTGAAAACCTTCCCCAAGACAAAGTCCACCCGTACCTTGGGGCCCGTAAAGAGATTTATGGCCGGTGAAGCACAGAGCTGAGATTGTTTTATGCATTCGGACGGGCAAAAGCCCTGCACTTTGCGAGGCATCGACGATAAAACGAACGCCACGATCAGCACATAACTCGCCGATGGCTTCGATATCAAAAACATTTCCGGTCACATTGGAGGCATGGGTCATAACAACTGCTTCTGTATCCGGGCGGAGGGCAGCGGCTATCTGATCCACAGGGATGCGCCCTCTCTCATCACTGGGGACCACAGTATAGTTCCCCTGCCGATAAACAGGTCGTAACACGGAATTGTGATCTGCTGCCGAAGTCACAATATGTCCCTGGATGCTGCCGATGGCGAGGTTTAAAGCAGCAGTGGCATTGGCAGTAAAGATAACCCTCAAGGGGTCTTGAAGACCGAAAAAGTCGGCAAGCTCCATCCTGGCCTCCATTAAGGTGCGCAGAGCATTTAAGGCAGGAGGATGAGCTCCCCTGGAAGCATTGCCTAAAGTATTCATAGCTTGTATAACCGCCTCTTTGACTTCGGCAGGTTTTATTAATGTTGTGGCAGCGTTATCGAGATAAATCATAATTTCCTCCACTATATGAAATGCTAAAATTAGTGGGTAATAGTACCGACAAAGGTAGTCGTTATTTCTAAACAGTAAGAATCACTTGTCTACGGAGTTGAAAAGTGCAACAATTAATACAATTATAGTATAACTTAAGAAAAAGCGTTATGATAGAATCGTTATTCTTTTAGCTACGAAGGAATCCCCAAATAGCTTGTGGAATATTTGTAGAATGAGTACAGAATATCAACGTCATAGCATGTAAATGGCAATAGCATATATAATAGAAAAATAAAGAATAACAACATAAAGAATAGCAAATTTCTTATAGGTCAGTTGTTGAAAGGGGAACCAAAAAAGATGAAATCGTTTTTATCAAGCTGTACTACGGGTGGCTGCGGAGCAAAGATAGGCCCCGGTGAGCTATCGAAAGTTCTATCGGCGTTACCTACCTTTCATAATCCAAATCTCCTAGTGGGGTTTGATGCCTCTGACGATGCTGCAGTTTATCAAATGAGTGAAGATACAGCTATTGTTTCTACGGTGGATTTCTTTACACCCATGGTGGAGGATCCGCGAACTTTTGGCAGGATTGCAGCGGCTAATGCGTTAAGCGACGTTTATGCTATGGGAGGGTCCCCTCTTTTTGCCCTCAATATTGTCTGTTATCCGGAAAGGGAGGAGCTTCAAGCTTTAGGAGAGATTCTAGCAGGTGGAGCAGAAAAACTTCAAGAGGCCGGAGTGGTCCTTTGCGGAGGACATTCCATTTACGATCGAGAGCCGAAATACGGCTTAGCAGTCACCGGGCGTCTCAATCCGCACGAGATATGGAAGAACAATACTCCCCAACCAGGGGATCAACTGATACTCACCAAACCTATAGGAGTTGGCATCATCATGGCTGCCTTGCGGGGGGAAATGGCAGAACCTGAGGCTATCGAAGCTGCCCTTACCTCCATGCAACGACTTAACAAATATGCGGCTGAAAAAATGCATCATTTCCCTGTTCACGCCTGTACGGATATTACCGGGTTTGGCTTGCTTGCCCATGCCCAGGAAATGGCAGGAAAAGAAACATCAGTCGTCCTCTATCCCTCTCAGCTACCTTATATACCCCAAGCCTTTACTTACGCAGAAGGTTTTCTACTAACTGCCGCCGGTCAGCGCAATCGTAATTTTATGGAGGGTGCTGTGGACTTTGGCAAGACATCTTTTCCTTTACAGGAATTAATGCTTGATCCTCAGACTTCCGGTGGTTTACTGTTCAGTGTACCGAAAGCCTGTGGGGGAGATGCCTTAAGTGCTATTAAGGAGGTAGAACCTCAAGCCAGGATCATTGGAGAAGTTTTACCGCGCCACGATTTGCCCATCATCCTCAGGTGAGAAAATCAGCAGACATATCAAGATAAGGGAAAACCCAAGTGATAGGAGGAAATAATAATGGCAACCATTGATGCTTTAGGACAAGTATGCCCTATTCCCGTAATCCGTGCCAAAAAGGCTATCGAAGGATTAGGTGAAGAGGGGGGAGTTATCGAAATACTCGTCGATAACGATATAGCGCGCCAAAACCTTCAAAAGATGGCCTCAGAAATGGGTCTGCAAAGTGAATTCGCTCAAAAAGAAAATGGCGTCATTGAGGTGACGATTGTAGCTGGTGAAGGCTGTGTGCTGGAGAATGACCTCGCAACAGAGGACTCTGGATTAGTCGTCGCCATCGGGCGGGATACTATGGGAGAGGGCAGCGAGGAGCTCGGGCGAATCCTCCTGAAAAGTTTTATTTTTTCTTTGAGAGAACTGACTCCGCCACCCACTCATCTACTTTTCTTTAATTCGGGAGCCCATCTGACCAGTAGTGTCTCGAATAGCTTGGAAGACCTGATGGCTATGGCTGAACAAGGTACCAACATTCAAACTTGCGGTACCTGCACCAACTATTATGGCATCTCCGATAAGCTAGGGGTTGGTGAAATTGCCAATATGTACAGCATCGTGACTATCATGGCCGGAGCGAAGCGGTTGATTAATATTTAGGGGGTATTATGTGCTCTATATCGTAACATTCCCCAACACTCATATGGCTATTTTGGCTGAGAAATCCCTGCAACAAGGAGGTTTCTCAGTGGGTATCATGCCGATACCCTCAAGCATCAAGGCCGGTTGTGGTATTGCTTTAAGGGTAACTGATGCCCAAGCCGCTCAGGGTCATTTGTTAGAAAATGAAATCCATTATGGGGAGATATACCTGGCGATAACCACTGAGAAGGGAACAACCTATCAGCAAATCAATAGTGACTCTTGATAATAACTTGACAATTAATTTATTTTCAATTCAATTACTTGATTAGGTATTAGCTTAACTATGCTCAAGAATAAACCAGAAATAACAATTGAAAATGAGGGAATATAATGATAGTGCAAGAACGTATCGCAAAACTAAGAAAACTTATGCAAGATAATCAGATGGACGCCTATATTGTGCCGAGCGCCGACTCTCATCTCAGTGAATATGTAGCGGAGCATTTCAAATGCCGCCAGTGGATCTCGGGCTTTACCGGTTCCGCAGGCACAGTAGTGGTTACCTTAAAGGATGCAGGTCTTTGGACAGATGGCCGTTATTACATTCAAGCCGAAAAACAACTCCAAAATTCCGGAATCCGTTTGTTCCGTGGGGCAGATCCTCGGGTCCCTAGTTATTCAGAATGGTTAAAGGATCTTTTGCCGGCGGGAGCCTCCGTGGGCTTTGATGGACATGTCTTTTCCGCTAAACAGGTTCAAGATCTGGAAAAGGAATACCAAGGACAAATTTCCTTAAAGTTCAATCGCGATTTAATCGGGGAATTATGGCAGGATCGCCCGACATTACCTACCACAGATGCATTTATCTATGACCTAAAATATGCAGGTCGTTCCCGTGGGGAAAAGCTAGATAACCTTCGTGAACAGATGAAGGATAAGGGCGCCAATGTTCATGTGCTCACCGCTTTAGATGACATCGCCTGGCTTCTAAATATCCGGGGTGATGATGTGCCGAATAACCCAGTGACAATCGCTCATGTCTTAGTCACTCAAGATGCTTGTTATTTATGTATTGATGAAACCAAAGTTTCCAGCACCATGAAAGCAGAGCTGGAGGGGGAAGGGATCCGGATTACAAAGTATACAGCCATTGTTGAGCTCCTGGAAGGGTTGCAAGCTGAAGATTCCGTCCTCTTTGATCCTGAGTCGCTCAACGCTGTCCTTTATCATGCTATCCCTTCCGCAACGAAAAAGGTGGAAGGAACAAATCCTACCACCCTACTCAAAGCAATTAAAAATAAAACTGAACTGAAGAATCTACGGACGAGCTCTATCCAAGATGGAGTTGCCATGGTTAAATTCATCAAATGGCTCAAAACCAACTTGGGTAAAGAAAACATGACCGAGTTTACAGCTGGAGATTACCTAGATAATCTGCGAAGAGAGAACAAAGAATGTGTCGGGCTCAGCTTCGATACTATCGCCGGACACAAGGATCACGGGGCTATGATGCATTATAAAGCCACTCCTGATAGCGCCTATACCTTGAACCAAGAAGGATTTCTTCTCGTGGATTCAGGTGGTCAATACTTGGGCGGGACCACAGATATCACCCGTACCCTTGTTTTAGGACCCCTGACGGAGGAAGAGAAAAGGGATTATACCCTGGTGTTAAAGGGGCATATTGCCTTAGCTGCTGTGAAATTCCTCCATGGCGCCACAGGCTCGAATCTCGATGTTTTGGCCAGACAACCTATCTGGAAATATGGTCTTGATTATAAATGCGGTACTGGTCATGGAGTGGGGATGTTCTTAAATGTCCATGAAGGTCCTCAAAGACTGAGCCAAACGCCCAACACCGTAAAGCTTGAAGAAGGCATGATTTTAACCAATGAACCCGGTATTTACAAGGAAGGAAAATTCGGCATTCGCACCGAGAATATGATGGTGGTCGTTAAGGATGAAGAGACCGAATCTGGTCAATTTATGCGGTTCGAGGCCCTGACCTATTGCCCTATTGACATTGCGGGTGTGGATCAAGAATTGCTTACTGCTGAGGAAAAAATGTGGCTCGCTGACTATAATAAAATGGTTTATGCCAAACTGGAACCGTATTTAAATGATGAAGAAAAGGCTTGGTTAGCTCAAGAGATTGGGACTAAGCAGCACTAATATAGAGGAGAGAAGTGGGATGAAACTAATTTCATGGAATGTCAATGGCATCCGAGCTTGCCTGAACAAGGGCTTCATGGACTTCTTTGAAAAAGAACAGGCGGATATTTTTTGCCTTCAAGAAACAAAGATTCAAGCAGACCAGATTCCTTTTCAGCTGGAGGGGTATCATCAGTACTGGAATTATGCTCAGAAGAAAGGCTACTCAGGTACTGCCGTGTTTACAAAACAGGAGCCCTTGAAGGTCACTTATGGAATAGGCAAAGAAGAGCATGATCAAGAGGGCAGAGTGATTACCCTAGAATTCGAAGGTTTCTATCTGGTCACGGTGTATACGCCCAACTCTCAAAGGGGGCTGGCTCGTCTGGAGTACCGAATGACCTGGGAGGAGGAATTCCTCAGTTTCCTCAAGAATTTGGAGCAGGCGAAGCCTGTCATCTTTTGTGGAGACCTTAATATGGCCCATACGGAGATCGATCTCAAGAACCCCAAAACCAACCGCAAAAACGCTGGTTTCTCTGATGAAGAACGTGCCAAATTTGGCGAGCTTCTGAAGAAGGGTTTTATCGATACTTTCCGTTATTTCTACCCAGATAAGACTGAGGCGTATACCTGGTGGTCCTACATGTTTAATGCGCGGGCCAATAATGCAGGGTGGCGTATTGACTATTTTTGCGTTTCGGAAAGTCTCAAGGACCAACTTAGGGATGCTGTGATTTACTCAGAAATCTTGGGTTCCGATCATTGCCCCGTGGGTTTAGAGATTTTCTAAAAAATGGGATCAGGTCCCATTTTTTAAGCCATACCGTTATGCTCCATGGGGTCGACACCTTGTACTGTTTACTGAAAACTAAGGATATTGTTATATATCAGTTGACATAAACAATGAGATGTAATAATATAATTTCTATAGCGTTGACTGCCTCGAATTAAATACAATCCAAGATCTTATCAAGAGTGGTGGAGGGACTGGCCCAATGAAGCCCAGCAACCGGTATTCCCTAGAATACAGCGGTGCTAATTCCTGCGATGGAGCCATTGATAGATGAGAGAGGAACTGGAAACCCGCACCCTCTTTCTTGTAAAGAGGGTCTTTAGTTATAGGACTTATGTGTTGAAACGCTTGAAGGAGAGAATGACATGCCAATTAATGTGCCCGATGGCCTACCTGCTGCTGAAATACTTACCAAAGAAGATGTTTTTATTATGGAAGAGGGTCGCGCCGAACACCAAGATATTCGCCCTCTGAGTATTGTGATTCTTAACCTCATGCCTAATAAGATTGTCACAGAAACTCAGATTCTTCGCTTGCTGGGGAATTCTCCGTTACAAGTGGATATTACTCTACTCTATCCGGAGACCCACCTAACTAAGAATACACCAGAGGAATATTTGATTAAGTATTATCAGACCTTCGATGGGATTAAGGACAAAAAATTTGACGGGATGATTATTACTGGGGCGCCCATCGAGCAAATGTCTTTTGAAGAAGTAGATTTCTGGCCGGAGCTCCAAAAGATAATGGATTGGAGTAGACACAATGTGTTTTCGACACTATTTATATGCTGGGGAGCGCAGGCTGGGCTTTACCACTTTTTTGGGGTGCCCAAATATCCTTTACAGGGGAAAATGTTCGGGGTATTCCCTCACACCCTCAATCGTCGGGATGTCCGTTTGCTCAGAGGCTTTGACGATCTGTTTTATGTGCCCCATTCCCGGCATACGGAAGTCAGAAAAGAAGATATCTTAAAGATACCCGAGCTGGAAATCCTTTCAGAGTCTGAGGAATCAGGGGTGTATTTAGTTGGGACCAAGGGCGGACGGCAGATTTTTGCAACTGGTCATTCTGAATATGACCCCCACACCTTGAAATCTGAGTATGACCGTGATGTGGCCCAGGGACTAACCATCAATGTCCCTTTTAATTATTATCCTGGAGATGACCCAACCAAGCAGCCCACCGTCAAGTGGCGAGGCCACTCCAATTTACTCTTCGCCAATTGGCTGAACTATTATGTCTACCAAGAAACTCCCTTTAACTTGGACGAAATAAAGTAAAGGAAAAAAAGATAGTATAATCGGGGCAAGGGTCAAAAATTCCCTTATTAAATAAAAAAATTTACTAGGTAAATTAAACAAGAAAGAAGGATGCAAAAATGTCTAACTACGCGCAGGACCGGGAGGCCGCTTGGCAGCTTCTTAATGAATATGTGAAAAGTGAAACCCTATTGCGTCACTCACTGACGGTAGAAGCAGTGATGCGTCATTTTGCTACCCTCTATCTAGAGGATCCGAATATTTGGGGTAATATTGGCCTCCTCCACGATATTGATTATGAGATGTACCCCGATCAACACTGTCGCAAAACGAGAGAAATACTCACCCCCAAAGAATTAAGCGATGAATTCATCCGAGCCATCGAAAGCCATGGCTATGGCCTAGTCCATCATGTGGAACCCCGGGAAAATGTTGAGAAGGTTCTCTTCACCATTGACGAACTGACCGGTCTGATCTCGGCAACAGCCTTGCTTCGCCCCAGCAAAAGTATCCATGATTTAACCACCAAATCCGTAAAAAAGAAATGGAAGCAAAAGAGCTTTGCGGAGAATGTCAATCGGGAAGTCATCGAGGAGGGAGCCAATCGCCTCGGTAAAGATCTCGAGGAGATTATCGAAGAGACCATCAAAGGAATGCGCAACATCGCGGTGGCAATCGGTTTAGAAGGCAATGTAGAGGCAGCACAAGAAGCTGGGAAATAAGTACGCTGGCCCTGGAGCGCCTGAGCACGTGATTCTCCGATAAAGAAACCATCCGGTGAATGGTTTCAGGAGATCACGCCCGAAGGTCGCGGATGTATGTAAGCTACTCCACCCAGACTAGTTTTTTGCAAAAACTTTGCGAAATAAGTCTTGACAGCCGAAGTGTAATAGATTAGAATCATAACAACGTTAATCTATAGTTGAACACGATGAACGGACGTCCTACGCTGATTAGGTGAAGAGAGCTGACGGGTGGTGCAAGTCAGTCTATGAAGCCAGTGGATTCCATCCCGGAGTGGCCAATGATGAATTGTGACGGGTTCCGCCCGATATCGCGGACATAAGTTGGCCGTATACGGCAACATGGGTGGCAACGCGGGAGTAACCTCTCGTCCCTAATTAGGGACGAGAGGTTTTATTTATTTTCCGCAATGCACTACCATAGCTTCTTCTTATTTTGGAAGAAGAAGGTGGTTGAGATAATTCCTATGTATCGTGATCGGCTAGAACTTGGGTGGCACCGCGGAAAACCCGCCCCAATGCTGGGGTGGGTTTTGTTTATTTCTGATTACCCAATATATGTTAACTGTTATAATTATTTATATTTAAGGGGGATATTTCAAAATGAAAAAAGTTTACAATTTTTCCGCAGGCCCTGCTGTTCTGCCCCAAGAGGTGCTTCAAGAAGCAGCCACAGAAATGTTAAATTACCAGGGAACAGGTATGTCCGTTATGGAAATGAGCCATCGTTCTAAGACCATCGAGGGAATGATGCAGGAAGCAGAACAGGATTTGAGGGATCTACTCCAGGTTCCCAATAATTATAAGATCCTCTTTCTTCAAGGGGGAGCATCCCAGCAGTTTGCTATGATCCCCATGAATCTTATGAAAAATCGAGTTGCCGATCATCTCAATACCGGGCAATGGGCCAAGAAAGCCATCGGCGAAGGCAAGCTCTATGGCAAGATCAAGGTTGTCGCTTCTTCTGAAGATCAAAACTATAGCTATATCCCCGATCTTAAAAATCTAGAGTTTTCTGAGGATGCCGATTATGTCTATATCTGCCACAACAATACCATCTTTGGCACCAAGTTCAACGAGCTCCC
>NC_019903.1:0-95000 GCF_000243135.2 Desulfitobacterium dichloroeliminans LMG P-21439 | reverse complement strand
TGTATCTGTCCACTAAAATCCTGTACATGCGTAAATATAACTTTACCTTGGTCCCTTTTGGACATCATACGGCCTGCAATCTTGACTTCTTGACCTTCTAGAGCCTCGAAACCATCCAAAATTTCCTGGGCCATATGTGTTCTCTGATATTGATCCGCATAGGGCTCTACTCCATATTCTCTTAACTGAGCAAGCTTGTCCAAGCGTACCCGCCAGAGATCATTCACTTCATCCATCAATCATACCCCCAACAGTAGTTCCTTTTATAATTTTACCAAAACCAAGTGGCAATAAACAACATTTCCAGTCAAAAAGTTTTACTCCGCCACCACTGATGGTAAAACAAAGTGTCGGCAAGAGCTCTTGCCGACTTATCATTATACAAAACTTGGCTGACGCGACGAAAGCACTGCTTTCGCACTTGTTGTCCGGAGACGACGGCGACTGCCCAAGCTGCGATATACTATCAACCGAAGGCACCGCCTTCTGGTGTATTATAAAACATCGGCCTATCAATGGCCTTCACTAAAACCCAGACTCGCGAGAATACATAGCTTACAGATTAACGAATATCAAGAATCTCATAGTGGAGAATACCGGCTGGAACATTAACTTCCACGATAACTCCTTTGGGTTGACCCAAAACAGCTTTTCCTACTGGCGATTCATTGGAAATTTTATTGGAAGTCGGGTCCGCCTCTGCAGACCCGACGATGGTATATTCCTCTTCATCACCGTAATCTTTATCTCTCAGAACCACTGTTGTGCCGAGAGCGACAATTTCACTGCCTTCTAAATCGTCGATGACCCGAGCATTTCTCAACATTTTCTCCAGAGTAATAATACGTCCTTCAATAAAAGCTTGTTCATTTTTGGCGTCATCATACTCTGAGTTTTCGCTGATATCGCCGAACTCGATGGCCTGCTTAATTCGCTCTGCCACTTCGCGTCGCTTTAAAGTCTTTAGAAGTTCTAGTTCTTCTTCTAATCTTTTCAATCCTTCAATGGTTAAAATTACTTCCTTTTCGGCCATTCACAATCCGCTCCCTTTTCTCATCCTACGCATGGCGCTTCTTCTCTTGCGCTTCATTTAAAATTAGGGCCTTAATTCCATAATATGTAAACATAGCTATTTACATTACTCGTATTATATGTTCACTTCAAAATATTGTCAAGGTTCCCGCGAAGTCCCTTTCCGACGATTTTCTGTTACTAATATGCTCTAATATTCTTCCTGATACAATTTTGCTTATACATTTTCTTTTAAAATCCTTTGGAATAAATCCTTCATTGCGCCGGATGTTTTGGTTTGCATGATTTGGTCACGCAATAATGCTGCATTACGAATTCCTTTAATGTACCAGACAGCATGCTTACGCATTTCGTTCAGGCCAACTCGTTCCCCCTTATATTTTAGGACCCGCTCAAAGTGTTCCGAAGCTACCCGAATTTTCTCCTCTAGGGAAGGTTCTTCTCGTAGGATTCCCTGATTTAAAAATTGGTCTATTTGCGGAATAAGCCAAGGATTTCCAAGAGCACCTCTGCCTACCATCACACCATCGCAGCCTGTTTCTCTTAGGATCTTTTGGGCATCCTGAACAGAAAAAATATCCCCATTGGCGATGACAGGGATTTTTACACCTTCTTTTACTTTCCTGATCCAATCGCGATTAGCTGTTCCAGAGTAAAATTGCTCACGGGTTCGGCCATGCACACTGACCATTTGGACGCCGACACTTTCCATACGTTTAGCTAATTCAGGTGCGATAATCTCATCTTCTGTCCATCCCAAACGCATCTTAACCGTCACAGGAACTTCCACTGCTTTAACAACGGCTGCAGCGATCCGTTCAGCTAAGGGAAGGTCCCTCAACAAGGCTGAGCCTTCCCCATTTTTGACAATCTTAAGGGTCGGACATCCCATATTAATATCAATTATGTCGGCATCTCTCGCCACAGCTAAGGTTGCCGCCTTCGCCATGACTTCTGGTTCCGAGCCAAAGAGCTGAACAATCCGTGGGGAATCCTCCCCTGAGAGATCCAACATCTCTAGGGTCCGCGAATTCAGATAGGTTAAGGCTTTATCACTGATCATCTCTGTCCAGACATGACGTCCTCCCACAGAGCGAACTGTCTCTCGAAAGGCCTTATCTGTAACTCCTGCCATCGGAGCAAGAAACACGGGTAATTCAAAATCAAAATTTCCTAAACGCATAGTTCTCCAATCCACCTATCAGGGAAGTTGATTAAAATTCTTTTCGTAGATTAACAGTAAACCCTCCAGGGTCAAGAAGGGATCGACTTGCTCAATTTCCTCTGAATCCTCCTTGATTAATTCCGCCAAACCTCCCGTAGCGATGACTCGTGTATCAGGCCCTAACTCTTCTTTCATGAGGGCCACGACACGATCGACCTGGCCGGTATAACCATAATAAATACCCGACTGCATTCCCGCTACCGTATTCTTAGCAATGACATTTTTGGGCCTTAGAATCTCAATTCGGGGAAGCTTCGATGCTCGTTGAAACAAGGCTTCAGTGGAGATACCTATTCCAGGAGCAATAGCGCCGCCCAAATACTCACCCCGCCTAGAAATAGCGCAGAAGGTTGTCGCGGTACCAAAATCGACAATAACCAAAGGGCCACCGTATTTATGGTAGGCTGCAACGGCATTAACTATTCGGTCCGCCCCGACTTCTCGAGGATTATCGTAAACGATTGGCATACCTGTCTTTACTCCGGGTCCAATCACCAAGGGTTCCACACTGAAGTATTTCCGTGCCAGAGACTCCAGCGTCGGCATCACCGGAGGGACGACGGAAGACATTACAACCGCTTTAATCTGTGAGAGATTTAGCCCATTAAGATCAAAAAGGTTTCTAATGATGACTGCATACTCATCCACTGTTCGGGATTTATCTGTGGAAATGCGCCAATGATGAATGAGCTCTTTCTGATCGTATACTCCCAAAACAATATTTGTGTTTCCTACGTCAAACACTAGAATCATCGTCATTCTCCTTAAAATAAAATCTTATTCCAGACGACTACACCGCTGAATTCACTTCAATTGAAGGGACCTCAAACTATTCCTACGAGCTTGTTAATTAGGACTATACTGTCCCTCCGCTCTTAGGGTCACTTCCCCCGAAGAAAAAGCCATTTCCCGGCCCTCATGGCTAAGGATGAGCTCGCCATTCTCGCGAATCCCCTTAAAAACTCCTGTATAGACAGTCCCAGCTCTGTCAATGCGGACTGGTTGGTTGATGCCTACAGCAAAAGAGGTCCAACGTCGGATAAGGCCCTGAAGATCGCCCTGTTCTAAAGAATGAGTTTCCTTTTCCAGATTGTAAAGAAAGGTGGCCGCCAACCCATTGAGATTGACCTCCTGCCCCACTATTTCCAGTAGCGTCGTCGCGGCTAGCTCAGGGCTAAGCTGTTGCAAGGGGAAATTGGCGTTCACTCCAACCCCCAAAATGAGACTTTGCACCGCATTCCACTCGCCGGCGACTTCCCCAAGAATTCCGGCAATCTTTT
Source organism: Desulfitobacterium dichloroeliminans LMG P-21439 (assembly GCF_000243135.2). Taxonomy (NCBI): domain Bacteria; kingdom Bacillati; phylum Bacillota; class Clostridia; order Eubacteriales; family Desulfitobacteriaceae; genus Desulfitobacterium; species Desulfitobacterium dichloroeliminans. Next base: position 91,463 of record NC_019903.1, on the reverse strand, counting down.
TCCCTTCATAAACCAGATCATTGGGCCATTTAATTCCCACTTCTAATCCATAAAGCTCCTTAAAGGTTTGAGCTAAGGCGACCCCGGTACTCAAGGTTAGCTTAGCAGCATCAGCTAAGCTCAGTCTGGGTTTTAGTAAAATGCTCAGCCAAACGCCTCCCTGCGGAGATTCCCACAGGCGCTGCATCCGTCCATGACCAAAATTCTGACGCTTCGCGATAACCACTGTACCATGCTCCGCATCTTGCAAAGCGAGACTCTTGAGCCAGTCGTTAGTAGAAGGTAACTCTTCAAAAAGAAGGAGTCGCCTCCCTAAGGCCTCTGTTCTGAGGTCTTGCTGCAAGGCCCATTCATCCAGGGCCGAAGGAGTCTTCAAGAGTCGATACCCCCGCCTGGTTTGACCCTCTATGTCATACCCCGCTTCCTTCAACCCTTGAATCTGCTTCCAGACAGCTGCCCGAGTGATGTTGAGAGTATCGCTAATGCTCTCTCCCGAAACATATTCACCTTGCTGATGCTTCAATAGGTCCAAAATCTTATTTCGCACAATTCTCTCCATTTTCCCAGCGTTCCTTCGTCTGAGCTTTGATATCACCGATATCTAAGGAAAAGTCCAGCGCTTTGACAGAGTGGGTAATAGCCCCGATGGAGATTACATCCACCCCGGTTTCGGCTACTGCTCGTACGGAGCCCTTCTTGATGCCACCGGAGGCTTCCAGAATAGCCCGACCATTAACTATATTAACCGCCTTGTGCATTTCCTCCAGATTCATATTATCCAACATAATGACCTCAGCTCCCGAAGCTACAGCTTCCTCCACCTGCTGGAGGGTCTCACATTCCACTTCAATCTTCACCATATGTCCAATCTGGTGCCGAGCCGCTTCTACTGCCGGTCGAATTCCTCCGGCTGCCGCAATATGATTATCCTTAAGCATGACGGCATCATAAAGGCCAAAACGATGGTTCTGTCCACCGCCCATCCGCACAGCGTACTTTTGCAACATTCGTAAACCCGGTAGGGTTTTTCTGGTATCTGTAATCCGAGTAGGGAGTCCTTCACATTCCTTCACAGCTTGATAGGTAGCCGAAGCCACACCCGAAAGATGCTGTAGAAAGTTTAAGGCGGTACGCTCCGCACTGAGAATAGATCTTACCGGACCGGTAATCTCAATAACAACGGTCCCCCGCTCGATTTTTTCTCCATCCTTGGCGAGAATTTTGACATCTAATTGCGCATCCACGGTTTTGAAGATTTGCTTCGTCACTTCTAGACCGCAAAGGACGCCTTTTTGTTTAGCATATATCTTAGCCCGAGTCCATGCCGTTTTGGGAAAAATAGCTGCACTTAAATCCCCTGTCCCTAAATCCTCCTGTAAGGCCTGTTCAATCAGCTCTTGATACTGGAATGCTGCCAACATCGTTAATCCCCCTTATTTGAATGGAATGGTTGATAGTATGGGCATAGCCTTCAGGATAATCTGAACGATAATGGCCCCCCCGGCTTTCTTGACGGGCCACCGCGGCCCGAGCAACACAGACTCCTACAGCTAAGAGATTTTTAATCTCTAATTCTTCGATTTCCCTCCCCGGGTGAAAGGTGCTATCCCATTGGTCAAGAAGGTTAATAGCCTTCTCTAGGCCTTCCTTCTCCCGGATGATACCAACATACTCCCACATGACTTCTTGGAGGTTCTCTCGCTCAACATGAGCCTTAGAGTGAGACTCCAACCCATCTTCTGGATCCATGACAACATCCCTTACTTGAGGACTGGGATGAGTAGAAGATTGAGCCCTCTTCACAATATCCTCGACGATGCGTGCGCCAAAGACCAGCCCATCCAGCAAGGAGTTACTGGCCAAGCGATTAGCCCCATGCACCCCATTGCAGGCACACTCACCACAGGCATACAGATAAGGGAGGCTTGTCCTACCCTGTTGATCTGTACGGACCCCGCCCATCATATAGTGAGCGGCGGGAGCTACAGGAAGCAGATCCTCTAACACATTTATCCCATAATCTAGGCAAGTCTGGTAGATTAAAGGGAACCGTTGAGTCACCTTTTCCAGTCCAATAGGGCGAAAATCTAAGAACACCTGACCCTTAGCTCGTTCTCGCCAAATCGCCCGAGCCACCACATCCCGAGGAGCTAATTCCTTACCTGGTACATCCTCCATAAACCGCTCCCCATGAGCGTTCACAAGATGAGCTCCTTCTCCGCGTACGGCTTCAGAAATCAAAAAGCGCTTTGCTCCAGGTATGAAAAGAGCAGTGGGATGGAATTGCACAAATTCCATATCCATCATTTGTGCTCCCGCCCGATAAGCCGCCGCCATACCGTCGCCCGTCGCTACCCCCGGATTTGTAGTATAACAATAAAGTTGCCCTAGGCCACCCGTGGCTAAGACTACTGCTTTAGCTAAATAGATCTCCAACTTGTGATTCTTACCGTTTAGACTCAAGGCGCCAATAACTTCACCTTGACTATTTTTTAAGAGATCCAGAAAAAATTGCTCTTCCCTTACGAGGATTCGCTCTCGGCCAAGGGTTTGAGCTACCAAGGCCTTTTCGATTTCTTCCCCTGTTGCATCACCATTGGCATGGAGAATCCTCCGCCGACTATGGGCCGCTTCTCGGGTGAAGTTCAACCGACCGTTCTTTTGATCGAAATGAGCCCCCATGCGAATCAATTCCTCAACCCGTAGCGGACCGTCTTCAACTAAAGCTCGTACAGCATCGGCTTCACACAATCCAGCTCCGGCATACAAGGTATCCTCATAGTGCAAAGATGGGGAATCCTCCTCCTCCAGAGCTACCGCAATTCCCCCTTGAGCATGCTTGGTATTGCTTTCCGGAAGGCCCTTCTTGGTTAATACCGTCACATCAAAATGCTCACTTGCCTTAAGTGCCGTATATAAGCCAGCGATTCCGCTCCCCAGAACCAATACCCCGGTGGAATGCACGCGTACTTCCTCCAAGTGCCACGGCACTAAAAATCGTCTCATATTTATCCCCCTGCCCAGCCAAATTATCCCTTTATTCTCTGTTTTCTATTATAATACTAAGTTCAAATACAAAACTGAAAACTTTAACACTAATCTCTAACCTTGTAGTAATCATTCCACTTTCATGAAACAACTTGCCATTATGTCATCCTAGGGATAATAAAAAATCCAGATTCGGGCCTAGACCCAAGACCTACTTAAGTCTCACTGCCATGAATCTCTTCGTGGGCAATCTTGACCGGGTCATTATTCTCATCGACAAAAATAACCTTTGGCAGATAGCTCTTCGCAGCTTCATCAGTGAAAATGCCATAGGAAATTATAATGACTTCATCCCCCACTTGTACTAAGCGAGCTGCCGCGCCGTTGAGACAGATCTTACGCCCTCCTCGTGCTCCTGGAATAACATAGGTCTCCAGTCGAGACCCATTGTTATTGTTAACAACCTGCACCTTTTCATTAGGCAAAATATCTGCAGCCTCGAGTAACTCCTCATCAATAGTAATGCTACCCACATACTTTAGATTAGCTTCTGTAACTGTGGCCCGATGAATCTTGGATTTCATCATTGTACGGAACATTTATAACCCCTCCAAAACCTTATTATCGATCAAGCGCGTAGAACCAAAACGCACGGCTAAAGCAATCAGAACCTTTCCTTGGAGTGTTGCTAGAGCACTTAAATCATCTGCCGAACGAATCTCGACATAATCCACTTCTCCAGATGTTTCATTCGTTATCTTGGCTTTAATCTGCTCGGCGATAACCTGAGCACTCCGCTCCCCCTGGTGCACCCACTTTTCTGCTTCTGTCAAGCTCCGCTGGAGCACCAACGCTTCTGTCCTCTGTTCCGGAGTCAAGTAGACATTCCTCGAACTCATGGCCAGCCCATCTTCTTCTCTGACAATAGGTACCGCAATCACTTCCAAGGGGAAATTCAAATCCTGAACCATTTGACGTACAATCAGGTACTGCTGATAATCCTTCTGACCAAAATAAGCCCGATCGGGTTGAACACAATGTAATAGCTTGCTGACCACTGTAGTCACTCCTCGAAAATGTCCTGGACGAGAAGCGCCGCAAAGGGTATCTCCCAGCTCACCAACCTCCACATAGGTTAGGTTTCTCGTGGGGTACATCTCGTCAACTTCAGGGTTGAATATCATATCAACCCCTGCGCCTGCTGCCTTTTGAGCATCTTGCTCCAAATCCCGCGGGTACCGGGCAAAATCCTCATTAGGGCCAAACTGTAAGGGGTTCACAAAAATGCTCATCACCACGAAGGCCCCGCTTTTCTTCGCTTCCTCTACTAGGGTTAAATGCCCTTGATGCAAAAATCCCATCGTAGGCACTAAGGCGATGCTTCTTCCGTTGGCCCGTTGGTCTTTAACGATTTGTCGAACCTCCGAAATGAGTTTGCAGATTATCATCTTCCATACTTCCCTTCCCGACTAGCGCTGTAATTTATCTTGTTCGGCAAATAGCCTATTCATCTCTTCCCACGACTCTTGAGCATAAGCTCCCCCGGTCATTTCCATCTTCCGTCGTCCTATTTCCAAGGTATAAAGCCCTAAGGCTCGGTACACCGAATCGATGTCGGCTGGCATTTGGTCAAGATGCCCTCGAATCACATCCGCATCCCCTCTGGCAATAGGTCCTGTCAGGGCTTGGGGCAGGCCTACATTCTCTAAGTTTTGAATAGCTCCTTTCATTAAGGGGAGCAAGCTTGCCAAGGCTTCCTTTTCATTTATGCCAACCTTTTCAAATAAGCGAACCGCCATACCTGCTAAGGTCACAAGATAATTAGAAGCAACCACTGCCCCGGCATGGTATAGGGGCTTTTGCTGAGGGTCTAGCCGATGTGGAATTCCTCCCAAGTGAGTCACAATCTCAACACCGATATCTTCCTTATCACCCTCGATACCAAAGTGTGTTCCCGGAATCAGATCCACCGCTTGCTCAATCCCTGCAAAGGCTTGTAAGGGATGAAGGGATAAATAATTGATTGGCAAATTTCCATTCACTTGCATCACTCTGGAGCTCGCAGACCCCGAGCAGTGAATCCAGATTTGTCCCTCTTTATAGAGGCTTCTTTGGACTAGCTCCTCGGCGGCGACCCGAATCATTCCATCTTGAGTTGTAATGAAAACAAGATCCGCTTCAGCAATCCATTCCTGCAAAGGACGCTTCTCCCAGTTAAGATGGTGACAAAAACGTTGGTAGGATCTCTCACTTCGTGTATGTACCCCAACCAAACGATATCCCGCTTGTTCCAAGCGAATAGCTATCGCTGTGCCAACGATTCCTGCTCCGATGATGCCAAACTTCATCTGCCTCTCCTCCAATAAATAAAAAGCACCCCACAAACGTGAAGGTGCCTACTCTACTTTCCTTCGCCGTCTCGGTCAAAATGATCCAAGCGGTATTCTCAAAAGCCTTACTTTTATTATCAAATAATCATGGACTATAAGCAAATTCCCGAAACCCTGTCAACCTGTCAACCCTTCCACAGTACAATTCCGTTTAGATATTGTCTGAAGTTAACTATTGTCAGCAGCTCCCAGGCGCCATACGTCTCCATCACCACGAACTTCAGTAACTCTTCGGCCCGAAGGCAAAACGAGCTCCGGTGCAATTTCCCGTAACGGAGCAAGGACAAACTCCCGTTGTTCCATACGAGGGTGTGGGAGAATAAGTCGATGATCATCCCATAGTTTATTATCATAATTTAATAGGTCAATGTCAATGGTTCGAGGCCCCCAATGTATAAGTCTTTCTCTCCCCAAAGAATTCTCCACTTCTTGACAATAATCCAAAAGCGCCAAAGGGGTCAAAGAGGTTTCAATCTCTAGGACTTGATTCCAAAAGTCGGATTGATCTGTTTTCCCCCAAGGCTTCGTCTCGTAAATGCTGGATTTCTTAAGAACCTGTATATCAGGATGAGCCATCAACTTTAAGCAGCTCTTCTCTAAATAATCTCCCCGGTCCCCAAGATTGCTACCCAAACTTAAGTAAGCTTTCATGATTTCTTCTCACGATAAATCTCCACAAAGGCATCATCAAAAATACCCTGTATAGGAGCTTGTGGCTTATGTACAGTGATCGAAATCCCTTCACAGACAAACCCGGCCAAAATAACCTCCGCAATCCGTTCCGCTAGTTTTTCAATCAACTGATACCTTTCTTTTTCGACAATGGTCTTAATTCGGGTGTAGACCTCAGCATAATTAATCGTATCTTCTACTTGATCGCTTCTTCCCGCTTTACTTAGATCAGTAAATAGATCAATATCCACAATAAAGACCTGCCCTAAGCTGTTCTCTTCATTCAGCACCCCATGAAAACCATAAAACCTTAAACCTCGCAAACCGATTCGATCATGCGCCAACAAAGTTCGCTCCTCTCTTTTGCCGATAGATTGCATCGGCCATCTGGACCGCTCTTTTATTCGGCAAAACATCATGGACCCGAAGAATATCGACTCCGGCCGCTACCCCCACTACACTGGTCGCAATCGTTCCCTCGAGGCGTTGATCTAGGGGCAAGTTGAGAGTCTGACCAATCATCGACTTGCGGGATGTCCCCAGCAAAATGGGATGCCCCAGGGACCGGAATTCACTTAATCGGCTCATAATCTCGAGATCCAAGTCTAGATTCTTGCCGAAGGCTGAGCCACCGATTCCCGGATCGATGATGATTTGGTCACCCTTTAAACCCTGCTCTTCTGCAAGATATATGCTTTTCTTTAAGAAAGCTATTATATCTCCGATGACGTGATGGTAGCTGTCCCCTTCTTGATTATGCATAACAACGACTGGAGCTTGGTACTTCCCTACTACCTCAGCCATCCTCGAGTCTCTTTGTAATCCCCAGACATCATTGATGATATGGACACCAATATCCAAGGCCCGCTCCGCCACTTCTGCTTTATAGGTATCTAAGGAAATGGGAATAGAAAGGCGTGGCACGAGAGCCTTTAATACAGCCTCTAAGCGCTCCCACTCCTCCTTGGCACCGACCGGGTCATGGCTTGGGCGAGTAGACTCTGCTCCGATATCCAGGATATCCGCACCCTGCTCCACCAGTATTTCTGCTTGTTTTAATGCTTGATCTAAAGTGACGTATTTCCCCCCATCGGAAAAAGAATCGGGAGTGAGGTTGAGGATCCCCATGATTAGGGTCCGCTCTCCGAGAATCAGTTCCTTACCACGGCAAGAAAGCACCCTTTTTTGAGGGGGTTCAAAGCCTTCTAGAAGACTTCTTAACGTCTTACCTAAGTCTTTTAAGCCAAAGGGCTGAGCTAACAGTTTTTGACTTAACTTCCGAAACTGTTTGACCGTCCCGACCAGCAGCATATCTGTCGCTTCAATCTTATTGACAATCACATTCCGATGGACAGCTGCATCGCCACCGAGTGAAAGCATTTCCTGCTTTAGGATATGCGCGACATGCAGAGGTACATTTTCAATTTTGAGGGCACGCCCCAGCGGCTTACCAGCCATCTGGGCGATCCCTCCTGGGTCTGAGCCGATTATTTCCATAGCCTTTTTGCTCTCTGTCTCATTATCCAGCTTAATCCAACGCAGATGAAAATCTTTCATACCTTATCCTCCTAGCCTAGAATCGAGCCAACCTAAATGATTATTTCCTCCATCGTTTTTGAATATTTATAGCACGTCTCTTGGCTTGGACAGTTTTTGCAGTCCCTAGCCCAGTCATCTGCAAGTGATAAGGCTTGGCCAAGGGGACTGCTTGTCTTATCCGGAGGCAGACGATGTTCTAAGACCCCTAAGGTGATAGTCTCAATCTCCGTCGAGGAAAAACCACAATCCCTCAAAATAGGCAAAGCTATTCTGGCACTCACCAATGCGTGATCTTCTTGAGTTTCGTACTCTACCCAACGTCCAATATCATGTAACAACCCAGCAGCATAAATAGTTTCTTTGTCAATCTCCGATGTCTGCTCTTGACTTCCCCGAGTACCAGCTTCCAGAAGATTTTCCAATAGAAAAATATAAGCAATCCTAGACACCGTCAACCCATGATCCGATCCATGCCGGCAATAAATCCGGTTCTCTTCAGCCTGTGTGTTCTTCCGGCAATGATCTTCATAGCTTTGGTGTTGGATTATGTGATTTACGCGAGGCATGGAGCGCATCCTTGCCATTCCTCCTGTCTATGATTATACCTTGCCCATTTCCATTCGGAAATAATAATCAGTTTCACACCCTTTTACCTAAAAAAAAGCCCCAGAAAATCCTTTCTGGGGCAAATCCAGATCATACATTTTAGAAGAGACCCGTAATGCGCCCTTCAGCATCGATATCCATTCTTAAGGCAGCCGGACGCTTAGGTAGTCCAGGCATCGTCATAATTGCACCCGTGATGGCGACGAGGAAACCTGCTCCTGCAGATAAGCGCAGTTCACGAACTGTGATCGAGAATCCAGTTGGACGACCCAGAATTGTTTGGTCATCTGTTAAGGAGTATTGGGTCTTGGCCATACATATTGGCAGTTGGCCATAGCCTAAGTCTTCATATTTCTTCATGGAGGTTAGCGCTTCTTTGCTAAAATTCACACCGTCTGCACCATAAACCTCTTTACAAATGGTTTCCACTTTCTTGGCAATAGGCTGATCCAAATCGTAGAGCACATGGAAATTAGATTCTTTCTTGTCAAGAATATTGAGAACAGCATTGGCTAGCTCAATACCACCTTCTCCACCCTTGGTGAAGACCTCGGAGAGTGCAAACTCAGCCCCTAATTCACGGCAACGTTGAGCGATAAACTCTAGTTCAGCTTCCGTATCGGTAGGGAATCGATTGATGGCGACGACGGCAGGCACACCAAATTTGCCGATGTTCTCAATATGTTTTTCTAGGTTAACAATTCCACGGGCTAAGGCTTCCAAATTTTCGGGACCTAAATCTTCCTTAGCCACCCCGCCATTCATCTTGAGAGCACGCACCGTAGCTACAATTACCGTAGCCGCCGGCTTCAAGTTAGCAAAACGGCATTTCAGATCGTAAAATTTCTCAGCGCCTAAGTCTGCACCGAATCCGGCTTCAGTAATGACATAGTCAGCCAGCTTAAGAGCCAGCCTAGTGGCCACGACGCTATTGCAACCATGAGCAATATTGGCAAAAGGACCACCGTGAATAAATACCGGTGTATTCTCTAAGGTTTGTACCAAATTCGGCTTAATGGCATCCTTCATCAGCAGAGCCATAGCCCCTTCTGCTTCCAAATCGTGAGCGGTCACAGCCTTACCCTCATAGGTATAGGCAACTACGATCTTACCGAAACGTTCTTTAAGATCCATTAAATCCTTGGCTAAGCAGAGAATAGCCATAATCTCGGAAGCAACTGTAATATCGAAGCCGTTCTCCCGGGGAACTCCCTCTGTCCGTCCCCCTAGGCCGATAATAATCTTACGCAAGGCCCGGTCATTCATATCCATAACACGACGGAACACAACTTGACGCGAATCAATGTTGAGTAAGTTACCTTGTTGAATATGATTATCTAAGAGTGCCGCTAGTAAGTTATGGGTAGATGTTATGGCATGGAAATCGCCAGTGAAGTGCAAGTTGATATCCTCCATGGGCACGACCTGAGCGTATCCACCGCCAGCGGCTCCCCCTTTAATACCAAAGCATGGTCCAAGGGAAGGTTCACGCAAAGCGATCATGGCCTTCTTACCGAGCTTAGCCATTGCTTGCCCTAGTCCAACTGTTGTGGTGGTCTTACCTTCTCCTGCGGGAGTCGGATTAATGGCAGTGACTAAAATGAGTTGTCCATCGTGTCGATCTTTAAGGCGATCCCAGGCACTAAGATTGATCTTGGCTTTATATTTTCCATATAGCTCAATCTCATCGTCTAACAATTCCAAGCCCTGTGCTACATCCATAATGGGTTTCATCGTTGACTCTTGTGCAATTTCGATATCTGTTTTCAATTAAGTTCACTCCTTTTCCACTTGGCTCGGTACTAAAAGCCCTTTTTTCTAGCTCTTACTCCAGTCCTGTTATTTTTATTCGGCGTGAAGATAAGTTTCCCTGCTAATTTCTTACAAGCTTTAAAAAAATACAGAATTTTTAGGATTCGGGCTTCTTCACCGGCGAAACTCCCTTATAAGAAGGAATGCTTACTGTTTTCCGCACGACACTCACGCTCATTCCATATTGCTTCAAGCCAGGCGCTTCAAGATTTGTAAAATAGTCCAAAAGTTGATCCTGATTGCCGCTGGCTAAAATCTCGTAAGGGACTCCATCCGTACGCGTAATAGGGACTTTGTTGACCAGCTGGGTGGAGGTTCCACTCAAAACGATGGAGGTAGAACCGACAATGCGCTGACCATTGACGCTAATTGCCTCTGCCCCGGCCAGCTTGAGGATGTTGATAATTCTCAATAAATCATCGGTGGACAAAGGGAATACTACTTTGTGCTCCTGCTGCCTGTCATCTATAGTAATCATAATTCCCGGACCTTGGACATCCACAGTTCCTTCCATCATTCGATAGCGATCCAATTCAGCAAGAAGGGCCGGACTGGTTCCCCCTTCTTGGCGTGCACCTTCCAGTTGAGCAGTTAATTCTTTATGCTGCTCTTTGAGGACTTTATTTTCCTCTTGGGCTTCGGTAAGAAAATTAGTCACGGAGGCCACCCTTTGGGCCTGTATTTTCTCCAGCTCAAGCACACTTTTCTGAGTTTGCATCTGTAAAGTAAGTAAAAATCCCAGTACAATAGCTACCAGCGTTAAGGGAATAGCAAGAGATAACTTCTTCATTATTTCGCCTCCTTCACAGGTTCTGTATAGCGAAATTGTTGAATCTTACCTGCTGGGATGACTAACGGTTCAGTGGGCACCTCGAGCCTACGAGTAATCCCGTATTGTTCCTGGTATTCGCCTAAGCGGTCCCAGAAGTAGAAGTTCAGGGCAGATTGCAGATAATTTACATCGCCGATGGCCTCGATCACATAAGGTGGCATGTGCTGAGTGCCGTTAATCTGGATAAAGGCACCACTGCAAAAAATTTCTGTATTACCCATAATCCGCTGCCCATTGACGGCAATGGCCTCTGCTTCACCATTCCAAAGCCAATTGACAATCTGGCGAATATATTCCTCATGAATGAGATAATAGGAGATATCCTCTTCGCTATATTCTCGATTGGAAGCATCATCGAGAGTAACCCGTATTCCGGGTCCTGTGACCTTGGATAGCCCGGAGTTACGTTTGGACTTTTCCAATTGCTCTAATACCAGTTTCGAGGCATTCTGTCCCTCTTGGAATTTGCCCATTTCCTCTTGCAACTTCGCAAGATCATTTTTTAGCTGTTCGTTTTCCTGTCCAATTTGCACAAGGGAAGCTAGAGTTGTATCCGCTCTTGTTGCTGGCCCTGTCGTCCCTGTAGCTTTGAGCAGGGAAATAAAAAGCACGCCTAAGATTAGGCTAGCCACTGTCAGCATCATTTTGCCGTTTTTCGGCAGTTCCATTTTACACACCTCAGACCTTTATCGACATAGTGGGAAAAGGACACCGATTTGGTGTCCTTTTAAAATTCTCTATTACTCGCTGAGCCACTCTTCGCCCGCTTTACAATAGTCACATAGCTCTTCCGGTTTAAAATAAAGGGCAACTTCTCGCTCTGCACTAGCCACAGAGTCAGAACCATGAATCACATTACGGCTGATATCCATACCGAAGCTGCCACGAATGGAACCCGGGTTGGCATTTGCAGGATTCGTCGCACCCATGAGCTCACGGGCTATCACCACCACATTTTTGCCCTCCCAAACCATGGCCACCACAGGAGAAGACGTGATATAGGCAACCGTGGGTTCATAAAAGCCTTTTCCCTTGTGTTCAGCATAGTGCTGTTCTGCAAGGGCTTTGTCAACCTTCATGAGTTTCATTCCCACCAGTTTGCATCCCTTCGCTTCAAAGCGTCCAAGGATTTGCCCAACTAGACCGCGCTGTACTGCGTCCGGCTTAAGCATGATGAAGGTCTTTTCCATAGATATCCTCCCTAATCAATCTTGTTTTTTTCTTCTTCTAAGGTTGATCCACTCAATTCCTCGGTGGTTTCAGGGTTCCCTACCCCATCTAATTTCTTTTCTGGAGTTGATGGTTGAATATCTTCACTGCTCGCCATATCGTTTGAACTCTCCTCAGCCTGAGCCTCAGACGGTTCCAAGACAGGTGAGATAGCTTGTGCTCCATCCGCTGGCTCATCGAATTGAGCCATTAAAGCGGCAAATTCTTTGGAATCAATCGTTTCTTGCGCCATCAAGGTGTTAGCAATAGCGTTCAGTTTATGCATGTTCTCTTTAATGAGATTCTGCGCTTTCTGATAACACTCATCGATGATGCGGCGAGCTTCCTTATCGATAGAGTAAGCTACAGCTTCACTATAGTTGCGATCACGGGCAATATCACGACCTAAGAACACTTGACCTTCCTTTTGTCCAAAGGTAAGAGGTCCAAGCTCGTCAGACATCCCCAGCTCTGTAATCATCTTACGGACCAAACCGGTAGCACGCTCTAGGTCATTGGAGGCCCCTGTGCTGATCTCATGAAGAACCAACGCTTCAGCAACTCGTCCCCCTAATAGCATGGTGACTTGATCGAGGAGTTGTGATTTCGTCATGTAATTCCGATCTTCCTTAGGTAACAGGAGGGTGTATCCACCCGCGCGTCCCCGTGGAATAATGGACACTTTATGCAGAGGATCAGTATGCGTGAGCAGCTCTCCAACCAGAGCATGGCCTGCCTCATGATAAGAAACAAGTTTCTTTTCAAAGTCACTGATCACCCGAGCTTTTTTCTCCGGTCCGGCGATAACCCGTTCCACAGAATCCTCAAGGGCATTCATTTTAATCTCCTTCTCATTCCGACGAGCGGAAAGCAGGGCAGCTTCATTCACAAGGTTGGCAAGGTCAGCACCCGTAAAGCCCGGTGTGCGCCGAGCTAAAACACTCAGCTCCACTTCACTGCTCATGGGTTTACCTTTAACATGGACTTTTAGAATCTCCTCACGGCCTTTAACATCAGGAACATCGACCACAACTTGGCGGTCAAAACGTCCTGGTCGCAGTAAGGCTGGATCTAATATATCTGGACGGTTGGTTGCTGCGATAATGATGATTCCCTCATTACCTTCAAATCCATCCATCTCAACAAGCAATTGGTTCAGGGTTTGTTCTCTTTCGTCATGGCCGCCGCCTACCCCGGCACCCCTTTGACGACCTACCGCATCAATCTCGTCAATAAACACAATGCAGGGTGCACTCTTCTTGGCTTGTTCGAATAAGTCACGGACACGAGAAGCCCCGACCCCAACAAACATCTCCACAAAGTCCGAGCCACTGATGCTGAAGAAGGGTACACCCGCTTCCCCGGCTACAGCACGCGCCAGAAGTGTTTTACCCGTTCCGGGAGGGCCAAAGAGCAGTACCCCTTTAGGAATCTTTGCTCCCAGCTCATTGAACTTCTTGGGAAACTTAAGAAACTCCACTACTTCCGCGAGCTCCTCTTTTACCTCATCGGCACCTGCTACATCGGCAAAGGTCACCTTTTTCTTTTCATCGCTGACCAGTTTAGCGCGACTTTTGCCAAACTGCATCACGCGATTGCCCCCACCTTGGGACTGCTGCATCATAAAGAAGAAAAAGCCTACGATTAAGAGAATTGGCAAGAGCGTTGTAATCAAGCCAGCCCACCAAGGTGTTACTGGTGGCGGATTGGTACGCATAACTACGCTATGATTGAGCATCTGCTCAGCCAGTGCATCGTCGTCTGCTTCACCTAAGGCTTTGTATTGTTTGCCATCTTTCGTCGTGACCTCATAGGTATTCACATTGTCATCAGCATTGATTACAACTTCTTGAACCTGATCGTTAACCACCGCGTTATAGAATGTCGTATAATCCATATCCAACGGTTGTGCGGCAGGTGTGCTGGACAATTTGATAAACATAACTGCAATCAAAATAATCAAAAGATATATCGCAGAATTCTTGAAAAACTTCAAAAGTTAGGTCCTCCCCTCTCAAATGGAAAAACTAGGTATATTACGAGACAATATGCAATATTATACCACAGGAAAGGCCTTTTTACAACGAATCCAGCCTTTCTTCTTCTGTGCTATTCCGACCCTTCATTACCCGCAGGAATCCTCCAGACATTTCATCAGGAGTCCGACGGCGCCTTCCTGCTGACCTCGAAAGCGCTCTCCTCCCTTTACCCCCGGAATCCAGAGAATCTCATCGTCTAAGGCGAGTAGAGGTATTGCTTGGCGGTGCGAGGCAGATATCTTGGCATCCTGGAAAACCTTTTTCAAGGATTTATGACCCACCCCAGCAATCCAGAGGCAATCCCCTTCTTGACGGCGGCGCCACTGCAGTTCTGCATAGTGATTTTTTAAAGTGTACAAATCAAAAAAGACTTGGTCTACGCTTTTGTTCTTAAACTCTAGCCAATCTCCTTGGCTCTCCAGATTGAAAAGACCGGCCTGCCACATTTGACCTTGGGCATCCTGCCAATACAACCATTCCCCCCAGTGAACTTCTTGGGGTAATGGCGAAAGATCAAGCTCATTCTTACTTATACCTATATCCTGCCCCAGACCGACACTCAGAAAACACACTCCCTGATAATTTACTACAATCTTTAGTCCAGGCAGATCCTGACTCCAACCGACTTGCCCCAAGGAAGCAATAATCCGGTCCACATAAGAATAGCCTATCCCCCGTGGTTCTCCCGAAACCCTCGAGACGGCCTTGCGAATCAAACGCGATAAGATGGCCTTGGGGAGCTCAAAAGCTTTCACGTGCAAAACAACCCGCTGTTCCGTACTTTCTAAGGCGACCTCTTGCCAAGCCTCTTCAGTTTTCTCTTCTAAGTATTCCTCATCCCAACGCAGAAGCTCCGCCATACGACCTAAAGTCACCATAATCTGAGGATTATACTCTCTCTGCAGCTCGGGCAGAAGCTCTAGCCGTATCTTATTCCTTGTGTAGATTGGGTCAGCGTTTGAACAATCGATAGCATAGGGTAAGTTCTCACTTCGACAATATTGCAAAATCTCCTCTTTCGCGACTCCCAGAAGGGGACGAATGAGTTTCCCTTTTTGCGGATAGATGCCGGCTAACCCCGCTGATCCACTACCACGTAGAAGACGATAAAGCACAGTTTCTGCTTGATCTCCCAAATGGTGCGCTGTTGCCAGAAGCGAGCAGTTCTCCTGCTGCAGATCCTCCTCCCAGCGAGCATAGCGCCATTCACGAGCCGCTGTCTGAAAGGATTTGCCTACAGATTTGGCATAACCCTTCGAGTCGAAACGATGAATAAGACAAGGTATTTTCCAATCCCTTGCCATGCGAGTCACCATCTTCTCTTCCTCATCGGATTCCTTGCGTACACCGTGATGGACATGAGTCAAAACCAAACTTATCTCCTGATGTTGATTTTCCTTCATAAAACGCCATAAGATATGAGCCAGGGCCATGGAGTCCGGCCCACCTGATACGGCTACCAAAATCCTTGACCCAGGAGGAATTTGCTTATGCAAAACATGCTGCTTTAGCTTCTCGTACAAAGCCTCTATCCTCCTTATTTGATTTCATCTATCACCATCATAATAGCCCATTGCTACCCTTAGTCAAGTACGTTCTTCTTTACAACCATGGCAACTCCATCATCCAACATTTCATTGTCGCTCATTCTTCTTGCCTCGCGAATGATAGCGTCCGCGAGTTCTTGCGCCGTACTTGGGTGTTGACTATATAAAAAATCTTTTAACCAATCGGTCCCATCTTTTAGTATATCCTGAATTCCATCAGTAACAAGCACTAAATACTCTTCTGACCGCAATTTTTCTTCAATGACCGGAATCTCCACATGATTAAGTATCCCTACAGGCAAACTGGAGGATTCATATTTACGAATCGCATCCTCGCCGACAATATAGGAAGGACAAGCTCCCACCTTGATGAGCTTGAGTCCATCTGACTCACAATCCATAATCCCAATATCTAAAGTGACAAAGCTTTCCTCTGGGGAACGCAAAACCAAAATAGAGTTCAGGGCTTGTATCGCACTCTCCGGTTCAAAGCCCGTAGTCAATAATTGCTCTAAAAGACTCAGGGCGGTGGAACTCATTTTGTCAGCCCGTTCACCTACTCCCATCCCATCGCTGACCACAAAGGCATGTTGGGTAGGCGAAAAGGCTAGGGAGGCATAATTATCCCCGGATATGGTATTCCCCTTTTTGGTAAAGGTAGCTACTCCCACATCCAAGAACTGTCTGCGCCGTCTGGCAAGGCTGGATGGCTTAACCTGCTCAAGGTTATGTCGAGTATTAAGTTCTTTGGCTAGGTGCCCGATCACTTGGGATACGCTTTGAAACTGGCGGGCTAAGGCTTCTTGATTGGTCGTCAACCTTGATCGCCAAGATTCAATACTCTTTTCATGTTCCATAATGAATTGGACACCGAGAAGCATTTCTTTGAGCTTCCCACAATGACGTTTATACTCCACCGGTAGGTTTTGAACGTTGATCTCTTCTTCCCGTTCCACCCATTCAAATAGATTGAATAAGAGGTGGTAAGTCCGATAGAATTCTCTGGTCCAGCAGGTATCAATGGTCGGGCAATTTTTGCAAACCCTCTCCACCAGAACGTTCATCAGCTCCGGTATTTCCGGTTTGGACTTCCCTACCTCAGCCTCCGCAGCTTGAGCACTGTAGGCAATCTGATCGAAAATCTCCGCTACGGTCTTCACCTTCATTACCGTTGATTCTACTTCCGGCATCGGCTTGTCCTTTAAAAAATCACTTTGCGGAGACGAACTAGGAAATAATAAAAAAAGCAGAAGACCAATGCCCGAGGATAAGAGCTGTGAATAAAGAACCTCTGGCTGGAGATAGGCTGTGAACATCATTGTTATACTCATAAAGGCAACACCCAGCCCAAATTTACCCAGCTTCTGAAAGGCCCCCGTGCCAAACCCTGCCAAGCCATAAATTCCAGCGGTCATAAGATTCTGCGGATTAAATTCCAACTGAGGCAAAAACCCTAACAGCGCCCCTACTCCAGCAGCTGTTCCCGCACCAAAACGCTGGGCAATAAAAAGAACGAAAAAACTGAGGAGAACCACAGAAAAATCAATCCCCTTAAAAGCCACCCCTTGCAAACCGCTTAAAACACCGATCAAGACAAATAACCAAGCCATCCCCTGTTCCCGGGTGAAGCTCCCCCGCCAGATAGCATCCTGATAACGCCAAGCATACCAAAAGACCACAGCTAAGCCACCATTCAGTATACCGAACACTGCAGCCTTCGCTCCGATCATCACTTCAGGTTGACCGAGCCTCATGACGATGAAGGCCACACACCCGGTAACAAGCGCTACCACTAGCCCTAGATAAAGCCCTTCATGCTTACTACCGCGTAGTCGAGGAACAAAAAGACTCAAAACAAGTAACGTCAGCAAAATCTGCAACGAAGTAGCTAAATCCTCCATGAACAAAGAAGCTACTCCTACCGTTACTCCCAACAATCCCACAATAGTGCCCTTGCGCCCATGCAACATCAATGCGGCTCCGAAGCCTATACCAAAGGGGTATAACTCCATAATACTTCCCCGTGCGATTAACATTCCTAATATAAAAGGCCAAAAATGCCCTTCCAGAGTCAACCTTTCCTTCCGTAAACCTTGCTTGGGTTTCAATGTAGCCCATTCAGCCATTCCCTCACCTCTTACCATATAATACCAATATTATAACTGATAGATTTGGCAAAGCTTGTCTAGGGAAGGGGGTAATTCGCATTAATTTTCGACTCTTTTCACGATTCGCACGCGTTTCCTTTACTCTTCTCGCTCAAACTTCAAAATTCTCCATTCATCTGCATCCTGAGGAGCATGGAGGTCCGGAAGAAATGCAAAATGACCGCCCTATGGCGGTCATCTATCTATAGCACTCTTCAGCTTCTAGTAACGGCTTGATCCTCTTCCTCCGCGCTTCGATTCAGTCGCACGTCGGAATTCCAGTTGCCGTTCATCGCTATCCTTTATAAATTTAGCTAATTTATCTTCAAAGGATACGGTTGGTTGACGACGTTCCCGCGGGTTTATGCGCGGTGCTGGGGGCGGGGCCGGATTAGCTTGCTTAATCGATAGTCCGATTTTCCCTTTTTCATCGACGTGAATCACTTTGACTTTCACGTGGTCTTGTTCCTTCAGGTAATCCCTAACATCTTTTACATACGCATCTGCAACTTCTGAGATGTGTACCAGGCCTGTAACTTTCTCGGGCAATTCCACAAAAGCACCAAAATTTGTGATACCCGTAACCACACCTTCAATTATAGTGCCAACCGCAATGGCCATACGAAGTAAACTCCTCCTTGTGATGTTTTAAGTCATTATTTTTATTATATCTTTCTATGAAGAGAACTGTCAAGGCAACAACTCAGGAGTAGCCTTACAAATTTTTACTGAATCATTTATTTTTATTCCATTTTTGGCGCAATGCGGATTTCACCCTTACGCACTAATCCTAATTGCTCCCTGGCTAATTGCTCAATAAAACTGGGTGTGTTCAGCTCCAGAATTTCCTTTTCTAACTGCTTCTGCTCTACGAGCAAAGCTTCCTTCTCAACATTTAGCTGAGCGATACTCTGATTAACCTCTTGACGGAGCTCAACCAACTGATATGCAGAACTAATAAGAGCAAGGGTAATGCACAGGATGATGGCTGTCTGAATAGGCCGAAGGCGACGCTTTCGGGTCTTGGGGCGGGACTCTTTAGCTGTCGGATTCCTCTTCGTCAAAATCATACCCTCCTAGACCAAGTTCAGCCTCTGGAATAATACAAACGATCTGATAGCCCTTCCCTTTGGCCCGATTGAGTAAGGTCGCCACCGAGCTTGGGCTAAGATGCAATTTCTTGGCAATTTGCTCTTGAGATTTTCCGCTTTCCTTTAAGACAACCACTTGTCGCTCTCGAAAGCTCAACTTTTCCAAACCTCGAATCTCTAAATGCACTGCATCCACCTGTCTTATGCGAATTTGTCCGATGACTACCAGCCACTATTCCACTTTGTTTTATTTGTCCACATTCTCAGAAAGTTATCCACAAACTGTGCTTAACTTGTGGACAAAATATGGACAAACCGGGGACAAAGACACTACAAATTGTGGACACCTCCTATTATACATAGGACCGCCCCATTTATCAATCTTCCATGTTAAATTTACCCATTGGTCCTAGGCGGAAAGAGGCGATTCCAAAAATTAATCGCTTTTTTACGGATTTTTACTAGAGACTCTCCCCATAAAGCCTCATTTATACGGAATAGTAAAAGGCTAAACCACCGTAAGATAGCATAAGGCGGTCCCATCAAAGCCCTCACGATTTTAATCGGAATACTTAAAAGACTTAAAATGAGCCCCATAAACCGTTCGATTAGCCAATAGCATTTGAAAAGTAACCATACAACTACAGGGCTCAGGATTCGTGAATAAAGAAAAAGTCCTAAGGCGCTGCCCCACACAATATAAAATCGAAAATCCAAATGATTGGCCTTCAAGAAGAACCTGAATAGCAAATACAAGGCCACAGCAGAGAAAATCAAATCTCCGACAACGGTTAAAAACTTTCCCCACCCCAGCCGTTTGCGCAGGGAGCGATAAAAATCAAAAACTAAGCCGACAGCCGCACCGGCTGCCACGACCCAGATTAAGGCTACAAAGTCGGAAATCATCCATCCCTCCCCTTATCTTCGTCCAGACAGCTTGCAGATGCAGATTTAGCGGAAGACTTTTGCCCAGATATTTTGTCTTGATCCCCCATGGCGGGGATAGACCAAGGCGTCAATTTGTCCCTCAACCTCGACTTGCCCGGCTTTCAGGTCTAGGTGTTTAACCCCTAACTTCTCTCCCTTTATGCTTAATACACCTTGGATAGTTTCCAATAATATCTCCTTAGGATCAAAGGACTGTACCTTAGACACCCCTGTGATCGAAAGAAATTGGCGATTATCCATGGCCAGCCGGTGATTGGATGGACTCTTTTCCATACTTCCCAGCTCCCCCCTTTTACGCTTCTTCTTAAACCATATTCTCAACAGCTTAAATTTAGACATAGCAATCTGAAACTGCCTTGGGCCTGAAATAAAAAAAGACAAGGTTCTTCCTCGCCTCACTTAAAGCGAAAAAAACCTTGTCCTGAGATGAGCTGTTCCCAGTCCTTTTTCTATTCCTCTAGTTGCCCCCGCTTTTCGTCCTTCAAGACCTCATAAAGCAGATGAGCCTCATTAGCTTTCACACTGTTAGGTGTAGAGAGAACGCGCACTTCTAGGAGATGACGAGCCATCTCCATGGTTACGATATCGCCTAGCTTAACTTCAGCGGAGGGTTTGGCAATACGGCCATTCACTTGTATTTTTTCCCCTTCGCAGATATCCTTGGCGACCGTCCTTCTCTTAATTAGACGGGAAACTTTTAAATATTTATCAATCCGCATGTGTATTCCCCTTAAAACTTGACCATAGAGAAAATCAGGCCCATAGGACCTGACCCAATCTCGAGATGTATTATTTTTGAACAGCGTCCTTTAAGGCTTTACCTGCTTTAAATCCAGGAACCTTCGAAGCGGGGATAACAATGGCTTCTTTGGTTTGAGGATTTCTACCAGTACGCTCTGCACGGTCTTTCACTTCGAAAGTTCCGAAACCAACCAATTGTACTTTCTCGTTTTTTGCTAATGCTTCCTCGATTGAAGCAAATACAGCACTGACTGCCTTTTCAGCATCCTTTTTTGATACTTCGGCTTTTTCTGCTACCGCAGCCACTAAATCAGCCTTATTCAAAATGATTCCCTCCCAAATATGTATTGAGTTTCAGCTTATATTTTCGCGATAAATAGTCAAACTCCTGCTTTTATTTATGGATTGTTGCCAATCTCTTCATTTTTTTCTCTCATTTTGGCCATTTCCCAGTACTTATCCATCTGATCTAGGGTTAAATTCAACAAATTCTCCCCTTCATCTTCTGCTAATTTCTTCATTTCTAAAAAACGTCTCTGGAATTTTCCAACAGTCTTACGAACGGCGTCTTCTGGATCCAACTCAAGAAATCGGGATAAATTGACAAGGGCAAAGAGCGTATCTCCGAATTCCTCTTCAATCCCTTTTCCATGGCCCATGGCCTCTTCTAATTCCTGCAGTTCCTCATAAACCTTGGCCAAGGAGCCCTCGGAATCAGGCCAATCAAAACCGAACTTGGCCACTTTCTTTTGGGTTTTCACCGCCAGCATTAAGGACGGCAATCCTTTAGGGAAACTAAACAACTCTTCTGATTCTTGTTCCCCCTTTTCCTTTTGCTTGATTTGATCCCAGTTTCTTAAGACCTCCGTAGAATTGCTCACCTCAACGTCCCCAAAAACATGGGGATGGCGACGAATCATTTTCTCAATAATACTGCGTAGAACATCTTGAAACTGGAACTCCCCCGCCTCTTGCGCTACTTGGGCATGAAATACTACTTGTAGTAATAAGTCTCCCAATTCTTCAGCTAAATTATACATATCCTGGGCTTCAATAGCTTGGAGAACTTCATAGCTTTCCTCAACAAGGTAGGGCTTGAGGGAGACATGTGTCTGCTCTTGGTCCCATGGGCACCCCCCCGGGCTACGTAAGGTCTTCATAATCTCCAAAAGCTTGGCCATGGAGATGCCAGCCTTATGGGGCGGTAGCACAACTGTCGTCAAATGATTAAAGCTTTGATGATCCAACTCAAAGAGTTGGCACTTCAACACCTTTTGCATCTTTGTCCCGAGGGCTTGAACCACATAAGCTTCAGCCTCATCTGCGTACACTTCCATAAGGTCCAACTTCACTTCCGAAGCAATGAGTCCATCATAGACCTGGGGAATAACCAGCCATTCCTTACCGGTTATACCACTTTCCTTGAGCGCATCATAATTACGCAGCAAAAACCCTTCCACAGGATCCATAGAAATCGCCGAAAAAAGTGGGTCGAGAAAGCTCAAGGCCGGATGAACCTGAATCTCCACTTGTTTCGCTAACTTGTCCACCAGCAGTTGAACACTGCGCTCAGCCACCGTCGGATGGCCCGGAACAGCATAGACCACTTCAGGGTATATCTTACACTCTTTCTCCAAGCGTTTAACGATTCCCTCATAGACCTTCTCAAAGGATTCTTCTTGATCATAGAGATCATCAAAAGATTCCACTTGGAGTCCCTCGGTAAGTAACTCCTGAGCGCAAGGATGATTTACAGTTCGAAAAAAAATCCTTTTGGCCTGCTTTATCATTCGATAATCGCCGAGGGTCATAGATTCCAGCCCTGCCGGACCTAAGCCCACCACATGCAATACGTTAATCATCAACATCCTCCTGGGATCATCCATGGCGAGCTGCCACGAAACTCATTATTTTGCCTAAACTTTCCTAATTGATTGTATCACATCTATTCTTGCAATAAAAATGAAGCGGCCAATGCCGCTTCATTCTTACCTCTTTATATGGACTACTGCTCCATTTGCTTGGCTAGAAAGCCTGCAGCCGTCTCTACTAATTTTAACTCTAGGTCGGCCATTTTAACATTAGGATCCTTAGACATCAAGAGAACGGCCCCAATCGGATCACCCTCGGCAATAATTGGTGCAACCACCTGACTGGTCAACCTGCTTTGCTCATCCTCCTCATCTTGTTTGCCCTCTCCCGCTTTAAGTGCGAAGGTCTTGCGATCAGCCATAGCTTGTTCAATGCCGGACCAAATGGGTTTATTTAAGTACTCTTTCTTAGAAGCCCCTGAGACCGCGATGATGACATCTCGATCGGCGATACAGGCAATATGGCCGGTAGCCTCATAGAGGGAATCAGCATATTCCTTGGCGAAATCACCCAATTCACCAATGGGGGAGTACTTCTTGAGAATGACTTCTCCTTCACGATCGACGAAGATTTCCAAGGGGTCGCCCTCTCGAATGCGAAGTGTTCGACGTATTTCTTTTGGAATAACAACACGACCAAGATCATCAATTCTTCTAACAATACCTGTTGCTTTCATGGACGCTCTTCCCTCCTTTTGTCATTACGAGCCGCCGGGTTGGGGCCGTTACAGACACAGCAAGACCACATTTAAGCAACGAATTTCTGACAACTGTCCTGCCTGTGGAAAATTTTGCGTTGTCTTTAACTTCATAGATAGTATATATCTGGTCAATCGCTATTATTCATATTTTTCCATGAAGTTACTAAACTGGATACGGAAAGTTTAGGTACTACTCAATGTAGCAGAGAAGTTAAATGGTATAAAAAAGGAAGCTAGCTTTAGAAAAAATGTCTTTCTAAGTCTAGCTTCCGCGATTTTAACTATTGAGTTCAATGCTAAGGCTTTAGGAAGCCGGCTTAAATTCCGCGGAATACTCGATACTCCCCTTCGCCTTTTCCCTCAGCTCAGTAAAATAGGCTTCGAACTTTTGGGCTTTCGCATCAGCTAAAGCATCCGCAGCGACTTGCTCCTTGGAGGCTTCATAGTCGGCAGTCGTGGCAGCTTTATGATCTTCTACCAAAATAATATGATAACCAAACTCGGATTTAACAGGAGTCGTGGTATAAGTACCGGCTTTTTGTGCGAAAGCAGCAGCTTCAAATTCCGGGACCATTGCTCCGTGTCCAAAAAGGCCTAAGTAACCACCGGATTCCTTTGATCCTGTATCCGTGGATTTTTCTTTAGCCAATGTTGCAAAATCCGCTCCCCCTTGCAGCTGAGCGATAATCGCTTTAGCCTCTTCTTCGGTATCTACCAAGATGTGGCGAGCTTGCACTTG
The DNA here is from genome assembly GCF_000243135.2 of Desulfitobacterium dichloroeliminans LMG P-21439. Lineage (NCBI taxonomy): Bacteria > Bacillati > Bacillota > Clostridia > Eubacteriales > Desulfitobacteriaceae > Desulfitobacterium > Desulfitobacterium dichloroeliminans. Next base: position 67,591 of record NC_019903.1, on the reverse strand, counting down.
CTCCCCGCTCCCCCCATAGAGATCTTGATTATTTTCAAAGAAAGTCTTCTTTTGCTCATCGGTAACGGTAACATCTTTGGTGATTTCAGCAGATAGGGCGAAGTAATTTCGCACTTCATCATTGGTCATTGCTTGTTGCTTAAGCCATTCTTGGTATTGAGCCTCATCGCCCACGCTCTTCATAATATTCTTTTCTTGCTCTAAGATAGTAGGATCATCAGGATTTAAATTAAGCTTTTTGGCTTCTTGAATCACAAGCTGGGAAGCAATCATCCCCTCAAGGATTTGGCTCTTTACCTGTTTCAATGCCTCTTTACCTTGCTCAGTGCTAAAGTCCATTCCCATCGCTTCATAGGACTTTTGCACATCGGAGATTCTTGATTCAAACGCTTTTTGAGTAATAACTTGTCCATTTACTTTAGCAGCCCATTGCTCCCCACCTAGGGAAGAACAACCTGTCAATAGTAACGCAAAAGTTAACATTCCGGCGATGATTCCCTTCCGGATATTCTTCATGATTACACACCCTTTCGTATCCACTAAAAGCAATTATATCAGGATGGAGTTTTTGAGGCAATACCACTAAATACCATTAATGTCTTATGAATTGCTTCTAACACTTCTTCCTGAACCACAGATCGGAGACGTAGTTTTATCTCTAGGTTAGTATTGGCAGAGGTACCAAATGAAATCGGATAAGAAGATTGGGTGGCCATCGTCATGAGCATCTCTCCGGAAATTCCCGGATCGGTTGCAAAACGGAAGACAACCTGTTGCTTAACTTGTTGGATTTGTTCAATCTTTAGAGCGGAGGCACACCATTTGATGCGCACAATCTTCAAGAGGTTCTCCACTTCTCGCGGAGGGGCTCCGAAGCGGTCAATCAATTCATCAATCATGGAGCTGTGATCCTCTTCGTTATCAATGGAAATCATCCGCTGATAGAGAGCCGCTTTTAATTTGCGCTCCCCAACATAGCTATCCGGCAAATAAGCATCCACCGCAACCTCAATACTGGTCTCAATCCTTTCCTCCACTTTCTCTCCCTTGATCTCTTGAACAGCTTCTTTGAGCATTTGACTATAAAGCTCAAAGCCTAAAGCAGCCAAATGTCCATGCTGTTGGGCACCGACTAAGTTACCCGCCCCGCGAATTTCCAAATCTCGCATGGCAATTTTTAGCCCGGAACCAAACTCAGTAAACTCGCGAATAGCTGCCAGGCGCTTTTCCGCTACCTCCGACAAAATCTTTTGGGGCTTATATAAAAAGTAGGAATAGGCCTTCCTGTTTGAACGTCCGACCCGACCCCGCAGCTGATAAAGCTGACCAAGGCCAAGGCGATCTGCTTCATCAATAATCAAAGTGTTGACATTAGGCATATCCAAGCCTGTCTCGATAATGGTGGTGCATACTAAAACATCGCTTTCCTGTTCTAGAAAATTCAACATTCCTCGCTCTAATTCTTTTTCGCTCATCTGACCATGAGCGATTTCATAGCGAGCTTCGGGTACGAGCTGGCTAAGGAAGCGGACTACCTGGTCCATATCTTCGACCCGATTATGAACGAAAAATACTTGACCGCCCCGTTGAATTTCCCTGCGGATGGCTTCTCGCACCACATCCGGACGGAATTCCGCCACATAAGTTTGCACGGGAAAACGATCTTCAGGCGGGGTATCGATGACACTGAGATCCCTCACCCCTACCAAAGACATATGTAAGGTGCGAGGAATGGGAGTAGCTGACAAGGTCAGAACATCCACATTGGTCTTCAGGGTCTTTAGCTTTTCCTTGTGGGAAACCCCGAACCTCTGCTCTTCATCAACAATAAGAAGTCCGAGATCCTTAAACTTAATGGACTCCGAGACCAGTTTATGGGTCCCTACCACAATGTCAATTGCGCCTTCCTTCAAACCCTGCAGAATCAACTTTTGTTCCTTAGTGGTACGAAAACGACTCAACATCTGAATACTTACGGGGTAGCCCATGAACCGCTCTAAAAAGGTGTTGTAATGCTGCTGGGCAAGAATGGTCGTTGGAACTAACACAGCCACTTGCTTGCTGTCCATAACGGCTTTAAAGGCCGCTCGCAAGGCCACCTCAGTCTTGCCATAGCCCACATCCCCGCAAAGCAAGCGATCCATGGGGCGTGTGCGCATCATATCCTCCTTAACCTCGATGATACATTGCATCTGATCGGGAGTCTCTTGGTAGGGGAACTTCTCTTCAAATTCCTGCTGCCAAACATTGTCCGCCGAAAAAGCATACCCTTGAATGGCTTCTCGCTGGGCATAGAGTTTAACCAAATCAAACGCCATTTCTTTAATGGCATTTTTAGCTTTTGCCTTAACTCTTTTCCAGTCAGAACCGCCCAGCTTATAAAGCTTCGGTAGTGTGTCCGCATCTCCACCCAGATATTTCTGCAAAAGGTTCAGCTGATCAAGTGGCACATAAAGCTTATCTTGGCCCGCGTATTTTACACTAAAATAATCCTTATCGACCCCTCCCACGGCAATTTTTTCGATACCCATAAACTGCCCGATGCCGTGTTGCACATGAACCACGAAGTCTCCTGGCTTTAGATCAGAAAATTGCAAGCGCTGCCCTGTTTTCTCCGGTGCCTTTTTACGTGGGGGAGTACCTTTGCGCTCCCGTTTATAAATCTCAGCTTCACTGAGAACGATTAGCTTACTTAGGGGGAGCTCGAAGCCCTGATCGATGGAGGAGGCATAAACATAGACTCCTCCTTCTTGGACCGCTTCCTGTAGGCCCTGCTTCTTAGCTAAAGCACCTCGATCCCTTAGGCCTTGTAGCATCCGCTCCGCATGCTCTTCATCCCCGACGAAAAGAGAGATGATGTGCCCGGATTTTTGCCAAAGATCGATTTCATCGGCCAAGACACCCGTTTTACCCATGAAACCGGTCAAGGGACGGGCCGTCAAGTTATAGATTCGTTTCGGGGTAACCCCAGGAATTTGCCGAGGCAAAGTGGAAAGCACAAGCAATGGATGACCTTCTCCGTACTTTAAGAGCTGCTCATAAGTTACGAATTGAGCCTCCGGACTCAAGAACTCCTCCCCTTTTGCTAAAGCCCGCGTAAATTCCTCCAGTCTTTCCTTCTGTTGAAACTCAAGCTGTTCCTTCAGTCGCAACGGTTCATCTAAAATTAGATAACAATCCTTAGAAAGCAAAGAGAAAAATGACTCCAGAGGTTCCTCAAGAAGACTGAGATAGGGATAGATTGATTCATCTAAGTGGCCGAGCATTAAGCGCTCTTCAATCTTCTGGGCCTGCTTCATAACCAGCTCAGCTACCTCAGCCCGACCGTTCCGATTCAAGCGTCCTGCTGCCTTCCTAGCCTGAGCACGCACCTCCCAGATGAGCTTATCAAACTCCTCAGGGTGAATCACCATCTCCATAGCAGGTGGGATTCTGACACTTCTTAAAGTTTCAGTGGATTTTTGAGTCTCGAGATCAAAGACACGTATGGAGTCTACTTCGTCATCAAAAAACTCAATCCGTAAGGGCTCCCCATCCAGAGGAGCAATGTCCATGATGCCACCCCGGATAGCAAACTGACCCTTGCCATCCACCACATCAAGGCGTTCATACCCTGCGGTGATTAATTTATGTGTGAGCTCCTGTAAATTATAGGAGACTCCTTCTTTTAACTCCTGGGTATACTCCTGCCAGCGTGTGGCAGAAAACATCCTCTGCTCCACGGCTAATACTGGGGCAACGACCGTACATTGATTATCCTCGGCTAAACGATTTAAAACCTTAATTCTCTCAATTGTGGTTTCACGGCTTTTGCCAAGGACCTCAAAGGGCAGCCAATCCGTCGCCGGAAAATAAAGGACAGATTCCTCAGGAAGCCAAGTACGCAAATCATTAACCCACTTTTGCGCAAGATCCTCCGAATAGGTGAGAATCAAGCCAGGCTTACCCTTCTTTAATAGCTGAGAAGCGAAGGCAGGCTTCTGGCTTCCTGTTAAGTTATATATCATTTGCGGCCATTCCTGATAGGGAATCGCCTTTTCCACTGCCTCAATATCGAAGCCTAAACGCAAATAGTGGCTGAGGGTTTTCAAATAATCCTTCCTTTCAGGGGCAAAGCAAAACCATGGACGTCCGCTCGGGGGACCCCCATAGTGCCTAGTTATAAATATGTTCGTCTGAGAGTGAACAAAGTCAGCAACAAGCTGATTCCGCTCTCCATAGAGCATTAACGCTTAGGCTAGACAGTCTCAGTGAAACTTTGTGAACAGTCTAGTTTAACCGCCGATAGTCCTGGACTTCTAGTTCGCTCATACAATCTGGGCAAAGAGCGTAGGCCACATTCCCAGTGATATTTATTATAGAGTCCTGCTGTCCCGAGGTCAAGTCATCCAGCTCTAACTCCCCCAAGACTTGATCACAGACCTGACAAACTCTCATAACCAACATGAAAACACCTCCTAGGGATAGGTTTGCCTGGGAGGTGCAGGGTTATTCATAGGAACTTATTACATTAAAGACGCCCATTCTTCCTCTTTAAAGCCAACTCTTACAAAATCCTTATCTACCAAAATTGGACGCTTTACTAACATCCCATCGGAGGCTAAAAGAGCAAACTGCTCGTCTTCGCTCATGGTGGCAAGACGGTCTTTAAGATTCAGAGCTTTATACTGCTGACCGCTGGTATTGAAGAAACGTTTCAAGGGCAAGCCACTCGCAGCATGCCACTGACGTAATTCCTCTAAGGTCGGATTGTCACCCTTAATATCTCGCACTTCGAAGGTGATACCCTTTTCCTCCAGCCATTTCTTCGCCTTCTGACAGGTCGTGCAGCGCGTATAACATATAAATACCATCATATTATCTCCCTTCTGTATAGATGATAATCGAACCAAACTTTACTTTTAAGCTTAAGTGAGCTAAATTGGATAGGAAATAATTAACCTAGGGGGTACATTAGAATGAACCTTGTAGTTTACCTAGCCGGTGAAATCCACACACAATGGCGTGAAGAGCTTAAGGAAAAGGCTACTGCACTTGATCTACCCATCGAATTTGTCGGTCCAATGCAGGATCATGACTATTCAGATATAATCGGTGAACAAGTTCTCGGAACCCAACCCAATCCTATCCTTCGCGATGAAGCCGCTTCCAAGATTAACAACCTAAGAACCCAGGTTCTCTTAGGTAAATCCGATTTGGTCATTGCCCATTTCGGAGAGAATAAATATCGCCAATGGAATACAGCTATGGATGCAAGCACTGCCCTTGCGCTGAATAAACCTCTTATTATCATTCGTCCCGAAGCACTTCATCACCCTATAAAAGAGCTTTCCCAAAAGGCAAACGTAACCGTTGAATCCATCGATCAAGCCATAAAGGTAATTTCCTATATTTTCGAGACAAAGGCTTAAGACCGATTATGTCTATACATGGCCTCGCCGATTCGTTCAAAACAGTCGGCGAGGTCCTCTTTATTTGTCAAAACCCTTAAGAGATTATCGCTGAGGAAGCTTAATTCTAATTGGCTCTTCCAGAGTGAGCATAGGGGTTAATGTTCTTTGTAAAATAACTTTACCGCTCTCCGGATATTCTACAGTAATTCTTGTTTCCATCCAAGAATCTTGAGGCGATGAGGTACCCTCGCTTTTCAGCAAATAGGTATTCCCTCCTTCATCCCGATACTCGAAATCAAATACTCCAAAGCCATCATCTTCCCTGACCTTTGTTGCAAAAACTAAGCTTGCTTTTCCTTCTACTTTCCTGACTTCTTTAAGCTCCATTCCCTCAATAGCCGGGGTTATAGTCTTCTTCTCCATATCTACAGTAATAAATTCGTCTTCCTTATCCAATAGGCGCAGCCCTCGAATCAAAAGCTCCTGTTCCTTTGGCTTATTGAAATAACTCGACTCGATAAAGACACTCATTCCGCTATAATCTTCTTTATGCATAGCACTAATCCCATGACTTCCTTTGATCACTATTTCTCGATCTTCCTCGACAGCCAAGTTCAACCCTTTGACCCAGGCTGTATTCTCGTCGGCAAAAGTAAAGGACACTTCAGTTCCAGTAGGGTAAACTTTCATTTCTTCAAGCGTTATTGTCTGCCCGTGTATGCTGAAATTCTCTTGAAATTCATATACGATTGGCTCAGCAAGCTCCTCAAACTTGACCTGGAAGGCAAATGTCCCCACTTCTTTCATATCTCGCTCATGACCATCATCTTCAAATTCTCCAACCTGCACAGCGTTCTCTTCGTTAGGAAGGATTTCAATCTCCAAGAGCACGTTAAGAGAAATTGATTCAGGTACTTTGCCTTCTGCAAAGTGATACTGCTGCATGATGAAACCATGGTTTTCGGCTTTCCCCTCTTGGGACAAACTAGATGTAGAGTAACTAAAGCCTTCGACTTTATCTCCGGTGCTTTCATCAATTATATCCCTTAGGATTATATTAGCCCACTCATTGTCTGCCAGTTCAAAGTCATCTGGAAGTTGAAAAAAGAGCACCATATTTTTTTCATCAGCAAGCACATAAGGTAGCGATAACTGCTCTACTCCATCCCAGGCGGTCAGCGCCACCTCCTGAATATATTCGTTTTCAATGGCTTGGCTAAGGCTTTTATCAAACTGAATATACTCAACTAATTGGCCGATAATCGGGATATTTGACATTGTATGTGCAAATGCAGAATTAGTATTGACCAAAAAGATAAGCAATAGTGCCGTTGCAGCTGTCGAGAGAGTGCTATATAACGCTCTCTTTTTCCTCCTGCCTTGACCCATTCTTTTCTCCAATCTATCTTCCACAAATCCTAAACCATCAGGCTCCACATTTGCTTCTGCTATAAAAGCCTGCCATTCTTGCTCCACGTCGTGCCTGCCCCTTTTTAAATTCTCCTGGTCATTATCTGTCAAACTACTCTCCCCCTTCCTGCTCACTCAGCTCTACTCTTAAGAGCTTCAAAGCGTTTCGTGTACGAGTGGCTACCGTCCCTTCAGGGATTGCCAATATAGCGGCAGTATCTGCAATGGTATATCCACCAAAATAGCGAAGCACAATGACCTTTCTAAGATCTTCCGGCAGGACTTGTACAGCCATCTTGATCGTTAACGTGCCCTCCGAGTAAGATTGCCCTTGCTCTGGCAGGACATCCATGGTCACTTCTCTCTTCATCTTTCTCAAGATGCGATAGCATTCATTGATTAGGATGCGAGTAAGCCATGTCTTGAGAAAACTGGTCTCTCTCAATTCTTTTCTGTGAACATATCCAAGATAAACGGCTTCATCTATTGCGTCTAGGGCCTTTGTTTCATCTCCGAGATATCCAAAAGCAATGCGATACATAATGCTTTTATATTCTGTGATAAAAGCCACATAAGCCGTTTTATTAACTCCTTGTGCTCCAAAGATACTCATGTCTGCCCCCCTTCCTATCTATTAGAGAAACTCGCGTACCGTTTTCATTTCACTTTTATAAATTAAAAATTATCTTATAAAAATGAGACAAGGGATTTGACCCCTTGTCTCACCGGTTATACTCATTCATGGCCTTATCTCCTTCGCCCTTAGCCCACAGGGTTACCGCCTTCATCCCCTTGTCCAACACTTCCTCAAGCACCGGTATTTCCTCCTTGGCAAAGCTCGCCAGCACATAACGTGCCGAATCCCAACCGGTCGGGGGTCTACCGATACCCACCTTTAGCCGCCAAAAGTCCTCCGATCCCAGCTCGGCAATCGTGGACTTAATCCCGTTATGTCCGCCGGCACTTCCCGAACTCCTTAAGCGCAAACGGCCTACGGCCAAATCCATGTCATCATAGATTACTAAGATGTCCTGGGGCGCGATCTTATAGAACTGGACCACTTCCCGGATCGAACGGCCACTCAAATTCATAAAAGTCTGGGGTTTAAGCAGATAGATTTTCTCCCCTCCAATTTGGGTTTCTGAGACCAAGCCTTGAAACTTGGAACGAAAATCTAAGTTTAATTCTTCGGCTAAGCAATCCAGCAGGAGAAAACCCGCATTATGCCGGGTTTCTGCATACTGCACTCCTGGATTACCGAGACCTACGATGAGCTTCATGAATCTCCACTCCTCTAAGCATATTGTAGACATCCCGTGAATACATTGATGATAGCATGATTCTTATGTTCTTGCACATAAATAAGGGGGTATTACGATTGAAACCGAGTAAACAATTTCTATCCCTACCGATCGTCTCCCTAAGCGAAGGACAGCATATCGGATATGTAAAAAGCCTGGTCATTGATTCCCATTCCAAATCCCTAGCCGCCTTAGTCATCGATCCCAAGGGATTTTTCAAGGACCAGCGCATCATTCCTTATGCCAAAGTCGTTAGCGTGGGGGAAGATGCCATTACCATCGACAAGGGCGTTTATGTCGAAAAATCAGCCAGCTTACCTGAGATTCTAAGCCTCATCAAGGAAAAACTAACCATCATCGGTACCCGCGTCATTACGCAAAGCGGCAAAACCCTCGGGGTCGTAGAAGAATTCTATGTCGATCCGGAAACTGGCCAAATCACTCAGCTGGAAATCTCCGGCGGCAAACTGGAAGGACTCTTCAGTGGCAAAGGCCTACTGGATGCCGACTATGTCCTTACCATCGGTCAAGATGCCATCGTGGCTCAAAAAGGCTGTGAAAGCAACTTAATGGTCGCTGACAAAGGAATCAGCGACACCTTTAAATCCATTCTGCACTCTACATCTAACTTAGCTACGGGTACAACCAATACAATCAGTAAGATATTCAGCAAAGATAAAGAAAAAGTCAGAAACAAAAGTAAGAACAAAGGGAAAAACAAAGGTAAGGATATCGTCGATGCTGTAGCCACGGCTCCGGTTGAGGATGAAAATGCAGACTCCCTACCGGAAGCCATTCGCGCCGATGACCCTATTACTCTGGTCATGGAGCCCTCCCCTGTGGCCGAGTCGGATTCCTCTGATCCCTGCACGAATGACTTTGGGATGGCGGCATCCCAAGAAATCTGCTCGGATTCAACCCAAGTGGCGGATCAAGTCCCGACCACAAAAGAACCCCTGGGATAAGACCCAGGGGATAGGGATTGGCTTAACTAAATAATTTACTTACGGAAAGATCCTCATGAATTCGTACGATGGCTGCACCCAACAAGGGGGCAACGGAGAGCGTTTTAATCTTGGGGATCATTTTTTCTGGATGTACGGGGATAGTATTCGTGATAATAACTTCTTTAATCACTGATTTCTCCAAGCGTTCGAAGGCTGGGCCGGATAATACCGGGTGAGTACAGCAGGCATAGACTTCAATGGCCCCGCGATCCATCAGCACTTGAGCTCCCTGGGTGATGGTCCCAGCTGTATCGATGATATCATCGATCATAATCACGCGCTTGCCTTCAATATCACCAATAACATTCATAATCTCTGATACATTAGGCTCCGGTCTGCGTTTATCAATAATAGCCAAGGGCGCTCCGATTCGTTCGGCCAGATTTCGTGCCCGTTGCACCCCGCCATGATCCGGAGAGACGACGACCACATTATCCAGTCCTTTGACCTTAAAATATTCCGCGAGGATGGGCACACCCGGCAGATGATCTACCGGAATATCAAAGAAGCCTTGAATAGCCGGGGCATGTAGGTCCATGGTAACCACCCGATCGGCTCCTGCTGTGGTAATCAGATTGGCCACCAGCTTCGCTGTGATGGGATCCCGGGCCTTGGATTTGCGTTCTTGTCGTGCATATCCATAATAAGGAATAACCGGAGTGATGCGGCTGGCTGAAGCCCTCTTGAGAGCATCAATCATGATCAAGAGTTCCATGATGTTATCATTGGTTGGATTACAGGTAGGCTGTACCACAAAGACATCGGCTCCACGGACGCTTTCATCAATGGCGATGGTTGTTTCTCCGTCCTGAAAGCGTTTCACTTTCGCCTCTCCCAGCGGAACCCCCAGATAATCAACAATTTCTTCCGCTAATGCTCGGTTGGCATTCCCGCAAAAGATTTTTAACTCTTTGACTGACATCCCAAATATCCCCCTATTATTTCTTATTTCGAACCCAATTTTCGATATGTCTTTGGGTACTGCGTTCTACCGCTAAGGTATGAGCCGGTACATCTTTGGCTATGGTCGATCCGGCTCCGGTTACAGCCCCTTCACCAATTTCTACGGGGGCCACCAGGTTAGTATTGCTCCCAATGAAAGCCTTATCCCTAATGATGGTCTTTGATTTATTCACCCCATCATAATTACAGGTAATGGTTCCTGCTCCTATGTTCACAGATTTACCAACCTGTGAATCTCCCACATAGCTCAGATGAGGTATCTTTGAGCCTTCGCCAATCCTGCTGTTCTTAATCTCTACGAAATCTCCAACCTTGACTTTGTCCTCTAAAATGGTTCCAGGACGAAGATAAGCAAAGGGCCCGATAGTGCAACGGTTGCCGATGATGGCCTGATTGCCCACCGTATGGGACACTTCCGATCCTACGCCGACGGTACAATCCGTTAGAGTGGTATGGGGTCCAATCACTGCATCCTCTTCAATATGGGTCTTCCCTTTAAGAATAGTAAAGGGCTGGATGATAATGTCTCGGTTAAGTACAACTCCGGTTTCAATAAAGGTTGAAGGAGGGTCAATGAGAGTCACCCCTTCCTCCATCCAATATGTCAGAATGCGTTGGCGAATCACATCTTCTGCTATGGCCAACTGAGCTCGACTATTGATGCCAAGAGCTTCATGAACATCCTCGGTGCAGTAGGTCCGAATCAGTTCTCCCTGCGCATGGAATAGGGCAAAAACATCTGTCAAATAATATTCCCCTTGAGCATTTTTCGGGGTTATATTATTTAAAGCTTCTTTAAGCTTGGCAACATTAAAGCAATAGGTTCCTGTATTGATTTCTTTAATCTGTCGCTCCTCGGCAGTAGCATCCTTTTCTTCTACCACCCGCAAGAACGCATCACCCTCTTTGATAATCCGGCCTAAGCCAAAAGGATTCGCAAAGGAAGCCGTCAATATGGTAGCCGCCGCCTGACTTGAGCGATGAATTTCCATCAACCTTTCAAGGGTTTCCGGACGAATTAAAGGTTGGTCGCCGCTTAAAACAATAATATGATCAACCTCATGACAATGGGGGATAGCTTGCATAATAGCATGTCCAGTTCCTAATTGCTCCTCCTGAACAACAATCTCTACCTCTCTGTCCAAAGCAGTTTCTATCTGTTCCCGACCATGGCCGAGAATCACCATCGTCCTTGGTATTTGAACAGAACGTACACTATCTATGACATGTTGGAGCATTGGTTTTCCGGCAAGCAAATGCATGACCTTTGGCAACTTAGACTTCATTCGCGTCCCTTTGCCCGCAGCCATGATTACTGCAGCCCAATGTGGCATCCATCTTCGCCTCCACTCATAGTTTACCCTAATTATACATTATATTATATTGAACTCCCCAAAAAACTTTTATTCGTCAAAAAGCATCAAATTCCTCTTTTTATTTCGCCTTGCTTCCTTTCCATAACCCAAGAGGCCAATAATCTTTGAATATGTGCAAAAGAGACCCTAAGATAGGATCTCTTTCTTCCCAAGGCTGATTATCTTTACATTGCTTCTTGATAAGCTTTTAATACTGCAGTTTGTATCACTTCTCGAGCAGCTGAAGAGATAGGGTGTGCTATATCACGGAATTCTCCCTCCGGAGTTTTTCTGCTTGGCATAGCGACAAACAGTCCATTTGTCCCTTCCACAACTTTTACATCGTGGACGACAAACGAATTGTCGAAAGTAACAGAAACAACGGCTTTCATCTTACCTTCAACATTCACCTTCCGGACACGTACATCAGTAATGTTCATTATGAATCACCACCCTTCTCATCCCGGTGACCAACGATATACTTACAAAACATATTCTCTATATGGTAAAAAACTCCTTCTTTTAAGCGAAAAATTCTTATTTTCTAACATTTGGGGCGAAATTTGGACAAAATCCAACCTATATCCCGAGTCATCCTCATTATTATGCGTTTTTACACAAATATCTTTTAGATCTCCTCTATGGGAAATCTAACCTCACATAATCTCCTGAGGAATGACTCGAACGACTCCCTTGTAGGGATCGAGCTCCCGCAATTGAAGAAGGGATAAGTAATGATCCACCAGCTTCGGCTCGCTTTCCCGAGGGGTCTCCATGAGGACGCCGAAACCAACCACATCAGCTCCAAATTCCTTCAATAAATTCATCATCCCTAAGGCAGTCCCACCAGCCTTCATAAAGTCATCAATCAGCAAAACTTTCCGACCCGGCTCCAAGGCTCTTCGCCCTAAGGACATGGACTGAATTCTTCTTGAAGAACCGGAGACATAATTGATACTCACCGCTGTTCCTTCTGTGACCTTATTGCCATGTCGAATAATGATCATGGGTAGGCCTAAAGCTTCAGCGGTAACCAACGCTAAGGGAATCCCTTTCGTCTCGATGGTAACTACCACTTCCGGTTTTTTCTCGCGGAATGCTCCCGCAAAAATTAGCCCTAGGGGACGCAGAATCGCGGGATCATAGAGAAGATCGGTCATGTACAAGAATCCCCCCGCTAAGACGCGGTCTGGTGAACTTAGCCGATCAGCTAGGCCCACTAGGAATTCGTTCGCATCCTCTGAGTTAATCTCGGGAATATAGCGTACCCCACCGGCAGCACCGGACACCGTCTCTAAACGTCCTTGGCCTGTATAACGCATGCTCTCTTTCACAGCCAGCAGATCTTCACTGATGGTTGACTTTGCGGCACCAAATCGTTCCGCCAACAAGGTTAACGGGACCAGCATATTTGGTTTTGACATGAGCACCTGCATCACAGCGACCATACGCTCAGCACGTTTCATCTTATCCACGAGCCTAACCTCTATTCTTTCTCAGGATGAGCTTGAGCAGCCTCCAGAGCTTTTTCTTGTTCACGAGAGAGCCGCAAGGCTTCAAACATAACATTCTCTGCTGTCACGATATGAGCATTAGCTAACACCTGGGCTTCCTCCACATCATGGCGAGCTAGAGCTTCGACAATCCCGCGGTGCTCATCGATAGCATCCTTCAGACGCCCGGGGACAGAAAGAGAGGTAGCGCGAAAGCGCTGAATTTGCTCTCTTAAATTGTCGAGGATCTGAACCAAACGCTCATTACGGCTCGCTTTATAGACTAATGCATGAAAACCAGTGTCAGAGGTCACAATCTGCTCTAAGCTCATTTCCTCCCCTTCATGATAAAGAAGGAAGCGCTCCATCTGTTCAATCTCTTCATCTGTAGCACGTTCTGCCGCAAGCCCCGCCGCTAAACCTTCTAGTGCTGAGCGTATCTCGAAAACATCGGCTACGTCCTTATGGGACACTCCTGCCACATAAGCCCCTTTGCGAGGAATCATGACCACAAAATTCTCCAGTTCCAATTTTCGAATAGCCTCTCTGACAGGAGTACGGCTGACTCCCATCTCATCAGCTAATTGGATTTCCATCAAGCGTTCACCGGGCTCAAGAACTCCATTGATAATAGCCTCCCGTAATGATTCAAACACAATCTCTCTTAAGGGCTTGTAACTATCAAGCTTAACCGGTACAAGTTTTCTACCCATGACAATGTCCCCTTTCCACAGTATGCGTTACCCAAACCTTGCATTCTTTATCTTGCCACGAACCGACAACTCTTTGTGCCTGTTCAGAGGATTGAAACATCCCGAATACCGCTGAGCCGCTGCCGGACATTAAAGCGCCCAGACACCCTTCTTCCTTCTGTAAATCTTCTTTGATGCGAGCTATTTCCGGGAGAAGCTTCATGGAGGCAGGCTCCATATCATTATAAAGCAATGGTGCCAGGGCTTCCGCTTGCTTCAATGCTAAAGCCTTCCGCCACTCTTCGTAAGATAAGTGTGTAAACTTACTTTCCTGATCAAAAGTGCGATAAGCTAGGGCTGTATTCACCCCTTGCCACGGTTTAACGATTACCAAATGGATTCGAGGTGCTAGGGGTAAATCCTTTAATACATCACCGACCCCGGTGGCCCATTGGGTCCCACCTTGTAAGCAAAAGGCCACATCTGCACCCAAGCCGGCGGCCAGACTCTTAAGTTGTTCCAAGGAATACGGTTCTTGAAACAGATGATTGAGAGCATATAGAGTTGCAGCTGCGTCTGCGCTGCCTCCCCCTAACCCTGCTTGAACAGGGATATTTTTCTCTATTTCTATTTTTATACCGGAGGTTGTGTTCAATCCAGCCAGAAAAACCCGTGCTGCCTGATAAGCGAGGTTTTCAGGTCCACTCCACTCACCACAGGAGCACTCTATACCCCTCTCGGTTAGGGTGATCCGAATCCGATCAGACAAGCCAATGGATTGCATAACGCTTTCCAATTCATGATAGCCATCAGAGCGACGCCCCGTAACGGCTAGGGCGAGATTAATTTTGGCATAAGCGAACAATTCAACCTGATTCTGACTCATCATGCCTTCCTTTCCGAACGTTCGATAACTATTTTTACTTATTATACCCCAAAAATCCGGCATTCTTCTAGTCTCTTGCCAAATTTTTGTGGATTTAAGGTCTTTTAGTATCCACAAATGTAAAAATATGCTCCACCTTAGCCGGATCGACCTCGATCCGTCGCCAAGGGGAGCATACTTATTACCTTTTAGCAGTCTTTCAACTGTTTAGCACTGTTTAGTAACTCAGTTTATTCAAAGCTTGCTTTAAAAACCTCCTATATTAGCCAGTTCCAAAAACCCTTCATCAGTTAGTTTACTGCATTTCAACCTCTGGGTGATTTCCTCTTCAATCGACTCTAAATGCTCATAAAACATCACGAAAATCTCACCTGCTGCACAGGTGTCTAAACCATGGCAAAAGGCCTCTCGCTCAGGGAGAACGACAGAAATTTTGCGAGGATCCATTCCTGAAGCGATGGCTTCCTCCATAAGAATCCCGGCAATTTCCCCCGGTCGGCGTCCGCGTAAATCTCGATCCTCGCGAATGATTAAACGATGAAAGCCACGGGCAGCCACTCTTGCCACCTCACGAATAGAAGCATCCGGTCGATCCCCAGGCACTGTGATACAACCAACAACTGCCGGTGCCTTGAACTTTCGCAGGGTTTCTGAGATCGCTTTAATCCCAGATGCATTATGGCCATAATCGATAAAGACTTGAATATCGTTAAGCACATAAGAATTTAACCGTCCCCGGTTGCACTCCGAATCCGAGGTGAACGCCATGAGAGATGTGCGAATTCCCTCGGCCTTAAGGCCTAAGGCCCAGCCTACCGCAATAGCTGCCAAGGCATTCTGGATATTATGGTGGGCTCGGCCATTCCAGGTGACCGGCAAATCTTTAATTCCGCAAATACGATGGGATTGATCCCCTTGACATAGCAGGATATTCCCCCGTCTAACGAAAACACCAATCCCCCCCACAGCTAAGTGCTTGCGCAGGGTAAGATTATCTTTTTCTGTACTAAAGAAAATGACCTTACCTTTCGTCTTTCGAGCAAATGAGACCACTCGTGGATCATCAGCATTCAAGACCACATAGCTATGAGGACGAACAACTTCCGCAATGAGGCTTTTCACGTGGGCAATATCCTCAAGGCTCTCCATCCCATACTGACCGAGGTGGTCATTGGCGACATTCGTAATGACCGCCACATCCGCGTAATCATAGGCCAGCCCAGCTCTGAGGATCCCGCCGCGAGCAGTTTCTAAAAGGGCAACTTGTACATCCGGATGTCTAAGAACAATCCGTGCACTTTCCGGACCGGTGGTATCCCCCTTCAGAAGCAGCTTGCCCCCTACATAAATCCCATCAGTCGTGGTCATACCCACACTTAGGCTGCGGTCCTTAAGCATTTTCCCTATCATTCGGGTAGTTGTGGTCTTGCCATTGGTTCCGGTAATAGCGATAATAGGAATTCTCCCATTTCCTGCAGGCATCACATGATCGACAATCATTTCCCCCACATCGAGGGGTTTCCCGACTGTCGGTGATTGATGCATCCTCAGCCCGGGCGCCGCATTCACCTCAATAATCGCTCCGCTTTGCTCCCTATAAGACTGCGCTATGTCCTCAAGAACCAGATCGACTCCGGCAATATCTAACCCGACGATACGTGCCGCATACTCTGCCAGAGCTGCATTATCGGGATGAACACGATCCGTTACATCGACAGAGATTCCTCCTGTACTCAAGTTGGCGCTATCCCGTAGATAGACAACCTCGCCTTCAGTAGGTATTGTGGCAAGGGTAAGGTTCTTCTGGGTTAAGGTCATTAAGACAACCGGATCAATTTTTATTTTGGTGAGAGCTTTCTCATGATCTTCTCCCCGTTTCGGGTCAGCATTAGCCTGCCGAACGAGCTCCTCTATCGTAGAAGCTCCATCCCCCAGCACATGAGCTGGGATTCGCTCTGCTGCAGCCACCATCTTACCATCGACAATGAGAAGCCGATAATTTTTTCCTTCAATATATTCTTCAATGACTACCCGATCCCCATAGGTTTGAGCTACTCGAAAGGCCGCTCGAACTTCTGCCTCAGTCTTGAGCTTCAGCGTTACTCCCTTTCCCTGATTTCCATTATAGGGTTTAACGACGACAAGCTGCGCTAAGCGCCGATACCCTTCCACTGCTTCATCCTCGGTCTCGGCAATAATACCCTGTGGGACGGGGATCCCCCCTTCATACAGGAGCTTTTTGGTTAAACCTTTATCACATGCAATATCGACACCGATGCAGCTGGTCTGATGGCTCATAGCCGCTTGGACTCTCCTCTGATTACGACCGTAACCCAGCTGCAATAGACTACTATCATTTAAGCGCATGACCGGGATGTCTCTTCCCTTAGCCGCCTCCATAATTGCTCGGGTGGATGAGCCTATCTCATGCTGCAGGATCACCTTCATGATTCTTTCCACCCGCAGGGTAACATTGGGATTTGATCCAGACAGCAGTTCTAGTACAAGCTCATAACCTTGCTTAAATGCTTCTACTCCTCCTTCCAAGGAGTCATAATTGAAAATAATCTCATATTGACCCGGATTCTCCGGTAAGCATAGGGTTTTCCCATAAGGAATATTCTGTCCTGCTCGTGTGAGCAGCTCTATGGTCACATGCTCGATAATATGTCCGACTAAAGTTCCTTCTTTCAACCGTTCCAGAAATCCTCCTGGTTTGCCTCGGGAACAATAATGCTCGTATAACGTGGGTAAACATTGAACTAGACGGGTATTAAAGTCGCCAAGGGTGTCGCTTGTTCGTTCTGTCCATTCCTGGAGATCCACAACGGCCCGGATTACCGGTCGATAGCTATACACATTCGCACCCGGGATCGCTTGGATTTTCAGTATCTCCATTGTGCTATTTGTCCTCCTTCAGCCCATGGGAAAAGTACATCTTTAATATTTTTACCTTTTTCCTGTACAATATTCCTCTTCATAGCTTTTTCAGCTTTTAAACAGGAGTCATGCTTGAAATACGCCGTTTTAAGTCAAAACTATACCCATCAGCTAAGACATGCATAAGAACCGGAGTAAGTACGAGGGCCTGTCCCGGAGACACTTCTGATACATTGCTGGCGATGGAGGGTGAAGCATCCACTACAGTCACCGTCTGACTGCCCACCACAGTAAAGTGTCCATCGGCATAGACAAGGATTGAGGTATCTTCATCAATACCAATACCTAGGACGTAGGGATTTTGGGCAATTGCTGTCAGCAAGCGTCCAATGCGACCTCTTTGGGCAAAATGCTGGTCCACAACGACGGAATGGAGCAGCCCTAGACCGGGGGCCATGGTCAGGGTGTCCTTTTTGGCCGTACCGGCTTCGCCACCGACAATCATGGTATCGGACATTACCGAGGCCCCTGCACTTGTCCCAGCAATAATTACCCCACGTTCATAAAGGCGATGCAGGGTTTTCCCCAGGCGGGTTCCTCCCAAAACCCCGGTAATGCGCAGCTGATCACCCCCGGTGAAGAAAACCCCGGTGGCTTTTTGTAGTTCCTGGGATATAGATTCCCCGTTGGCCGCAAGACGTTCAGGTATATCGAGTACCTCAACCTCCGCTGCTCCTAAACCTAGAAGGATCTCCTTATATTCCGCACCTACCTGTTCCGGTAATTCAGTAGCCGCAGTCAAGACCACCAAGTGACTTTCCTTGCCACCGGCCTCTTGTATGAATCGCTTCAGAATTTTGCACTCTCCTTTTTTATCTTCGGCACCACCGATAATCAAAAGTTTACCCTCCACATAATGTTTCATGGAATTCCTCCCTTTTTTATCTCATGCGATCTTAATCTTTAGTTATTCTCCGCCACAAGTGACTAAGATTATACAAATTAACCTTTACTCTCGCTAGTCATAAACTATTTTAAGAAACGAGAAGGAGGTACATCCATGAATCCAATACCCCAACGAAAAATTATTATTCGTCGCTCTTCACGACAGTTGGAGCTCTATGACGGGAACCGGCTCTTAGCGAGCTATCCCTGCGCTGTAGGTAAAAATGCCACACCCACCCCAATCGGTAGTTATGCGGTTGCCACAAAAATCATGAACCCCGGAGGAGCCTTTGGATCCCGTTGGCTTGGCCTATCTCTCCCGGACTATGGGATTCACGGCACCAACAAGCCTTCTAGCATTGGTACTCAGGCATCCTTAGGCTGTATTCGTATGCATAATCATCAAGTGGAGGCTCTTTATAATCAGGTGGGGGTAGGAACGCCGGTAATTATTACTGAGTAGGGAAGCTTGAGAGCTTGTCTCCAGGATTTTGTTTACATCGTTCGCTAAGAAAGCTGCGCGGTGCCAAACTAATCGCTCAAGCACTCCGCTCTGTCGAATGCCCAGCTAAATCGCCTCCTGGCTCGTAGCTGGTTGGAAACGTCCTGTTTCCAATTCGACTCCGCTGCATGCTTTTCGCGAAGTTTGGCATCCTGCTCGCTTTGAAGTCGCTCTCTTTTGTAAATCAAAATCCTTGGGTCATGTTTTTCAAGTTTTAACTTGCATGTAAAAGCGCCTGCATTTTTCAATGCAGGCGCCATTTGATTAGTACGGGCTTCTCGGATATCCTTTGCGGAGCTGACCCCGGGTTTCTATTCCACCCAGACCATCCGTTCCAGTGACTGTGTGCTGGATGATTTCTTTAAGGGACACCATACGATCGATGGGAGTGAATGCGATTCTCTCAACGATAAAGACAGGGTCAAAGGCGTGAATCAAGGTGCGTTTGGGGGAGGAGGCAAAGTTTGCTCCTGCGCTTATAATGGCCTCGTAATTGGATTGGCAAGCCCCCGCAAAGATAACCAGAGCATCCCGATTCGGCTGAAAGCGGCGAGCCTCGAGGACGGATTGCACAAAATGGCGTGAACTCCGATAACTATCAAGGCTCCTAAAATCCTTTTTACCCTTTAAAAACCCGTCGTGCCCTGTGAGCACCACAATATCCGTGGGATTTTCTTGGAGTATATGCCTAATTTTTTTCGGTTGCTCTGCTTCGGAGATACAGATTCCCTTAGCTTCCAGTCCCAGCTGCTGATATGTCTTAATGCATTGACTCAGATAGTCCTCATCGCCATCAAGATGAAGAATCCGACCTGGGATTTCGTAGAATTCATCCTGTGCTTCCTGAACATATTTACGCTGATTAACTACAAACCTCAGTTTGTTATATATATCCTGGTCATCCTTGCGCTGGTAATGTGCAACCTCAGTAGGATTCTTCTCGACCAAATCGTGAAGAGGGGCATCAGCAATCAGCCGAAGATTAATCCCCTTTAAAATAGCAACCCGTTCCCCCTTGACCAACATGATCTGCTCAATGCGGAAAAACAAATCTTGTTTATGGGACTGTCTAGCCACAATGTCGCCAACTTTCAAAATTTGCGACCTCCTTCCTGACTCTTCTCTATATCCTATGACCGAACATAAAAAACGGCATATAAATATAGAGAAAACGTCTTAAATCAGTAAAGCTTCCCTAAGGAGGGATAGCATGTATGATGTAGTCATACCCGCTCACAATGAAGAAAAAAGCATTCTCGCGGTCCTGGCTACGGTATTGAGATTGCCCATTCAACGCATTATTTTGGTCCTGAATGGTTGTACGGATCGGACCCTTGATTTGACCCGCACTATCCCCGATCAACGAATTCATACCATTTATTTTGCTGAGCCACTGGGCATTGATGTGCCTCGTGCGATTGGTGCCCTTTATGCCCGCTCCACAAACTCTCCCGGTGTCCTTTTTGTGGATGGGGATATTTCAGGAAATGTTTATGCAGAGCTTCTGGACTTGCTAACCGCTCTAGATGAAGGCACGGATGTGGCCTTAACCAATTGCTATCCCTACATCACAAACCGCGCCAAGCTTGCTAAGCTTGTCCTCCGCTTTCGAGGCAACTTGAATAAGGAGTTAGGGTATTTTCAGACCTTAGGCAATGCCACACCCACCCATGGCCCCCATGCTTTATCCGCTAAAGCCCTTGGACTGATTACTCCTGAAGCTATTGCTATTCCTCCCCTTACCTTAGTATTTGCAAAGCGTTATAATCTCAATGTTAAGGTGGCCACCTCGATCCGCCATCAGGATCTCAAATCGCCCCGTAAACACCGCTGTCATGCTCGTCTTATTGCCGAGACTATTATTGGGGATTGCGTCATGGGTTTGACTCTTGCCCGAGACCAAGAGGTCACACGCTCCCTAGAGAAGCACAAAATGTTAGGCTATCACCCCGATCGACGGTTCGATCTACTCCAGCTTTGGGCAGAATCTTTAAACGCCTCTCATTCCTATTGTGAAAAGCATCTAATTATTCCGAGAAATTCCGACTGGATTAGTGGTTGACTACTATTGATTCTGTTTCTTGGTGTTCGTCATATTACCTGATATAATAGAGAAAAACCCGAAGACATTGTCTTCGCAAAATAAGGCCTGTCAAAGAGTTGACAGGCCTTACTTATCTATTCAAGTTTTGAAGTGATGGTGAAGAAATTGACCCAAAAACGCGTTCTGGAAATTGACTACCTACGAACCTTAGCCCTTGCATTAATGATTCTTTATCATTTGGTTTATGATTTAGATCAGTGGACCACCCTTAATCTAGATGTGGATGCTCCCTTTTGGTTTATAGTCGGTAAAACTGCGGCTCTTCTGTTTATGTTCCTCTCCGGACTGAGCGGTGGTTTTAGCCACCGACCCATAAAGAATGGGCTTCGCGTGCTTTTTTGGGGAATGATCATTTCCTTGGTGACTTATATCATATTTCCAGAGCAGTATGTCCGCTTTGGGATTCTTCACTTCTTAGGGGTAATGATGCTCCTCTACCCGCTGTTACGAAAACTAGCACCTTCTTTTCTCATTCTAGCCACTGTTCTCGCTTTTGCTGTAGGGGTTTACTTCTCAGGTCTAGTTGTAGATACGCACTTACTGCTTCCCTTAGGCCTAATGTATCCTGGTTTTTCCACTATGGATTATTATCCTTTGTTTCCCTATAGCGGGGCAACCTTCCTAGGAATTCTAGGTTATCGTTATCTGATCCTTCCATCTACCCAAACCTCTGTTAGAAAAAGAGCGGCAGACCCAATCTTTACTTGGATCAGCCGCCACTCCTTAGAAATCTATTTAATTCATCAACCCATTTTGCTTGCCATTATTCTCGGCATTGGGTTTTTATTCTAACTCAATAACTTTTATAGCTTGAATTTCCTTAGGGCTTGTTCCATTTCCTCAGACATTCTGGCTAGAACTTGGCTGGAAGAAGCGATTTCCTCTACCGATGCGGATTGTTCTTCCGTAGAGGCAGAAACATTTTGAGTTTGTTCTGCAATCGACTTGCTGATTTGGTCTACTTCACGGACGGAGGAAACAATCTGCTCGCTACCTTGTGAAATATGTGCAATCTCCTGAGACATTCCTCTAACCTTCTCAGTGACTTCTTGAATAAGCTGGGCAATTTCTTCAAAGGCACTCCCCGCCTGTGTTACCACCTTAGCCCCTGTCTCTACCTCTTGGGTTCCATACTTCATTGCTTCTACAGCTTTATCAGTATCGCTTTGAATTCCCCCAATCAAATCAGCGATTTGTTTGGCAGCTGTTTGGGATTGCTCAGCTAACTTACGAACCTCCTCAGCTACCACAGAAAATCCTCGTCCCTGTTCGCCGGCTCTCGCGGCTTCGATAGCTGCATTGAGGGATAAAAGATTCGTTTGATCGGCAATCGCGGCAATGGTCTCCACAATCTGACCAATTTCTTGAGAACGGACTCCGAGCTGTTCCACTAGAGAAGCACTATTGTTAACCGCTTTTTGGATATGATCCATCTGATCGATGGTCGTATGAATTGATTCTTGGCCTTTTTTCGCTGCTTGGGCTGTGCCCTCAGCGGAACGAACAACATATTCAGTATTGGTCAAAACTTGATCCATTCCTGCTGCCATTTCTTCCACGACTGCTGCCACTTGATTCACAGCATTCATCTGGTTTTCAGTACCCTGGGCAACCTCAGTAATTGCTGCGGCAACCTCGTTCGATGCTTGAGCAGATTGTTCGGCTCCTGCAGATAATTGTTGGGATGAAGAAGCCACGTGTTCTGCCGCCTGGGAAATCTGCTTTACTAAGTCCGTGAGATTCTCAGTCATTGAGTTGAAATCTTGAGCCAGCTGGCCTAATTCATCCTGAGAACCGACTGCAATCTTATCAATCTTTAGATTTCCTTGAGCAATCTCTTTGGCCCCAAGAGCGACCCGTTGAATTTGCTTCGCAATCTTTTGACTCATCCAAAACGCAAAAACAACGACAATCAAAAGGCCAATAATCATGACCACTCCTGTTTTCGTTATATCCTTTGTCAATTGCTCTTGATATACTAGCTCTCTTTCAGTAACTTTTATATTAATATCATCCACCCAATTACCTGTACCCACAACCCAACCATAGGGTTTAAATACCAGGGTATAGCCTCTTTTGGGAGTAGGCTCGGTTTCATTAGGTTTGGCAAATTCATAATCAGAATAGCCTCCGCCCTCTAGAATTCCGTTTTTAATGAAACCATCTTTTACATAAGCAAACCCATTAGGATCTTTTGCCTCAATCCGGCTTTTACCTTCTGTATCCCTACCTAGAAGAACCACGTTAACGCCCTCTGTGGTATCAATCCAGAAGTAATTTTCTCCTTCAAAGCGTAGCTCCCTTACTAGGTCAGCGGCCTTAGCCTTGGCTTCTTCCTCGGTGAGCAGAAATGCTTGTTGTTCCTTATATACCTTATCGATTAGGCTTATGGCAATCTCGACATCCGTTTTAATTCCTCGGTCATACTCCGCAAATAGGGTATCTCGATAGGCCTGCAGATTCTTTTCGGAGTTTGTCATTTGGCTGTATATATTGTAGCCACCTATGACCACGGCCATCAACACCGTTGCCATGAGAAATGCGATGATTAAACGTGTTCTGATACTTTTCACTCTTCTTACCTCTTTCTTAGTTTCGTCTCTAAGGATGGTATCCACCCCTCTTGGCACTCCATTCCTCACTCTGATCTAAAAAACTAATAGTATAGAGGATAACCCACTTTGATTATAGGGTGTCTAATGGCCAGACCATTAGACACGACTATCTCCTTTGTCTATTTGCAATACAAGACTCGCTATTTATCCCTAAGATATTACAAATATTACTATTAGATTCTTCAATTCTAAATATATTAACACTTTATTATCTTAAATGTCTATAGCCCTAAAGTCCTATGGTATTATTAAAATGTGGTTGATGGGCGATTGCCTACTTGATTCTGATTGAAAAGATAATGTAAGTAGTGTAATATTTTGGATAGAGATTTAAATCTGGATGCTTGCATCTCTACTAGATTAATTCTTTGTGATAATTTTATTTTGTACTCTGAAATTTGGCCGATAATTTTTTAATTGAAAGAATAGTCCAAATTGTTATACAATTAGGATGGCCTATTTTTATCGCTCGTTTATTCTGCTCGGAAGGAGGAGTAAAAGTTAGTTTTCTATGGTTATGGTGGAAAAGTAGATAGAGAAGGGATAGGGATAGTATGGATAACCGTTTTAAGCAATCTTTATTGGACCCTAATACTCTCTCCATTACATGGGAATTGGTTCCGGGGAGAGGAGCACGGGAAAAGGCTCAAGAAAATGCTTTGCTCGCGGCTGAGCAGGCAGCCCAGGGTGGTAAGGTGCACGCCCTAACCATTACGGACAATCCTGGGGGAAACCCCGCCATTCTCGCTGATTATCTAGGACAAGAGATTCTCAAGCTGGGAATTGAACCTCTGGTACACTTTACCTGCAAGGATAAGAACCGTAATCAGATGGAAAGTCAACTCTATGCACTTGATCGAGCTGGGGTCCGCAATCTTCTTGTGATGACTGGGGATTATACTGTCTCAGGCTTTCAAGGTCGTCCCAAGCCGGTCTTTGACCTTGATCCCACTCACACCCTAGAACTCATCACCCAGATGAATGAAGGTTTAGGCGTTCCGGGACCTAAAGGGATGTCTTATCACCAACCTAGTGATTTCTTTTCCGGTGCTGCTGTTTCTCCCTTTAAAGCAACCGAGGCAGAGCTCATGGTCCAATATTATAAATTGAAAAAGAAAGTAGCTAGCGGGGCGCAATTCATCGTCACCCAGCTTGGCTATGACGTCCGTAAAATTCACGAAGTTTTGCAGTTTATGAAGCTTAATAATTTGAATGTTCCCTTGGTCGGTAACATCTATGTTCTTCCCTTCGGTGCAGCCAGAATCATGAACCAGAATCAGCTACCCGGCTGCGTGGTGACGGACAAACTCCTAGCTGAAATAGACAAGGAACGCGGTGCCGAGGATAAAGGCCTTAGCGCCCGCTTGCTAAGAGCTGCCAAGATGTACGCCCTCATGAAAGGTATGGGCTTTAGCGGGGTGCATATCGGTGGACATAATCTTAAATACGAGCAAGTGGAATATATCATTACTAAGGGTGAGGAACTTAGCAAGGAGTGGATGGCCCTCATTCCAGAGTTTGATTACCCCATGCCTAATGGTTTCTACTATTATGAAAAGGACCCCCAGACCGGTCTTAACACCTCTACCCCTGTCAATCGAAAGAGTTTACCTCTTGATGCCCCTGTTGGGGTAGCCTACAGCGGTATGCGTATGATGCACAGCATGCTCTTCACCCCCAATAAGAACCTCTTCCCTGTCATGCGGAAGATTTATAAAGGACGAAAAGACAATCGCAAGCATAGCCTTGAACATCTCGCCAAAGTTATCACTAATGACTGTAAAGACTGTGGTGACTGTGCCATGTTTGAATTAGCCTATCTTTGCCCCATGTCCCAATGTCCTAAAAACCAACGCAATGGTGCCTGTGGAGGTAGCTATCAAGGCTGGTGTGAAGTCTATCCCAACGAAAAGCAATGTGTTTATGTCAGGGCCTATGCCCGCTTAAAGAAATATGGTGAAGAAGGAGACCTAGATTCTCACCATATTCCTCCTGCTAATTGGGATCTCTACCAGACCTCCTCTTGGTCAAACTTCTTCTTAGGCAAAGACCATTCCGGAAAGATTCTGGGCATTCCCACTCCCGAAGAAGAAGCACAGAAATAATTAGAATAAGAGAAAAAGCGCCTGCGTTGCACTTCACTTCATTGCTTACGTAGGCGCTTTTATATTATTGAACTAACCCTTATATCTTAAACTTAGGTATGACCTGATTTATTTAAAACGGCTTCCGTCACCGCCTGAAATTCCTCAATGCTCAGGGTCTCCGCTCTCCGTTGCTGATCGATGCCAGCCTCAGCTAGAATCTCAATCACCACTTTTTTATCCAAGCTAAGCCCGCCGGCTAAGGAATTTCCTAAGGTCTTGCGCCGCTGGCTAAAGGAGGCTTTAACCACTCGGAAGAAATCCTTTTCTGACACGTGTAAGCCCGGATAAGGACGAAGATTAAAACGAACTACTGCCGAAGTAACTTTCGGGGCCGGCCAAAATGCCTGGGGCGGAACCTCAAAAAGCTTCTCTCCTTGGGCAGAGATCTGCGCCGCCACGGAAAGGATTCCATAGTCCTTGCCCCCAGGCTTTGCGATCAAGCGATCAGCTACTTCCTTTTGTACCATAACCACCATACTCTGCAGAGAGTCTTTCTGCTCAAGAAAATGCATGAGAAGGGGACTCGTAATGTAATAGGGGAGGTTGCCGACGAGAACTCCTTTTTGATCACCCCAAATTGTCGTTAAATCCAGCTTTAGGGCATCCATATTCAAGATATCCACAGGTAAGCCTTGCAGCTCTCGCTGGAGAAGGGTCACTTTTTCCCGATCGAGCTCCACTGCCCATATCTTTTCAGCCTTCCTTGCCAAGACGCGGGTCAGTACACCTAACCCCGGTCCAATCTCTACGATCGGTTGCTCAGGATCCCCAACACTTACTGCGGCGATTTCCTCGATAATCCGATCGTCGATCAGAAAGTTTTGACCTAAGGATTTGCGGGCCTTCGCTCCGCTCTTCTGTAGACGCCGAGTATAATTAGCTGCGTTCTCCATGTCTTGCCTCCTTTACTGCCTTAGCAAACTCCTCACGGGTAATGCCAAAAAGATTTAACCGCCGCAGAAACTGCTTGCCATTAGCATCCCCTATCCCCAATAACTTGCCTACTGCCAAGCGTCGCTGATTGGAGTCCTTTGACCCAACCAGACCAGCCTCCCACAGATCATTCGCTTGAAAGGTGATCTGTGCCATTTGTATATCTTTCTGACCGCTCTTCTCCTGCCCAGACTCGGGGGAACCACTTCTGATCTTATTAAAAGCCTGACGGATATCCTCAGGCCGCGCATTTTCAACCCCGATATCATCATCATTTTTCGAGCGAGCATCTTTCTTAGCGAGATAGACATGCTTGGCACTCGGGACTCTCTGACTAATCCGTTCGCGGATTTGCTCCCCAACGGAATCAGGGTCTGTAAAGACGATAACTCCGCGCCGTTGCGCCGCCTCTGCAATAAAATGCAATTTTTCCTGGGTTAACCCATAACCATCTGTCCACAGGATATCCACAGCCCCTAAAGCCCTTCGCACAGCATGGGCATCATTTTTCCCTTCGACCACTATCAATTCCTCAATCATGATGAACGCAATCCCTCTCTAAGACTATAAATCAATTTTCCCGTATTATCCACAGCTTTTCTATATTACCCTATGTCAGGCGATTTCACAAATACTAATGTTTTTACAACAAAGATGGGGAACAGGCTTTAACTCCTGCTCCCCATCTGAATTTGCTTTACTTCTTATTTTTATTGGTGCCGTAGGTCTTAATTAGGCTATCCCAGATGGCGGGATCTTCCATGCCTAATCTCCAGATTGCTACGCCATGTAGCTTATGCTCTCTAGCATATTCCATCTTCGGTTGTAAGCTCTGTTTGTTCTCGAAATATACCTCATGACGTACACCATTAGCCGTGTAAGTATACCAAGGAACCTTATGCTCATCGTCATACCCTACCTGTACTCCATGTTTCTTTGCACGAGCCATGCTTTGTCCAAAGGATAAGTAATCAGGCATGGTCGGTTTGTTGGACCCCCAGTCGAAGGAGTAGACAGGAAGTCCTAAGACAATCTTCTCTCTAGGGATTTTCGTTACCGCATAGGAGATAACTTTATTTACCCAGGCATGAGAAGAAATCGGTCCATGACTTGTTCCCAGTCCATGCTCATCATAGGTCATCAAGACGATTTGGTCTGCGTTTTTACCGATTGATGCATAGTCATAAGCTCCAGACCATAGGTCGGATGGATAATCAATAAACTTAGCAGGAATGGAAACGTTGAGTACTTTGTCTTTTGCTTTTAAGACACCATGGAGCTCACCTAAAAAGGCTATGAAGTTTTTGCGGTCGGCTGGGGGGGTTTTTTCGATATCGATAGCCACACCATCCCATTTTTCATTCAGGGTCAGTTGAAGAATGTTGTTGACGAACTTGGAACGCGTCTGAGGATTGGCAAATACACTGTGAGCCAGATTAGCATCAAAAAGGCCACCGCGCATGTTATGGATTAAAGCATAAGCTTTTGCTCCATTTTTCTGAGCTGCTTCTTTGATACTTAAATCTTTCTTCCCCGTGGTCATAATCTTTCCGTTGGCATCAAAAGAATACCAAAAGAAGGAGACCTCATCAAGTAATTTGATGTTCTTCATCATAGCTTCTTTTGAACCGGGAATTTCACCTTCAGGATCCGTATAGAATCCCATGACAACGCGTTTTTCCTCCCCAAGAACATCCTTACGAGTCTCTGCCTCAGCTTTTGGTGGCTCACCACTTTCCGTAGCGATCTGATTAGGGGCTTGGGTGTTTTGCTGTTGGGCCGTATTACACCCCACTAAGCTAAGACTCATAACCAAAACAGCAATTAAATTTAAAGTCAGAAACCGCTTCATTCAGAAATCAACTCCTTCATCTTGATTCGGTCACCTGACTTTATTGTCCCCTCTTCAATTCTCCTTATGTATAAGGATGGCAAGAATGCGAATCCACTATTTTACATTAGCTTGACTTAAATCCCAAAAAAGCACAAAAAGTCTATCCTTTTTATACTATTACTTCTATCTAAACCATCAGTTCATCATATCAAGGCACTTAATTTTCATTTCTACCTCTATATTCTGCTATCCAATTGATATTATCCAGGAAAATTGGCATACATGAAAATTGATCTGACTCCTTTTTCACTTTTTCCACTTAAGGCAAGCCAAAATAATTAGCCACCCCTTTTGCAACGGCTTGTGCCAACTGATCCTGATACCAAGGTTGCTGTAGCTTAGCAAACTCTTTCGGATTACTGATATACCCTAATTCCACAATCACTGCCGGCATCGGAGAATTCTTAATTAGATAAAACTCTCCCGGTTTGGCAATGCGACGATTCATCCCCGGGACTTTAATAAGCTCTTGCTGAATGGTCTCGGCCAGCATTTTGCCCGGTTCGGATTGAAAATGATAAAAGGTCTCCGCGCCTGTATTTTTTCCCGAGGGCGTGGCATTCAAGTGTAAGCTGATCAACGCGTCCGCCTCCGCTTTAGTGGCAAGAGAAATACGATGATTAAGATCAGCTTGTTTTTTTGACTGTCTACCCCGTACCCCTTCAGGAACATAATCGATATCCTCTTCTCGAGTCAGGGTTATCTCGATTCCTGCAGGTCCAAGCAGTTCCTTAATCCGCTTAGCCATTTCTAGGTTAATTTCTTTTTCATAGACCCCTTGCTTGGTAATGGCACCCGGATCATAACCGCCGTGTCCGGCATCCAACACAACCTTATACTTTGTCTCCTGTGGACCAAGCACTGCCGCAGATCCCTGATGGAATACTGATATGACTAAGCCAAGCATAAGAGTAATCACGATAATTATCGCCATGCCCTGGGTTCGTTTGCCAGGAATCACTACGGGTTTACGCATTTTGCTCACCCCTCGATTCTTTCATTCGTCAGCAAAGCTCTTTGCATTCTCTATGTTTACTGCATTCTTTACCAAGATATGATGGAAGCAGTAAAAAAATGAGGCCCTCCATGATTTGGAGAACCTCATTTTCCTTTATTTCCATAGTCTTCTTGTCGATGTACCATGAAAGTAATGTAGGTCACTTTCATTTAAATCCATGGCTTACATAAAATAATCCTACTTTACATAAACCACAACGGAACGAACACCCCAAGTCCAGGCTGCCGCCTCCGTATTCATATATAAATCAACCCGGTTCCCTTTAATCGCACCACCGGTGTCCAGTGCAGTTGCCTCACCATATCCTTCAACATAAACTTCTGTGCCTAAAGGAATTACTCGCGGGTCAACAGCGATTACCCCATAGCGAACATTATGACCTGTGGCTGTTATGCCACCTCCAGAATAGGCGGTTGCTCTCATTAAATAAGCTCTTTTAAATTCAAAGGTTTGACCACCACGAGAAACTTTCGTCTGAGATCCACGGGAAACCACTTGAGTGACAGGAGCCCGTAAAACTTCCTGTCTCAATACTTGTCGCGAAACCTCTTTACCATCTTCGAGAGTGATCTTTACCACCTGCTCATGTTCACCGCTTGCCCCTCTTGTCACAATGCGGTCGGGCAATCCTACTGGAAAATCCGCCGTCTGAGCAACGGTCTGAAAGGGGACCTCGCTCTTAATCGTTTCCACTTTTTCCTCTACCCGAACCACTCGGATCTCATCCTCTGCCTCTAATACATGGTTCATGGGAAGGGATACCTTATCTTTTTCACCTAATACGATCTCAAGTTTTTCTAAGGCCTCTTCAACTGTACGAGGCGCCAAGTATGTATCAATTTCTTGAGCATCGACTTGGACTTTAATCGGTACTGCCCGACGAACTTCTAGTTTGGCATCGGCTACCATAATAGATTCACGATCGATATTAACCTCATCCGTTACTTTGAGATTCAACCCTAAACGATTCGACAAATCCTCTAATGATGCACCCACGGTGGGTGCCGTTGTTCTTACAGAATACAGCTGCCCGTCAACTGTTAGCTCGATTGGAATACTTCGCGTGATTTTAACCTCGAGTCCTTTGCTAACTAATGTATCGCGATTCGGTTCCACAATATCCTCTGGATAGATACCAAGCTTTGAACGCTCAAGAGCTTTACCAACTGACGAATGGAGGGTTGTGAGGCTTTGTTTTCCTCCATCGATTTCAACGGTAATCGTCTCGGCTTTCAATAAAAATACTGATGCTACGATGAAAGCTACAGTCAGTAATGTAACGGAGATTTGGGCTTTACGGGAGCTACGAACTAAGGAAAAGACCGAAGTTCGTGTCTTCTCTAACATCTCATCCCTCCAATATAACTCTGACCTACATTGGGATTTTAACCTAAACATCGCAACATGTCAATAAATTATGGATATATATTACATCATTTCTATTTCCTGTTATTTATTTGCCAGAATGTGGATGGTTACCGGTCTTCTCCCCCATTCGATACAGCGCTGAAAGCTGGGAAAAAAAACATCGATGATGTTGCCCTTAATAGCTCCTCCCGTGTCAGCTGCAATGGCGTACCCATATCCTTCCACATAGACTTCAGTCCCCAAGGCAATGATTCGTGGGTCCACCGCAATTAGACCCTCTCTGGGCCAAACTCCCGTTGCTGTCGGATTACCTGTATAGGTATAGGCGGTAGCCTCTACTTCAAAAGTATTTACAACATTAAACTGGCTTAAATCTACCGGAAGGGGTACAACCGGTTTTGTGTTTTGGATGACAACTCTCTTCTTCGGAGCATTAAGAGTAAACTGATGAATCATTTGTTCATCAGTCAGCTCACCTCCTACAGTTGTGGTGCGTATAACGTGGCGTTCAATGCCTACTTGACCTTCTTCACTTATCTGGGAGTTTCCCGGCAGAATTTTATCTGACTCAATATATTCTGTACCCATAGGAATCTCCACATCTTCAATCCGATAGGTCATAGCCACCTGCCCGTTAATACTAGGAAAGGCCGGCACAGCATTAGCACTATCGATGGTAGAGCTTTCAATCCCTGATATCCCTTCTTCAATCGGGATGGCTGGCCTCTGCGTGGTCAATGCTACATCCTCGAACTCTAATATCGGTAACCTCCACTCAATTTTCTCCGGAAAAGTATCAGGCGGCACAGCCATCAAAGTACTCCCGGCTAAAACCAAGGTTCCACCCATAGTCAAACTACGATTCTTTGCGGAACGCCAATAATCGGTATAGGTAGCTATAGGTAATGAATACATACTATTCCCCCCCGCTAAAAAGGTATGTTAGAGGCATAAAAAAAAGAACACCCAGTCCCACATTGCAGAACTGGAGTCCTTGTAGCTACCCTTTATTCATCGTTGCAAAGGCCTATAACCCAAACAACCTATTCCCATTTTCAAAGGCCAACTGAGCAACTTCGTCAATCTCCATGCCCCGTATCTCCCCCAACCGGGCAACCACTTCCCGAACCCGGGCAGGCTCGTTCCGCTTGCCTCGATAAGGCTCCGGAGTCAAGTAGGGCGAATCTGTCTCCACTAGGAAACGGTCGAGTGGGACTTGCTTGGCCACCTCTACCGTATTCCGATTATTCTTAAAGGTAAGGGGGCCGGCAAAGGAAAGATAAAATCCCAGCTTTAGGAGGATTTTAGCCATTTCCCAAGATCCCGAATAACAATGGAACACCCCTCCCTTTTTAGGGTTGTGGGCTTTCACGATGTTTAAGAGATCTTGATGGGCATCCCGATTATGAATAATGATGGGAAGCCCCGCTTGGTCAGCCAGTTCAATCTGGTGAATAAACACCTCTTGCTGAATCTTACGGGGGGATAAATCACGATAGTAATCCAGCCCGATCTCCCCCCAGGCAATCACCTTATCTTCTTGAGCCAATTGGCTGAGACGTTCCCAGGTAGCGTCAGTAGCCCCTTGGGCATCATGTGGATGAACTCCAATGGCCGCATATATGGATTCATGCTGGTGGGCAAGGCGTACTGACCGTTCGGAGGAGGGTAAATCGAAACCCACATTCGTAACTCGAGTGATTTGCGCTAGCCTCATATTTTCAAGAATCTGCTGGAAGTCTCCCTCAAAGCGAGGATCGTCCAAATGGGCATGCGTGTCCCAAATCATTTAACTCTCGCTCCCCCAGGAATATCTTTGTCCAAGGTTAGCACTTCCAAGATACCTTCATGGGAAGCCGCCAGAATCATCCCTTCAGACAGAATTCCCCTTAGTTTAGCTGGTTTTAGGTTGGCCACAATCACCACATGCTTACCTACTAGATCTTCCGGCGCATAATGTTGGGCAATTCCAGAGACGATGGTTCGAGGTTTTCCCGCTACTTCGATTTCAAGCTTTAAGAGCTTATCGGTTTTCTCAACTTTTTCAGCATGAAGAACTTTAGCCACACGAAAATCTAATTTCGCAAAGTCATCGATAGAGACTTCCTCTTTAATTGGCTCAAAATCTTCTTTCTCTGGTACAACTCCCTCGGATGGAACCATTTTAACAGACTCTTCAGCATTTTTATTTACATTCACTTCATTCACTGCTATTTTCTCCTCTTCAACTGTAAATTGTGACACATCAATTCTTGGGAATAAGGCTTCTCCTCTTGCCACCTGAATCCCTTCTCCTAAGGCATCCCAACACTGGGCCTCTTCCCAAAGGAGCAAATCCTCAGAGATTCCTAACTGCTGAAACATCTTTGGAGTCAGCTTGGGCATAAAGGGAGAACAGAGAATACCGAGGATGCGAATAGCCTCAGCGAAGGTATGGAGAACCGTATCTAAGCGAGCTTGTTGATCTTCCTGTTTTGCGAGGGTCCACGGTGCTGTTTCATCCACATATTTATTTAGGCGAGCGACTAGGCGCCAGAGGTTTTCTAAGGCACCCGCCGGATCATGAGCCTCTAATCGCTCCTCCAGCTTAACAATAACTTCTTGACTCAAGGCGACCAGTTCCTCTTCCAAGTTCGTTGAGGACCCGCCCTTAGGAATAACACCACCACGGTATTTCACGATCATCGCCAAACTTCGCGAAACAAAATTTCCTAAGTCATTGGCTAAATCACTATTTAACCGCTCTACTAAATTATCTTCTGAATACGCACCATCAGCTCCGGCCTGCATATCGCGCAGGAGAAAATAACGGATGGCATCTGACCCATAACGCCTAATTAGCTCGAAGGAGTCCTGAACATTACCCCGTGACTTGGAGATTTTACCCCCTTCTTTACTTAGATACCAGCCGTGACCATAGACAAGCTTGGGTAAAGGAATATCTAAAGCCATCAAAATAATTGGCCAAATCACCGCATGGAAACGGACGATATCCTTCCCCATTAAGTGCACTTCAGCAGGCCAATAGCGTTTATACAAATCCCCATCCGGATAATCCAAAGCGGAGATATAGTTAATGAGCGCATCTAACCAGACATAGACTACATGCTTCGGGTTAAAGGGAACTTGAATCCCCCATTGGAAGGTTGTACGGGATACACAAAGATCCTCTAAACCCCCTTCGATAAATTTAATCATCTCATTGCGGCGAGATGAAGGCTGAATGAAATCCGGGTTGTTCTTAATGTATTGCAAAAGGGCATCTTGATATTTAGAAAGCCTGAAGAAATAACTTTCTTCCTTGAGCAGCTCAACCTCACGCCCGCAATCGGGGTTAGGACATTTCCCATCAACCAGCTTGTTTTCTGTCCAGAAGGTCTCACAAGGAGTGCAGTACCAGCCTTCATACTCCGATTTATAGATATCCCCTTGCTCATAGAGCTTCGTAAAAATCTTCTGCACCACCCGATGGTGGCGTTCTTCCGTCGTCCGGATAAAGTCATCATAGGAAATATCCAACTCATCCCACAAGGCCTTAAACCGCTCCACAATTCCATCCACATAGACTCTCGGTTCTAAGCCCTTGCTTTCCGCTGACCGGACAATCTTCTGAGCGTTCTCATCGGTACCCGTTAGGAAATATACATCATCCCCTTTGAGGCGATGATAACGAGCAAAGGTATCGGCAGCTACAGTGGTATAGGCAGTCCCAATGTGGGGGCTGGCATTGGGGTAAAAAATCGGTGTCGTAATATAATATTTCAAGTTGGACCATCCTCTCTTCTAGACGTTTCCCCTATTTTATCACTTTTATATCATATAATAAAAAATCATTCTCTTTAGCATGATAATATTAGCTGAAAAAAATTCCATTTTACTTGAAAAAATCCGTTGACTTTAAATGGTATGATTGGTATCATAAGGTTGTTGCATTGTGTCGAAAGATGTAAGATCGAGGAGGACTTATGATGAAATCAACCGGAATTGTAAGAAAAGTAGACGAATTAGGTCGTGTTGTATTACCTATCGAACTGCGTAGAACCCTGGGAATCGACGAAAAAGACGCTCTAGAGATCTATGTTGATCAAGAGAAAATCATTCTCAAAAAATATGAGCCTGCATGTGTGTTTTGTAATAATGCTGCAGATATTCAAGTATTCCGTGGCAAAAATGTTTGTCGCGAATGCGCGGCCGCTATGGGCGAAGCCGCCTCTGGCCAATCTGAAGCTGTTTAATACAACACTGGCACTTAATTAGAAGCCATTCCCACCCAAAAAAGAATAATCTACATATAGAAGGCATCAAGCCTTCTATTTTTTTATACCTATCAGAAATCCATCAGTTGTATCGGTTGATAGTATAACGCAACTAGGGCACCTGCCAAGTTTGTCGTCCTTTTCTTTAGCTATTTTTATACTTAAGAACTGCCTGATAGATTTCGCGCTTGCTTACCCCATACTTTTGCGCAACCTCTTTCATCGCCTCATTGGGCTTCATTCCCTGCTCTTTAAGACCTTCCACTTCCTCACTCCATTCCTCTGCCCCACCGACCGGCAAAGTGGGAATATAGGGTGCGATCAATAAACAGATCTCTCCTCGAGGGCTGTTGGTTTGAAACTCCTCAATGAGCGCGCTTAAATTCCCCTTATGCACATTTTGATGGAGCTTGGTGATTTCTCTCACCACAGCAGCCTCCCGCTCACCAAAAACCATGAGGATATCCCCCAAGGTTGCTAACAAGCGATGTGGAGCTTCATAAAAAATCTGCGTGAAGGGCAGCTGCGCATAATTTTGCAATTCTTTCTTGCGAGCACTAGATTGAGAGGGCAAAAAACCATGGAATAAAAAATGGTCATTAGGCATACCTGAGAGTAACAGAGCAGTAAGCCCCGCATTGGCCCCCGGTAATACATCCAAGGAAAGTCCCCTTGCTAAACAAAGCTGAATGATCTCTTGACCCGGGTCCGATATCCCCGGCATTCCAGCATCAGAAATCAACGCAATAGTCGCTCCTTGCTCTAAGCGCTTGACCAGTTCTAAGGCCTTTCCTTTTTCATTATGTTCATGATAACTGGTCAGGGGGGTAGTGATGCCGTAATGATCCAATAATTTTCGAGAATGACGGGTATCCTCCGCTGCAATGAGGTCTACACTCTTCAGTACCTCTAAAGCTCTTAAGGTGATATCCCCCAAATTTCCAATGGGAGTTGCACAGATATAAAGGGTTCCCCCTTGAACCGTTGCCAAAAGAACCGCTCCAATCTCACTAATCTTTGCGTAGGAAGCCCATGCAGAAGAGACAATCTCCCTCTTCTAAAGGCTGCCCAAAATGCAAATGGCAGACATGGAACCCTTCACTATAAAGCCGCTCCAAGTTGTCATGAGCAACACCCTGTATCCGCTCAGCATTAGCGATCACCCGCTCTGTCTCCTGCTCCGGCAGGGAACAAAGCTCTCGCTTCAACCTGGCATTTTCTTCTTCCAGGCTTGTCACATAAGGCCGCAAACGCTGCACTTCTTCAATCAAGGAGTTTAGTTTCTCCTCCACTTCTGTTAAGGCCTGGGTCAATTGACTCATACTTTCTCACTCTTTCCTTTGTACTTTTCCCCTTTCTTATAGCGTCCTTCTTGACGGCCTTTACCACCAACCGGTACAGCAGGTCCCCGTTCCGGCTTATTCTCCTCTTCTAACTTAAGAACATCATCGTCCAGTCCAATAACCTCTTCATCGCCCTTCTGGCAATGCTTCCCACAGCGTTCCCTACCCTGAGCCGCTCTTTTTAATTCATCGTAATCTCCACTCTCATATTTAAGGCAACACATGAGTCGTCCACAAATTCCCGAAATCTTGGTTGGATTCAAGGAAAGCTTTTGATCCTTAGCCATTCGAATGGATACGGGTTCAAAATCCCCTAGAAAGCTAGAGCAGCATAAGACTCTACCGCAGGAACCGATGCCCCCCAGCATTTTAGCCTCATCTCGAACACCGATCTGACGAAGTTCAATGCGCGTCCGGAAGACCGAAGCCAGATCCTTGACAAGCTCCCGAAAATCCACCCGCCCTTCAGCAGTGAAAGAAAAAATAATCTTATTCCCGTCAAAAGTATACTCCACATCCACTAGTTTCATAGGTAGCTGATGCTCTGTAATCTTCTTTAAGCAAACGTCAAAGGCTTCCTTCTCCTTGATGTCATTAGCCTGAACAATCAGTTCATCTTCAGGTGTAGCCTTGCGAATCACTGGCTTTAAAGGCATAACTACTTCTTCTTCAGACACCTGGCGGGGTGCCATAACGCTCTCCCCATACTCAACTCCCCGAGCCGTTTCCACAATCACTTTGTCATTGGCACTCAAGGCCAAATCTCCAGTGGAAAAATAATATATTTTACCTGCTCGCTTAAAGCGAACCCCCACGACCTCAACCACTCAGATTCCCTCCTCACGGAATAATTCTAGGGCTAATCCCTCCATAACCAAGCGGGGATTACCCTGCCTTTGGATCTGCTCTATCGCCTTCCCCACGGCTAAAATAGCCCGGGGATTGACTTCCTTTTGACGTCCTAACCTCATGGCTAAGATCTGAAGATAAATTTCAGTTTCTTTTTTTTCAATGGCTTTATTACCAGAAAAGAGGGGAAACAGCTGGAGAAAATCCCGCTCCTCTATGGCCTGCTGAAATCCACGGACCCATTCCCTGGCCTTTTCTACCCCTACTGCCAAAATCCCATAGGCTAATTCAGGATTTTGGCTGCCCATTTGAAATGCCTCTTTGGCCTCTTGAGCATCGATAGATTCATCAAGTGATTCTAGCCATTCCCTCTCCCCACGTACTGGGAAATAAACAGCCTGAGCCCTACTTTGGATGGTCGGTAAGAGGACTTCGGCATTTTGGGCGCTGAGAATAATCAACGTCCTTTCCGGGGGCTCCTCAATAACCTTTAACAAGGCATTAGCCGCTGGAATCGTTAACTTATCAACTTCTTCCAGGATAAATACTTTATATCTACCCTCATAATGTTTGCGGTATACTCGCTCCTGCCAAGCTAAAACCTGTTCTATTCCTAGGGAAAGCTTGGCGGGCTTCATAACCTCGACATCCGGGTGATTCCCGGAAATGATCTTCCTACAAGAGGTGCAATGCTGACAAGGCACTTCCCCCTCCTGATTGGAAGTACAGTTCAATCTCTGGGCAATCGCTAAACCCGCTTGGCGTCGCTCAGGAGCACTCCCACCATGAAAAAGAAGCAGGTGAGCCAGCCGCCCTTCCTGAGCTGCTTTTTCGACGAGCTGAAGTGCAACGTTCACGTTAAACCTCCTCAATAACCCAGACCCCTCGGCCACTATCTTCCCAGCCCTGCCACCGTCCTTGGTGTCTGGTCAGGAGCTCTAAGATATCACAATTCATCTCTTCCCCCATGACAATCAAGGGAATCCCCGGTGGGTAAGGAGAAATACTTTCACCTAGTATCTTGCCCACGCTGTCCCGCAGGGGGATTTGACGTTTCTTGGCAAAATAAGCTTGGCGTGGAGTGAGTCTCCTGGTTGGTAAGGGCATTTCCCCTATTAATAGGGTGGGGTCCTCGGCTTGTCCTTGCTTAAGTAGGCAGCCTTCCCCTAGGGTGATTTTCTTTCTAAGTTCTTCTAAACTCAATAAACCTTCTGTAAGTATCTTAATCTCTTCAGGAGTATTGCCAATCCCCAATAAAAACAAAATATTTTCTTCGTCCCACAGCTCTGGATCAATACCATAATTCTTACGTAAGTGCTCCACGCAAGCCTGAGCCGAAATTCCCAGTTCCCGAGTATTCACAAGGATCTTCGACCAATCCAGTTGTGTAATCCCGTACGTCCCAATATCCCGCGGGTTTAAAAGTCGTAAACTCCCCCCGACGCAATCATGTAATTCCTGAACCGCTTCATAAAGTCGCTCCCAACGCGTACTATCTAAAGCATATTCTACCGCCCTCTCCAAGGACGCCATCAGTAAGTAACTCGGGCTGGAGGATTGCAGTAGTTCAAGGGCTCTCTTGACTGCAGATAGGGTTATCCGCGGTCCCTTTACATGAAGCATAGCCCCTTGGGTTAAAGCACTTAAGGTTTTATGGGTACTATGTAAGACCATATCCGCCCCAAGCTCTAAGGCTCCTGGAGGGAATAGAGGGTTCAAGTAATGAGCACCATGAGCCTGATCCACGAGAATCCTTTTCCGGGGGGCCTTTTCATCTCTCTGGGCAATGATCTTACCCAAATCCGGCAATGAACCATAATAACTAGGATAGGTTAGATGAATCCCCAGAACCTCGTCCATAGCTACATCCACCGGCATTAGTCCCAAGGGCAACCTGAACTCCGGATGGATGATACCGGGAATATATTCAGGCTCTAATCCGGATAAAACTAACCCAGACATCACCGAACGATGGGACTGTCTCTCCACCAAAACCTTAGCTTGTACCAGACCAACTTCTTGCATCCCAATACTGGCTAAGGTCATGAGCATCCCCTGATTTCCCACCGTGGCTCCATTGACCAGGAAAAAACTGGAATCGCTTTGGTATACTTCTGCCGCTCGCTTTTGGGCTTCATCAATCACCCCTTGAGGAGAGTGCAGCATATCCAATCCCGGGAGCTCTGTAAGGTCCTGCTCAGGAAAATGCAAATCCTTGAAGAATTCTTCTTTCCCTTTATGCCCAGGTGTATGAAACGAAATCATCCCCTGCTTTTGGTACTGAAGCATTTTACCGCTTAGATGCAACACATTTTCTTCCTCCGTGAGGATATACACTATAGAAACTTAGGTAATACTCATCATTATATCATAATTTTTCCATAGAATCACTACTGGGGGGTTTTGCTCCCTTCTTTTGATTCGCTTTTTTGAGGGCTTACCGGAGAATTTCGAGCCAATCCTGAATGTTCGATACTCACTTCAATGCTATAAGCAACCGGGGTATCTGAGACGCAGTGGGGCCAAGTACTCTTCACCTGTTTCCAGTACTTGGGCTCTTTGATCTCTATTTTTCGGCCAATCCCGATAAAGTCCAATCCTAACTCCCTGTTTTTAGCTACTGCGGCTTCACATTCTTCTTGAATCGCTTGTTCTAAAATGGGGCCCAAACTCTCCATAAAATCTCTCCATTTTTTAGTATCCATCTCTTCGTGTTTTCCACTGATTTCATTGATCGCGACTCGGGCTTTGATTTTGAAGGTGATCCCCATTTTCCCGTCGATTTCTTCGATTTTATACTTTGTTTTTGAGTTTAAGACCCAGGCAGTTATCCCTATACCATTTTCATCCTTCTTATATAAATAACGGCTATAGATCTCATCATCCAACCACAAAAAACCGTTCGTCTCTTGGTCATTGAGGGTGGCGACCAATTTGCCGTCTTCAAACACACAGGATTTGTGAATTAATAGCTCTTCCCCTTCATCATTGGGAAGGTAAAGATCCTTGTCCCCAGATTTTACCTTTTCCACAGTGGGTATGATGGGATTTTGGCTTTCCCTACCCAAAATTGTCAGGTAGTGTCCCAGGCGGGTAGTAGGGAAGGCCGATTGCCTTTTCTGACTTTCGATGGTGCTAATCAAGTTATGGGAAGGAATCTTTTTTGTGCGCAGCTCAGTCTCTAGAAGATCCTTAGCATCGCCTTTAGCGACCAAGAGATAGATAGATCTCCGAAATTCATAAAAACGTTGAAAAAAGTCTAAGGTCTCATTAATACCTGATTTAGAGAGCTCTTCACCGAGAACGATTACTCGCGCCGTTCCAGCGAAGGGGTATTTATTAAACGTCTCAGCCACCCTCTCTACCATGATGGCAAGGCTGGGCGCTTCCATACTGATCGTTCGATTTTCGAGTTCAGCTGCTCCACCCCCACCGCTGGGCTTGGGTTGGGCCATCTGCATGGTAATTAGATAGGTTCCTTCTTCCTTTCCTAAATCGATTCCCATACCTAACACAAAGGCTAGCTCATCCACTTCACGCTTCCCTCCGCAACCCCCCATAAGCACGAGACAAGTTATGAGCAGAATTACAATCGGGAAGCGATGCATTAGGAACTTTTCTTGCGACGTTTCCATCGATCCACCCCCCATACCACAACCACCCATGTCATCATAAATGGGAGCATAAAGTAGCCATCTAGCAACTCTATTTCCACTACCACATTCATTCCTCTGACGGAGTATAACGGGATAAAAACATACATAAGTCCCACAAAGCCAATTACTTTACGGCCTTTCAATTTAAAAACACTTCGTAATCCCCAGGCTACTACGAAGAACATAGCTGCCACTTTTAGAGTCAAGACCCCCATCCAAATTAGAGTAAAGATGGCCTCGACTCCAGCTACAGTTCGTGAGATCTCTATCATATTGCCCAAAACTAAAAGCCCGTAGGTCAGGCGCGCCGTTTCGAAGGGCCCGAAAGTCATAATCTGAACAATGACCATGATTGTACTGATGGCGATGACCAACACAAACGCTTTGAGGGCATTCTTCTTTAACACCTTTAAGTCCTTGGCTTTACGAGGCAAAAAGGGTAAAAGTCCTGCGAGGAATAGTAAGTATTCCATAGGCCAAGGCGCTACTTTCCAACTAGCTAAGGCCAAAGGCTTAATACCATTGTCGAGGATAGGGAAAAGCTCACCTCTCTCAAAGCGCTGTATGCTAAAAGCAGCTATAAAAAGTAACGAAAAGAAGGTGATAGGAAAAACCACTTCTGAAAAGCGGCTTAACACTTCAATTCCACTGACATAAAGATACGCTACCACAATAAATGTTCCAAAAACCAGTACATAATGAGACATTAGGGGTAGAACGGTTCGCGAGTACATATCCAACCCTTGGCCCATTAATAAGGCGCCAAAGTAAAAGGCAATAAGAACTTGCAAAAGTCCAATCCCTTTCCCTAGCCATTTCCCTAGAACTTGTTCTGTTATCTCGATTAGATTTTTATTAGGAAACTTTGGAATCAGAGAAAAGACCATAAATACAAAGGGAATTCCCAGTGCAAATCCTGGCAGGATTGCCAACCAGCCATCTCGTCCTGCCGCACCTGAAACAATTGCACCCGAATTCATGAAGGTTGTCCCCAAAATAATTGCTGCACTTAAAACTGTAAATTGATGGGTAGATATTCGCTCCACTTATTTCTTTCCCCCTGACTTTGGGTCATGGGTATCCACTAACTCCGGAATTTTACGGGAGGCCCACCAAGGAGCCCTGACAAAGGTGTCCTGCAAAAAGGCCCGGATCCGTAGAGGCGCAATCGGGCTGAGATACGGTGTCCCAAAGGAACGTAAGCCCAGTACATGAATAAGAACGAGATAAAGCCCAACACCTAAGCCAAAAAAGCCCATAGTACCCGCTAATATCATCAAGGGGAGGCGAATTAACCGTATCCCCATCGCCAAATCATAGGAAGGAATCGTATAACTGGACACAGCGGTCAGTCCAATCACAATGACCATAATAGGGCTGATTAAGCTCGCTTTAACAGCAGCATCACCAATGATGAGGGCCCCAACGATACCGATGGTTTGACCAATCGGCTTGGGCAACCGTAACCCCGCCTCCTGAAGAATTTCCAAGGCTAGCAACATTAACAAGGCCTCCCCGAGGGCAGAAAAAGGCACAGCATCCCTACCAGCAGAAATACTCAAGGCCAAAGAGGTAGGAATTAGCTCTTGGTGAAAGGTGGTTACAGCAATATACAGACTTGGAGCCAGCACCGCGATAAATGCTCCCCAATATCGAACGGAACGAATAAGAACAACAATCATCGCTCTCTCATAATAATCTTCATTGACTTGCATAAACTTTGCCATAGTTACCGGCACAATGAGTACGGAAGGTGTCCCATCCACTATAATGGCCACGCGCCCCTCTAATAGGTCAGAAGCAACGATATCCGGCCGCTCCGTATTATAGACCTGCGGAAAAGGGGAATAAGGATGATCCTCGATGAGTTCCTCGAGAATATCCCCTGAAATCACACCGTTGATTTGAATGCGCCCTATGCGCCGCAATACTTCCGCAACCACATCAGCTCTCGCTACATTTTCTATGTAAGCAATCACCACATCTGTCTTGGAAAGGTCGCCGATTTTCATGGAGACCAGACGCAGCGAGGGATGTTTAATCCGCCGTCGCAGTAAGGAAGTATTAGTACGTAGAGTCTCGTTAAATCCCTCTTTTGGTCCTCGGATGGAGGATTCATTCTGAGGTGCAGTAACTCCTCGATTTTCCCAGCCCCGGGCACTGATCACAAGAGCTTCTTGGCTCTCTTCGATGAAAAGCACCGCATCCCCGGATAGCATGGCATCAATTGCCTCTCCCATGCGACTAACCTTCTTTACCTCATTGGCTGGGGTAAAGAGCTCCAAAAGACGATCATGGATAGTGTCCATAGTTATGGCACGAAAAGCCGGATCATTAATGGCATCCACCATAATTACCCGTAGCACATAAGAGTCCAATAAATGCTTATCCACCAAACCATCGA
This sequence comes from Desulfitobacterium dichloroeliminans LMG P-21439, assembly GCF_000243135.2. NCBI lineage: Bacteria > Bacillati > Bacillota > Clostridia > Eubacteriales > Desulfitobacteriaceae > Desulfitobacterium > Desulfitobacterium dichloroeliminans. Next base: position 24,177 of record NC_019903.1, on the reverse strand, counting down.
CGACACCAAGAACGCAGGGTATCTCCTCTTTTCCACGCAAAATGAAATTACGAAAGACAATATCACTGCTTCTGGACAAATCTTCTTTGATTCGAGTAAAAGAGATAGGTTTTTCCCATTCTTTATCGATGGGAATTCCTTCAACTTTGCGAATCTCTTTCTTATAAGGGCGTTGAGTCAGCTCCTTGATCATGGTGAAAAAGCTTTTCGACAATAGAAGCACCCCCCTCCTTATTTGCTTATTGTCCGCGGAAAGCTTTCCCCTTATACATCGAACAATGCTCGGTGATGAAACGACAGCAATGAAAAGGAGGCAGAGCCATAGTTCGTGGCCTGTCTCCTTTGAAAAAACCTCATGCATTGTTCAGTGATAAATCCTTAGATGGTCTCGATCTTATCTTCCATTAAATTTCCTCTCAGCATATCGAATAGCGCTGTATGGAGATGCTCATCAATAAAATTGGATTTTAATAATGTACAGATTTCTTCTTCCGAGTCCTCTCCGCTTGACACTAAATCTTCCACAAGTTTTTTATAATCACTCATGGCCTTTCTCTCAATTTCAGCATTTAATTGCAAAGCTCTTTCCAGCCCGGTCAAGGACATTAAGCTTCCTAAGGACATACCGATAATGGGCGAAATCACTTCCCCTAAGGTGGTAGGCTCGCCTCCTAAGCTTGTAATTTGATTGGCGATATTGTCGACATGGGACTGTTCTATCGAGGCCACATGTTTAAATACTTTCCCTGCATAGAAGTCTTTAAACTGGTTAGCTTGCACCTTATAGAGCTCGACTTGGTTAATCTCCAGGCTATAAAACCAATTTAGCCGACGAAGCAAATCCTCCCGGTCCATACTATCTTCCTTCCTTGAATACCCTAATAATTTAAGATCCTTGTCTAGGTCAGGTAGCTATAGGTTAATACTTTTAAGGTAAAATTTCGTTCTGCGTTATCTTAACTCATTGAAGGCAAAAATATGTAATTTCACCGATAAAAAGGAAAAGAGCGGGACAAGCCCGCTCTTCATTGTATCTGAGAATCTAAACTATATTGAGTTAATAATGAACCGCTCTTATTCGTATTTTTGATCCGCTAAGCGCTTATAAGAGTTCAAGCGCACTTGAGCGTATTTCTCAGCACCTTGGAAGAGTTCTTCCGCAGTTTCTGGGAAGGTGGTAAGCAAGGAAGTGTAACGTACTTCGCCCATGAGGAAGTCACGGAAGGAAGCTGTGGGCTCTTTGGAGTCAAGGGAGAATGGATTCTTCCCTTGATCCTCAAGATCTGGGTTGAAACGATAGAGATGCCAGTAGCCAGATTCGACAGCTTTTTTAGCTTCAGTAACACTCTTAGCCATTCCGGACTTAAGTCCATGGTTGATACATGGCGCATAAGCAATAATCAAAGATGGTCCGTTATAAGCTTCCGCCTCTTTGATGGCTCTGATCGTTTGTGCCATGTTAGCACCGAGGGCAATTTGAGCTACATAAACGTAGCCATAACTCATAGCCATCATACCCAGGTCTTTCTTACGAATCTTCTTACCGGCAGCTGCGAACTTAGCAACAGCAGCGCGTGGGGTAGATTTGGAAGATTGACCGCCAGTGTTGGAGTAAACTTCGGTATCAAGCACTAGGATGTTGACATTGTCACCAGAAGCTAAGACATGGTCTAAACCGCCATATCCGATATCGTAAGCCCAACCGTCGCCACCAATAATCCATTGGGATTTCTTGACGAGGTGATCTTTACTAGCTTTGATTTCGCTCACCAAAGCATTATCACCGGTATAAGCGTCCAGGAGAGGTCGGATTTTAGCGGCTGCAGCCTTGGAAGCATCTGCGTCATCCATACCCACAATCCACTCTTGGAAAGCTTCTTTTAGTTCGCTACTGATTGCAGTTTCCAAGGCTTCTTTCATTAAGAGAGCAACCTTCGCACGTTGTTGACCCACCCCAAGGTACATCCCATAACCAAACTCCGCATTATCTTCGAAGAGGGAGTTAGCCCAGCTAGGTCCTTGACCCTTTTCATTCACAGTGTAAGGAACGGAAGGAGCACTTCCTCCCCAGATAGAGCTACAACCAGTGGCGTTAGCAATCATCATGCGATCACCAAAGAGTTGAGTGACTAGCTTAACATAAGCAGTTTCTCCACATCCTGGGCAAGCGCCGTTAAACTCGAGGAGGGGTTGCGCATATTGGCTACCTTTTACGGTGGTAATATCAAAAAGATTACTCTTGTTAGAAACAGTCATCGCAAATTCCCAGTTAGCGGCTTGCTGAGCAGTCTGCTCTGCAGAATCCTTCATCACGAGAGCTTTACCCTTAGCAGGGCAAACTTCGGCGCAGTTTCCGCAACCGGTGCAATCCAACGGACTGACTTGTACGCGAGCTTGAAGTCCTTCTGAACCCTTGCCGAGAGCTTTCTTGGTGACGAAGCTTGCAGGTGCCTTAGCAACTTCTTCTTCATTCAACAAGATTGGGCGAATACAAGCATGGGGGCAAACATAAGAACATTGGTTACATTGGATACATTTTTCAACATCCCATTCAGGAACAACCACTGCAATACCGCGTTTTTCATAAGCTGTTGTTCCGACGGGGACAGTACCATCTTCACGACCTTTGAAAGCACTGACTGGGAGACTGTCTCCTTCTTGTGCATTCATGATGTTCTGAATTTTTTCAACATAATCAGGAAGCTCAACCGTGGCTGCTGCTTCTGCTTGTGCATTGGTAGCAGTAGCCCAAGAAGCGGGAACGTTTACTTGAACTACAGAATCCACTCCACGATCAATTGCTGCATTGTTCATATCCACAATATTTTGACCTTTTTTACCGTAAGCTTTGACTACGGAATCTTTCAGGTAGCCGATCGCTTGTTCTTCAGGAATGACATTAGCCAGCTTGAAGAAAGCAGCTTGCATGATCATGTTAATGCGGGAACCTAAGCCGATTTCACGACCAATGCGTACAGCATCGATGATGTAGAATTTAATATCATTTTTAGCGATGAAGTTTTTCATAGCTACTGGAATTTTTGCTTCTAACTCTTCAGGTTTCCACTGGCAATTTAGAACGAAAGTACCACCTTTTTTCAGGCCCTTCGTCAAGTCATATTGACCAACATAGGATTGGTTATGACAAGCGACGTAATTCGCACCGGTAACATAGTAGGGGGATTTGATGGGCTTTTTACCAAAACGAACGTGAGAAATGGTGATACCACCTGATTTCTTAGAGTCATATTGGAAATAAGCTTGAGCATACATGTTGGTGTGATCACCGATGATCTTAATGGCTTGTTTGTTTGCACCAACAGTACCGTCAGAACCTAATCCCCAGAATTTACAAGCGATGGTACCTTCAGGAGCAGTCTCAATCACTTCGTCTTCTGGTAAGGATTTGAAGGTTACATCGTCTACGATACCGATGGTAAAGCCATTCTTAGGCTCTTTAGCAGCAAGATTCTTGTAGACGGATAGAACTTGTGAAGGGGTAGTATCCTTAGAACCTAAGCCATATCGGCCGCCAACAATGACGGGTTTCAGGTCATTGGTGTAGAATACATCTTTCACATCGAGATAGAGAGGTTCGCCATTAGCACCAGGCTCTTTAGTCCGGTCGAGGACAGCGATGTTCTTAACTGTCTTAGGAAGAACCTTAAGTAGATAGTCAGCAGAGAAAGGACGATAGAGATGAACTTTAATAACACCGACTTTTTCCCCTCTAGCTACTAAATAATCTACAGTTTCTTCGATCGTATCACAGATGGAACCCATAGCAATGATCACTCGATCTGCATCTTCTGCGCCGTAGTATTGGAATGGTTGATATTCACGGCCAGTAATCTTTGCATATTCCTTCATATAATGAGCAACAATGTCAGGAACAGCATCATAGAAACGATTCGATGCTTCACGACCTTGGAAGTACACGTCAGGGTTTTGAGCAGTACCACGGAGTACGGGACGCTCAGGGTTAAGTCCATTATTGCGGAACTCTTGAAGTGCATCGCGGTCTAAAAGCTTTGCTACATCTTCATAGTCTGTAACTTCGATTTTTTGAATTTCATGGGATGTACGGAAACCATCGAAGAAATGGACAAAAGGAATTCTTGATTTAACCGTTGCTAAATGCGCAATAAAGCCAAGGTCCAGAGCTTCTTGGACGTTATGGGAAGACAATTGTGCAAATCCAGTCGCCCGTACGGACATAACATCTTGATGATCACCGAAGATAGAAAGGGCATGAGTTGCTAAAGCACGTGCACTGACGTGGAATACGCTAGGCAGCAACTCTCCGGCAATTTTATACATATTCGGAATCATTAAGAGCAGCCCTTGTGAAGCTGTATAGGTGGTGGTAAGAGCGCCCGACTGGAGAGATCCGTGAACTGCACCAGCAGCTCCAGCCTCCGATTGCATCTCAACAACTTTTACAGGTTGGCCGAAAATGTTCTTCTTATCATGGGCAGCCCATTCATCTACGAATTCAGCCATTGTTGAAGAGGGAGTGATCGGGAAGATAGTTGCTACCTCTGTAAACGCATACGACGCGTGAGCAGCAGCTTCATTACCATCCATAGTCTTCATTTTTGCCATTTGGTACATCCTCCTAAATGAAAATTTTAATTTAATAATAAGGGTTTAAGATTTCGTTCTCTCACCCAAATTACACGAATTAAGAAAAAACCCCTGATCCTTTTGCGAAAAAAGTAATTAAGTAAATATATAAGCTCTCATCCAAACGCTTTTATATTTCGGATATCAAAAGATTCAATTTTCGCAAAAATCCCGTGAAAATACGTCGAGGGAACTATTTCGGCTAATAAAGCCGAAATGTCCCCCTGTAGTCAGTATCAGTATACTCTTCGTTTCATAACTTAGTCAAGTCGTAAAATGGAGCATGGGCGAAAGTTCTCTGGAAAAGCGCCATGAATGAGATAAAAATCAAGTGAGACCCCTTATATGCCCATGATTTGTAGACCCACTAAAGCCACAGCCCCAGGGAAGCCTAAAAATCCCACCAGAAAAATCGTAAATACATTAATAGGAACCCCGATGCCGGCAACACTCAGCATAAGGTCGAAAATCCATAAACCCACTATTCCTCCGAGAATGTGAATTGTCGTCTTTAAAAATAAGTTGGGTTTACCTAAGGTGCTTTTAACCACCAAGGCGATAAGCAAAATAAACAATGCCAAAAAAATTAAGGTCATAGGACATCCCTCCCTTACCACTACTAGTCCTATGCACAAAGTGGACAAAGAAGAACGTTTATGACCTTAATTTAATTAATTTAGATTTGACGACGGCCCTCGAGAGCGCGGGCTATGGTAATCTCATCCGCGTACTCCAGATCACCACCTACCGGTAATCCATGGGCTATCCGTGTCACTCTTATTCCCAAGGGCTTCAACAGCTTAGCTAAGTACATGGCAGTTGCTTCACCTTCCACGGTAGGGTTCACAGCCATGACTACTTCCTTGACTTCCTCCAGGCGCGTCAAGAGTTTGGAAATCGTGAGTTGCTCTGGGCCAATTCCTTCCAAGGGAGAGATCACACCATGTAACACATGGTAGCGACCTTTAAACTCTCTCGTCTTTTCTAAAGACACAACATCTCTGGGCTGTTCAACAATGCATAAGAGGGAGCGATCCCTTTTCTCCCCCTCACAGATCGGGCAAGGATCCTGATCTGTATAATTACAGCAAAGGGAGCATTGTTTAATTTCCCTTTGGGCCTTGATGATCGTTTCTGCCAAGTTCTCTGCTACTTGAGGCTGTTGCAAAAGATAGAATGCCAATCTCCCTGCGGTTTTCGGCCCAATCCCCGGCAAACGGGATAAACCGGCAATCAAATCCGCTAGGGGCTGTGGATAGCTTAAAAAATCCATAGCTCCTCGCTTAGAAGAGGCCGGGAATTTTAAAGCCCTGGGTTAATTTACCCATTTCAGAGGAGGTCATCTCTTCCACTTTTCGCAGACCCTCATTGACGGCAGCTTTAATCAAATCTTCCAGCATCTCTACATCATCAGGATCTACAGCTTCCGGTTTGATTTTCAACTCAAGCAGCTCATTTTTTCCATTAACTACGACTTGAACGGCTCCCCCGCCAACGGATGCCTCAACTGTACGTGTTTTTAGCTCTTCTTGAGCTCTTGCCATTTCTTCTTGGAGCTTCTGAGCTTGCTTTAACATATTGTTCATATTACCCATACCACCGCCGCCTTTAAATGCCATATCATTACACTCCTTACACTTTAATTAATAGGATAAGCTTTATTTATTCTTCAAATCATTCTGATCCAAGAGTCGGATCTAGCCAAGAGACCTTAAGATTTAATTCCTCAGGCCCTTCAGAATGACAGAATAACTCTCTATTCTTTAATGACTACTAAATCTGATCCAAACAAATCAGCAGCCTTTTTGAGTAGGGGATTTTCTAAAGAATCATCCCCTGCTTCAGGGTTGGCCGAAGACTCTCCTTTTCCATACTCCCCTTCCAACACACATTGCAAGGTTAACGAACAGCCAAATAGGCTCTTAAGGACCTGTTCGATAGTTTCCCGATTTTCCTTCTGTTTAACTTTATCTCGATGAAACGACAGGCCATCTTTAAATACAATAACCAAACCATCCCCGTCTAATTCAACAGGCTTTCCTTCCATTAAAAAAGCATGAGTTGATTTCTTTTCTTTTCGCACCTGTTCCAACACATCATTCCAGCGTCCTTGAATCTGCTGGATGGATTGGGGAGAGTGAGATTGTCTTTCGCTGTCGTTGTGATCCAGAGGCTGTGTCGTTGACTTAGCATGGGACTCCTTCTTTGAGGGAGTAGGTCCCAAAGCTGCTTCCTTGAGTTTAGGAGCCGAGTCTTGCCTACTTTCTTTTTGGATAACGTGTCCCTTAGAAAGATTCTTAATTTCCTCCTCTATCTCCTGCAATCTTTGCAGCACTTGCGGAGAATCCTGTGAACCATCCTTTTCAGAGTCATAAATCACTTGAACTAAAAGCAGTTCAGCTGCTAAGCGTGCATTTGCAGCATATTTTAACTGACTTTCTCCTTGTAGCAAAATTCCAATCCACTGCAATAAGGTTTTTAATCCAATCTTTTCACACTGAAAAGCTAATTTCTCCTTCAAATGAGGGGCAATCTGAGGAAAGGCTTGCGTTGCAGCATAGAGCAGAGCTTGACGCAAATACTCCAGCAACTCGCGAATGATCTGACGCGGATCCATTCCTTGATTAATTCCATCCCCCAGTCGAGCCAAAGTCGCCGCATAATTTCCTTCGGCAAGCTGATCCACCAGTTGGGCACTAAACTCTTCGCCAACCATCCCTAATACTTGGTAGACTTGGACAACTCCAAGCTTCCCATCGAGCAAAAGGCATTGATCGAGAATACTCAGGGCATCTCTAAGCCCACCTTCCGATTTTTGGGCAATGACCTGCAAAGCCTCTTCATCCACATCCCGACCGATGGCTTGGCACACCTTCTCTAAATGGTTTTGAATCTGTTCCAGAGGGATTCGATGGAATTCAAATCGCTGCACCCGTGAGAGAATGGTCAAGGGTATTTTATGTACTTCAGTAGTGGCCAGGATGAATACAACCCGTTCAGGAGGTTCCTCTAGAGTTTTAAGAAGGGCATTAAAGGCCTCCGTGGTCAACATATGTACTTCATCAATGATGTACACTTTGGTCTTGCTTTCTCCGGCACTTAAGCGAACTTTATCCCTTAAATCGCGGATTTCATCAATCCCTCGATTCGAAGCAGCATCAATCTCATAGACTTCCATAGCACTTCCCTGATCAATACTCAGACAGGAAGCGCACTGATTACAGGGTTCAACTCCATCCCGATGCTCACAGTTCAAAGCCTTAGCTAAAACCTTCGCCGTGGTGGTTTTACCCGTTCCTCTTGGACCACTAAATAAATAAGCATGGGCTACTTTATTCTGCGCGAGAGCATTGATTAAGGTCTTTGTCACATGCTCTTGCCCTACCATATCCCTAAAATTCTTCGGTCTCCATTCACGGTATAAGGCCAAATAAGCCATTGGACTCCCACCTTACCTTTGATACCTTTAAGCACCTTGCACTCCTGGAAGGCGCTCATAAGCATTGTACCATATACCAAAAAAAGATGGTACAAAACCACCTTTATATAAATATTATAGGCCGTGCACCTTTACTCGAACAGACGCTTCCGGACGAATCCAGGATTCATTGCTCAACCTAGGCAACCTTACGGCACACAGAGTTTACTCCTTAGTGCTGCTTCCGTCAGGACCTGACACAGTTCGAAGTGCTCTGTTGCGTAAGACCCAGACCTCATCACAATTAGCCCTAGCCGCTCCACAAACGCTGCCCTCATGCAGGAATTCCACCTCGCTAAAGCGGGTTGCGAGTACAAGGATCCGCTACCTCCCCGTCTAGCACGGCCAAATCAATTATAACAAAATAAAAAGCCTAAGTCGAATACGGAACGATCAAACTTGGCTAAAGTATACTTATGATAAATAAAATAATTATGGCGGAGAGAGAGGGATTTGAACCCTCGACACAGTTGCCCATGTACTCGCTTTCCAGGCGAGCGCCTTCGACCACTCAGCCACCTCTCCGTGCTTGTCTAAAAAAAAGACTTATGAAATTCGTGACGAAGCTTATTATAAGCCAAACATGGGGAATATGTCAATGAAAGTCGTAAAAATATTATTTCCTCCATTGGCATAAGCTGCTTTTTACCAAAAGGACATCTGCTTATTCGTGACGATACGTTGATATTCGTTTAATAGGCGATCCAACTCTTGACTCATGGCTACAACACGTGCATCCGTCAAGCAATAGGTTGTCCCATTTTGATATAAAACTTTGCGAAGGGCTTCTATTTTCCTTAATAGTCTTTCTTCCACTCTAATTCCTCCTGAAAACACATCAAGAAGATTTTAATAGATATAGCGGTTAATTACAACGGTGTTTAATCCATAAAAAGGGAAACTAATGTCGGAAAATAGATTATATCGACATCCTCTTGGATTTCATACTGGATCATCCGCATATAGCAACGGTTTATTGCTCATAGTTACAGTTTATCGCTCATAGCAACTATTTTATCTTGTAGGAAATTTGGGCTGCCAACCTCCCGACCAAACGCATTGGAATAACCCGTGCCAGCAGGGCAGTCACTCGCCCGAATTTACGGTAGAGTAGATTAAACAAAAAATAAGATTTTCGCTGCGCTTTATGATGTGGCATACGGCTTACTATGTTACGAAGGGTGTAAAACTCCCTGTAAATCCAAAGGTAGCCCTCATATAGTTCTGCTGCTGACATCCCTTTCGGCTGAAAAACTACGTGCGCTGTATTATACTTGGCTAGTTCATGGTCGATAATACGCCCTTCCCTCTTTATGCGTCGATACAATTCTGTCCCGGGGTAAGGGGTGAGAATATGGGAAGTTAAGGTTTCAATTTTATTCTTGACCAACCATTCCAGAGTTCTTGCAAAAACATCCCGCTCATCCCCGTCCAGACCAAAGACCATACTGGCATTAATCATAATACCCCGTCGATGGATTTCGGCAGCCAGCCTTTCATATTTTTCAAAATGGTTGTCTTTGTTCACCCCGTGCAGTGAAGAGTTATTGATCGACTCAAAGCCGATAAAAAGGCTTTGACAGCCTGTCTCGGCCATCAGGTCCAGCAAGTCGAGATGGTCGGCTATCTTGGTGGTTACTGCAGCACTCCATTTTAGATTCATGCCCCTTAGATTATTAAGGAGTTCACGGGTGTAAGCAGGCGCGCCGATAAAATTATCATCAATAAACAGCACATGCCGTGTGCCAAGGGATTCAATATCCTTGATCACATCCTCTAGTGGGCGACGGGCATAAATTTTGTTTTGACAGCTATTGTAGCAGAAATCACATCTGTTTGGACAACCTCGACTTGTGAGTATAACATTCGTATAGAGATAGCGACTTTTATCAATCTTATGATACGCCGGGGAGACAATCTCCTCCCCTCGAAAATCAGACATGTCGTGATAGATTTGCTGCAACCTACCTTGTTCCACGTCTTCGATCATGCCTGCCCATACCCTCTCAGCAGCGCCGATACAAATGGCGTCAAAATGTTGAAGGCACTCCTCTGGACTGCTCGTGATATGGATTCCGCCCGCAACTACTGGAATCCCCAACCGGCGGAATCTTTGGGCGATCTCCACAGCCCTGGGCATAACATCTAAGGTTATGGTGATGCCAACCAACTCTATATCCATAGGATACTGTATTTCCTCCATATTCTCGTTGACCATGATAACCTCGTGACACTCAGGGGTGAGACTCACCAAAGTCAAGAGGGCCAATGAGGGAGACATCCGTGTTTTTAAGTCGGTATCCATGGGTCGCTTATTCATTTTCGGCTGAATCAGCATAATTCTCATATCGTTATCTCCATCTACACACGAGCACATAAACTAAATCGGCAAGCACCACCGTCGCCCAATGTATCACAATAAAAAGAGTAAATTTCTCAACAATACCGTTGGCATTGCTCAAAACCATAAGATAAAATATCGCAATCGCAGCCAGGGTAAGTATAGTTGCTACCGCCAGACATTGGATAAGAACGTCCGCGTGATACTCATCATAGGGATGTCTACGCAAGAGCAGCATCAGCACAACCACGATCGATAGGGCAATGAGGGCATAGGCAATATAGGCATGATACCCGGAAGCTAGGAAATCGCTCCAGCCTGTCCAAAAGGGCTCAACGGTAGTCGCCCGGTTGTAGTACAACAAATTCTCGAACTCCATATGCCCCGGAGTGATAATAAATATTAATCCGTAGAAGGCCGTAAAGATACATAGTCCTATGGCGTTGATTGCTGGATTCCTAATTAGGTGCTTCATTTCCGATCCTCCTCTTTGAAAAGAAATAATGCCTCAATTGATATCCCGAAATAGTGTGCTAGATCATAGGCAAGCCAAATCGAAGGATCAAACTTGCCCATTTCAATGGCGTTGATTGCTTGGCGAGAAACGCCCACTTTTTCACCAAGTTCTTTTTGAGTCAGCCCACGCTCTTCCCGGAGACGCTTAACATGGTTTTTCACGGCATTACCTCCTTTTATGTAAGGTTTACCTTACATAAATATAACAACATCACCCTTTAATGTCAAGTAAACCTGACACCAATAAATACAGCAAAGGGCAAGCTTACTGATTCCTTTTCTGGAACCCTGCTTACCCTTTGCCGTCTAGGATGTGCAACTTAAGCACTCCTCCTTTTGAAGTTCCCCTGAATTTCGCTTGCATTAGCTCAAAGTCTCTACTTATCTCATCTACCTCATTACTCGAAGCTTAGGCTTTCTTACTCTTAACTCTAGTTTTCAGTTTCCCTAATCACTACGTCTTTCAGCTAGCCTGATTACTTACTTTAGCCTAGGCTTTTTCAGTAATTCGCCAACAAAGCTTATGTCTTCAGTAGATCACTTCTTACTATTGCACACATTTTTCAGGGTTGTATCTAATACTTTAACCTCCTTGAAGGTTATTTCTTAGATTAATCATAGCATAACCTAGAAAAATTTGCTTGTCAATACTATTGTCAGAAAATTTATATAATTCTATGTAGTTTTGAATAATGTCGTGAATATAAAAAAACCGCATAAATATTATCTTTATGCGGATCTATTACTTATGGCGGAGGAGGTGGGATTCGCTCCGCTCGGATTCCCTCGCTATCACGCCGGGTCGGAAAATGCTTCCTAAGGTCGCATTTTTATCCCCTCCCGTTCGAATCCCACCTCTTCTACTGTCGTGAATATAGAAAAACCGCATAAATATTATCTTTATGCGGATCTATTACTTATGGCGGAGGAGGTGGGATTCGAACCCACGGACGGTTGCCCGTCAACTGATTTCGAGTCAGCCCCGTTATGACCACTTCGATACTCCTCCGTATATAAGCTCAAATGATATGACGATGTTCACTTCATTTAAGCAAAACCTACTCAAGTAAATTTATACCGTGCTAACTCAAGCTTGGTGCTTAGCTATCAGCGCAGCTTCTTGAAAAAATCCTTCAGAATCTGGGCGCATTCGTCCTCGAGAATCCCCGCTACAACCTCCACACGATGATTCCAGCGGTTCACGTCTAGGACATTCGTTACTGAACCTACGGCTCCACCCTTGAGATCAGCTGCTCCAAAAACAAGAGATTTCAGCCGAGCTTGAACTAGAGCCCCTGCACACATGGGACAGGGCTCGAGGGTGACATAAAGGGTGGCCTCAGAAAGACGCCAAACTCCTAAGGCTTGGGTAGCCCTTTGCACTGCCAACACTTCGGCATGTGCCGTGGGATCCTGCCTTAACTCCTTTTCATTATGGGCTTTGGCAATGACTTGATTATTATGCACAACTACCGCCCCGATCGGGACTTCCCCTTGCTCAAAGGCAAGCTGTGCTTCCTCAAGTGCTAAACTCATCCACTTTTGATGACTCATAGTACCTCAGCTTTATACCGGACTAACCTGCCCTATGTCTCCCGCTTCTATAGCTAGGTCAAACGGCGGTTAAGTCCAGTATGGACTCTGCTAAAATTCAGTAGGGTCTATACCCTCCTGAATTAAGTCTCGTTCAATGGTGGCCCCGGGAGGACTCGAACCCCCGCAAGACAGGGTTTAGGAAACCCCCGCTCTATCCACCTGAGCTACGAGGCCAAATTAGTAAAAAGGTTCGAAACTCGTGCCTCGAACCTCGAACATCGCTAATGGTAGAAATGAATGGCGGAGGGGGTGGGATTCGAACCCACGGCCCCTTGCGGAGTCACCGGTTTTCAAGACCGGCTCCTTAAACCACTCGGACACCCCTCCAGATGTGACGAAAGTTAGTATATCATAATTTTTTACCGCTGTAAATGTTCAATTTTGCTTTGTTCTATTTTGCTTAGCCAATATACTCTACACCCATATATGGCTGAAGTACTTTGGGTACTCTTACTCTTCCATCAGCTTCTTGATAGTTTTCAAGAATAGCTGATACCGTACGGCCAATTGCTAAACCGCTACCATTGAGAGTATGAAGGTACTCGGGCTTCGCTTTCGGTGCTCGACGGAAACGTATATTAGCACGACGTGCTTGGAAATCTTCAAAATTACTACAAGATGAAATCTCCCGATATGTATTGAAGCTGGGAAGCCATACTTCTAAATCATAGGTTTTAGCAGAACTAAAACCTATATCTCCTGTGGATAGCGCCATGACACGATATGGCAGTTCTAGCTCCTGGAGGATACTTTCAGCATCACGGGTTAAGGCTTCCAACTCCTCATAGGAATTGTCTGGCAAAGTAAACTTCACCAATTCTACTTTGTTGAATTGATGCTGACGAATCAAACCCCGAGTGTCCCTACCTGCAGACCCGGCTTCTGCCCGGAAACAAGCGCTATAGGCACAATGGTGAATTGGCAGCTGATCTGCTTCCAGAATTTCTTCCCTGTACATATTGGTTACCGGCACCTCTGCTGTCGGAATTAAGAAATATTCCGTACCCGCCACCTTAAAAGCATCTTCCTCAAATTTGGGAAGCTGTCCGGTACCTATCATGGAGTTACGATGGACCATAAAAGGAGGAAGTACTTCTACATATCCTTTAGCGGTATGTCGATCTAGCATAAAACTAATCAAAGATCTTTCCAGCCTGGCCCCTAATCCTTTATAAAAGGTAAAGCGAGCTCCTGTGACCTTCCCCGCCCTTGCAAAATCCAGAATATCCAAATTCTCGCCAATCTCATAGTGGGCCAAGGGTTGATAATCGAAACGACCTGGAGTTCCCCAGGAACGCACTTGGACATTGAATGATTCATCAGTCCCCACGGGCACAGATGCATGGGGAATATTTGGAATACCATAAAGTACGGTTTCCATATCATTTTCTATTTTAGTGAGTTGTTCCTCAAGACTCTTGATATCTTGACCAACTTCCCGCATTTCTAAAATGAGCTGTTCGGCATCCTCACCGCTCTTTTTCCGCCGTCCTACTTCTTCAGAAACTGTATTGCGTTTAGCCTTTAAAGTTTCTACATCAAAAAGAAGCTTACGTCGTTCTTCTTCTTGGTTTAAAAACTCGTCCAAGCTGACATTTGAATTCCTTTTTTGGAGCGCTTCCTTTACTACCTCAGGGTTTGTGCGTACAAATTTTAGATCAAGCATCTGAAATCCTCCATATCTGAACACTTACTTTTAGATTTTGCCATTGACAATATCTAGAAAATAGCGGTAAACACGATCATCTGCACTGCTGTCGGGATGGAAGGCACTGGCCAACAGATTACCCTGTCTCACAAACACTATTTTACCATTATATTCTGATAAAATCCCTACGTTTGGAGCAACTTCTTGGATATAATGTGACTCGTCAAAAACTGCCTTCACTGGTTTTGTTCCTAAGGCAGGAATGGATAGATACGTTTCAATCTTACTCGCCATAAGCTCACCGGCGACGGTGACATCCATCAACCCAAGTCGATTATTCCCTTGCTCCGGAGAACCTTTACTCATCAGGACCATTCCAGCACATATTCCATAAATAGGGAAATCCAGCCCAGCTAATTCCTTTATTCTTTCTCCTATTTCCTCTGGAAAATGGATAGCTTCCGGTAAGTTTTCGCTGCCAACAATCAACAATCCATGAATACTATCACAATTCTCTCTTGTCCGAACCTCAATCACTTGAAAGCCTGGGTCTAGATATGACAGACAAGGACGATTAAAGGTTCTATCGAGAGACAACACCCCTATCCGCGTTTTCATGAATTTTCAGCCCCGTTCTTGTCTGTCTGGGAGATTTTTACACACTGAATATTCAATGTTGCACACTGTCATTATATTATATTGTTATTCTTCGTTAGATTCTATTTCTGTGGCTTCTATTTCTTCGTTTTCTAACTCTTCATTATCCTCTTTATTGGCAACTTTGGCGATGGCAACCACTTTGCTTTCGCCGGTTCGCATGGCCATAACGCCTTGGGCAGAACGTCCTTGCTTTGATATCCCGGTGACTTCTTGGCGGATAATAATACCGTCATCAGTAATAATCATGATGTCATCATCCGGTACGATCACTTTTAGTCCGACCAAAAGACCAGTTTTCTCTGTTAACCTCGAAGCGATGATACCCTTACCACCCCGTCCTTGAACTCTATATTCTGATGGATTGGTACGTTTCGAGAAACCATGCTCCGTCATGGATAGTATTTCCGCGTCTTCTTCATATATTACATCCATACTGACCACTGTATCTTTTTCGCTGAGTGAAATTCCTTTGACGCCATGGGCTGTGCGTCCCATCTGACGGACATCCGATTCTGCGAAGCGGATACACAGACCCTTTTGAGTAGCCATGATGATATGTTCATCCGCTTTCGTTAAGCGGACGCCGATCAGTTCATCATCCTCATGTAAGCTGATGGCTATTAAGCCATCCTTACGGGAGGAGTTGTATTCCCTTAACAAGGTTTTTTTCACGATACCATGCTTGGTAGCCATGAAGAGATGAAAATCATCATTATATTCTCTTATACATAAAGCCGTGGTAATCTGTTCCTCACTTGGGTTAATGTTCAAGAGATTGACGATTGCTGTCCCTTTGCCGGTACGGCCTGCTTCGGGTATTTCATAGGCTTTCAAACGATATACTTTCCCACGGGTCGTAAAGAAGAGAATATATTGATGTGCTGTGGTGGTAAATAGATGTTCCACAAAATCCTCTTCTCGGGTGGCCATTCCTTGAACGCCTCGGCCACCGCGGCGTTGGCTTTTATAGGTACTCAAGGGGATTCTCTTGATATAACCTCGATGAGACATGGTCACGACCACTTCCTCATCATCAATTAAATCTTCAATATTCATATGTGACACATCAAAGGAAATCTCAGTGCGCCTCTCATCCCCGAATTTTTCTTTGACTTCTTGAAGCTCTTGTTTGATGATATCAAGAACCATTTTTTCCGAATCGAGAACAGCCTTTAAAAAAGCAATGGTTTCTTGAAGTTTTTTATACTGTTCTTCGATTTTCTCCCGCTCTAATCCAGTAAGTCTCTTCAGACGCATGTCCACAATAGCCTGAGATTGCTTATCACTGAGCCCAAAGCGTGTCATTAATTTATCTTTCGCATTTTGCTCATCAGAAGAAGTTCTAATAATACTTATGACTTCGTCAATATAGTCTAAAGCAATTCTCAAGCCCTCTAAAATATGAGCTTCAGCTTCAGCCTTATTTAACTCAAAACGGGTTCTCCTAGTAATAACATCTTTTTGATGCTCGATAAAATAATGAATGATCTGCTTAAGATTGAGTACTTTGGGTTGGCCATCCACTAAGGCTAAAAGATTAACTCCAAAGCTGTCTTCCATCTGGGTATGCTTATATAGCTGATTTAGAAGGACCTGGGGGTTAATATCCCGGCGCAGTTCCATCACAACCCGCATACCTGTACGGTCGGATTCATCCCGTAGATCAGTGATACCTTCGATTCTTTTCTCTCTTACCAACTCGGCTATTTTTTCCACGAGTCTGGCTTTATTGACCATATAAGGAAGCTCGGTAACAATAATCCTCATTTTCCCGGACTTTTCCATTTCCTCAATATGGGCTTTTGCCCGTATTTTAAAACTTCCTTTACCAGTATTGTAGGCAGAGATAATTCCTTCGGTTCCCATTATGGTAGCACCTGTAGGAAAATCAGGTCCCTTTATATAGGTCATCAGTTCTTTAATTTCAATATCAGGATTATCCATCTGCGCAATAGTTCCATCGATCACTTCGACAAAATTATGTGGAGGGATATTGGTGGCCATTCCTACCGCGATTCCAGAGGAACCATTGACCAAAAGATTGGGAAATTTCGCTGGTAAAACCTTGGGTTCTTCTAGTCTTTCATCATAGTTAGGTTGAAAATCCACCGTATCCTTTTCAATGTCTGCCAGCATATACTGAGTTATTTTAGACATTCTGGCCTCGGTATAACGCATAGCTGCAGCTGAGTCACCATCAACAGAGCCAAAATTACCATGTCCTTCGACTAAAGGATAACGAGTGGAAAAATCTTGGGCTAATCGTACGACTGCATCATATATGGAGCTATCTCCATGGGGATGGAATTTCCCCATGCAATCTCCAACAAGCCTAGCGCATTTGCTGAAAGGCTTATTGGGAGTCATACCTAATTCATGTAGTGTATAGATAATGCGCCGATGAACAGGCTTTAAGCCATCTCGTACATCGGGCAAAGCTCGGCTGACGATAACACTCATAGAATAATCAATAAATGATTTCCTAAGCTCCTCCGATATTTCTCTCGGGAGAACTTTCCCTCCCTGGATTTCTTCAGTTGACATGTGCTATCCCCCCTTAAACATCCAGATTCCGAACATATTTGGCATTTTCATGGATGAATTCGCGTCTTGGTTCCACCATATCTCCCATGAGAATCGTAAATAGCTCGTCAGCTCTAATAGCATCATCCATGGTCACTTGAAGGATTGTTCTTTTCGCTGGATCCATGGTGGTATCCCATAGCTGGTCTGCGTTCATTTCCCCTAAACCTTTATAGCGTTGAATTTCTACTTTATCGCGGCCAATTTTATCTTGAATCTTTGCTAATTCTTCATCGCTATAGGCATAGTAAACATCCTTCCCCTTCTTGATCTTAAAGAGAGGAGGCTGGGCGATATAGATATAATTATTTTCGATTAAGGGTTTCATAAAACGGAAAAAGAAAGTGAGCAGTAATATTCTTATATGGGCACCATCCACATCCGCATCAGTCATGATCACAAGTTTATGATAACGTGCTTTGGTAATATCAAAATCCTCAGAAATCCCCGTACCCATGGCCGTAACCATAGCCCTTATCTCGGCATTACCTAAAATCCGATCCAAGCGGGCCTTCTCGACATTGAGAATTTTACCCCGTATGGGCAAAATAGCTTGGAAACGACGATCTCGGCCTGATTTTGCCGAGCCACCGGCACTATCTCCTTCTACGATGTACATTTCGCAGAGCTCCGCTTCCTTCCAAGAACAGTCGGCTAATTTACCGGGTAAAGCGCTGACTTCTAAAGCGCTTTTTCTCCGGGTTAACTCTCTAGCCTTGCGAGCCGCTTCTCGGGCACGAGATGCTTGCAGGGATTTTTCGATGACTTTCTTACCTGTAGCAGGATTTTCTGCTAGGAAAACAGATAACCCTTCACCTGTAATTGAATCGACAATAGAGCGAATTTCCGAATTCCCCAGCTTGGTCTTGGTTTGTCCCTCAAATTGGGGTTCCGGTACTTTAACCGAGATCACAACCGTTAGTCCTTCCCGGATATCTTCTCCTGTCAGGTTGGCATCATTTTCTTTAAGAATTTTATTCTTGCGGGAATAATCATTGACCACCCGCGTCAAAGCTGCCTTAAACCCGGATTCGTGAGTACCCCCTTCTTGTGTATGAATATTATTGGCATAAGAAAAAAGATTTTCTATATAACCATCATTATATTGCATACATATTTCAACCTGGACTCCATCCTTTTCCGCTTCAAAATAAATAGGTTCAGGATGAAGAACTTCTTTTGAACGGTTAATATATTTGACAAAGTCAAAGATACCACCAGTGTGGTAGTAAAGTTCTTTCTTGTCCTCTCTTTCATCAATGAGGGTAATGGCGACTTTCTTGTTCAAAAAAGAAAGCTCGCGCAGGCGATGGGCAAGAATATCAAATTGGAAGACTATCTCTTCAAAAATCTCCGGATCAGGCGCAAAGGAAATTTTTGTCCCTGTTTTTCCTGAATCAGCTTCACCGATAATCGTGAGCTCCGATGTCGTTTTACCACGCATAAATTCTTGGTGATAAACCTTGCCATCCTTTTTAACCTCAACATGCAGCCAAGTAGATAAAGCATTAACAACGCTCATCCCGACACCATGGAGTCCGCCTGATACCTTATAAGCACTGCCGCTGAATTTCCCACCGGCATGAAGCACAGTTAAGGCAACTTCCACAGCGGGCTTACCGATTTTTGGATGTATATCCACCGGGATACCCCGTCCATTATCTACCACTGATATACTATTGTCTGAATGAATCGTAACATCAATCGTATCGCAATAACCGGCTAATGCTTCATCGATACTGTTGTCAACAATTTCATACACTAAGTGATGTAAACCACGGCTACTCGTGGAACCGATATACATGCCAGGACGTTTACGAACGGCTTCTAGCCCTTCAAGTACTTCAATCTGCCCTGCATTATAATCATCATTTGGCATATTTACCTTTAATTCAGCATTTTCTTGCAAAGCTGATCCCTCCCAAAAATAATCACCATAAAATGAATTTTATCTTATGTATTTTCACAACTGTTCCGATTAAATAAACACTTAACCTTTTAATTATACAACTATTTTACGCTTTATACAAATATAGGATTATTCCTATCTAAATTATAGATGCACTCAGTATGACCTCTCCACTATTGGAAATCGAAGAAACCTCTCCTTATTATTCAGGGAGGTTTCTTCTTATCTCAGACTTATTCATCATACAAATCCTTTGAATTCGATCGCTTGAGTAAGGTACTTGATGATATAGGAGAAAAGAAATTACCTTGACTCGTAATGACTAAAGATTTTTCTTTTCCCTGTTCAGAAATATAGTTTATCTTTTTATTTTCTTTAATTTCCTTTAAAAAGATTTCCGAAGTAGCATTTTGCATAGCTGTTTCGAGATCCAATATAGCAATAATTCTATCTTGGCTAATTAATACATCTCCACCTAAGTGTAAAAACATCAATCAAACCTCCTAATTTGGCCATTTTCTACTTTCAGCATTAATGATGCTCTAGGGGTTAGCGTTTCCGCACTTGTTATGGTAATTATAGTCTGCTGTAAATCTTTAACATAATCTAATAAATAGTCTCTCCTTAATTCATCTAATTCAGACAGGACATCATCCAAAAGCAGCAAAGGATATTCACCCTTATTCTGACGAATAACCTCCAATTCAGCTAATTTGGTGCTTAAGACGATAGATCGTTGCTGTCCTTGTGATCCATAAAGACGTGCTGAACGATCATTTAATTTAAATAGAATATCATCACGATGAGGCCCGACTAAAATCATTTTTCTTTCCATTTCCAGAGCCATTTTTTCTTCCATAAGCTTTGGGAAAACTTCTAAGGCCTCAGACAGGTTCTCTTTGCCTAAGGAATGATACTCCATGGTAAGTTTTTCTCTCCCTGAGGAAATTTGCCCATAAACTTCTTGGCTTTTTTGGGAGAGTAAGTCTGTGAATTCCCAGCGATTCTTGATTATTTCCGAGCCAATGCGTACCATTTGTTCATTCCATAGTTCAAGTTGACTCTTTACTCCATTCTGGCCACGCTTAAGGAGGGCGTTTTTTTGCTGAATCACCTTGTTATAAGCATTAAGTAATTGTATATGCTTAGAATGATGCTGAGCAATATGTAAGTCTAAGAAGCGTCTCCGTTCAGCGGGCCCCCCTTTGACCATTGCTAAATCATCAGGTGAAAAAAAAACAACATTGACAGTGCCTACGTACTCAGATAATTTCCGACAGGGAACTTGATTGATTTTAATGATTTTTCTTTTCTCTTTATAATGACTTTCTAAGCGGAGCTTTCTCTTCTGAACAAGAAAGTCTCCATGAAGATGAAACTCATTTTCCCCCCAGCTCATCAACTCCTGTTCGCGATGAACTCGGTACGATTTCCCTGTCAAAAGATAGTAGATTCCTTCAAGGATATTGGTCTTGCCTTGGCCATTTTCCCCTTGCAATATGTTCAATCCGGACTGAAAAAGCACTTCTTGGTCCAGATAATTTCGAAAAAATTTTAGATGTAGCCATTGTATTTCCATTCTTTTGTTGCCAGCTTAAGAGGTACGTACAGGTAAAGCAAGATAAAGATAATCGGGGTCATCCACAGGTCGAATAATACCTGGGCTATAGGGCCCGGATAATTCAAAGATGATCTCTTCTGAATCAATAATTTTAAGGACATCCAACAAAAATTTGGAATTAAATGCTATTTTGACGTCATTACCTTCTTTGCGAATTTCCATTTGCTCAGTAATCTTGCCTAAATCTGAGGCTTGATCAATGGATAAGTGTTCAGTGTCAATCGTAAGCTTGATAATGCTTGTATGACTCCCGTCCCGTGCTAACAAAGACGCTCTTTCCACTGATTCTTGGAAAAGCTTCGTAGGAAGTATAACTTTAGTTTGACAGGATTGAGGAATGACTTGCTTATAATTAGGAAATTGCCCTTCAATTAAGCGAGAGAGGAGATAGACAGAGCCAAACTGAAAGACGATTTGAGAGGGGTTAAAGCGGATAATCAGATTCTCATCTTCTTCTCTAAGTAGACGATAGATCTCCCCTAAAGTTTTCGCTGGAATAATACCTTGAAACTTAAATTGATCGGTGTTAGGAATTTCTGCAAATCGATAAGCTAAGCGATGGGTATCGGTTGCAATTAACCGAATTGTATTATCCTCTATTTGCAAAAGGCAGCCTGTAAAGACAGGACGGCTTTCTTCAGTCGAACAAGTAAAAATTGTTTGCTTAATCATAGTTTTAAAAAGGGACACAGGTAAATCGAAGGTTTCTGCATCCAAGAGATCCGGTAATAAAGGAAATTCTTCAGGATCGTAGCCTCTCAGGGATAAATCCGATTCATAATATTTAATCGTTATAATATCGTTTTCTAGTTCTAAAATGATGGCTGCATCTGGTAGTTTGCGAACAAGGTCGGAAAAAATTCTGGATGGCAGTACTGCGACCCCTTCCTCTTCAACCTGAGCAGGAACAACACAACGAATTCCTATTTCTAAATCGGTGGCTTCAAATATTAAAGACTGTCCCTCCGCTTTAATCATAATACCTTGTAAAACAGGTAAAGTATTTTTACTCGATACCGCTTTTTGGACAGTATTTACACCTGTCAATAAGGAATCCTTTGAACAATATACTTTCATTTGGCAGCCTCCTATTAAAAACTTGGAAAAAACAAATAGTTTAGGAATATTTTTAGGGGAATAATAATAAGATATTAATTTAGTAGTATTAGTTATATAGCTTGTCTCTATGTGGATAATTGCCTTAAGGCCTAGGGAGAGTAAGTTTTAAAAAGAGTAAAAACATGTGAATTAATTCGGAATTTTATCCACATGTTAACATCCTCAATTTTCTATAAAATTTATCCCACTTTTATTGACAGCCTATACACAGTATTGTACCACATTAGATGCTTTGAATGATTTTTATAATTTCATTGATTTTCCTATCGAACAATTGATCATTGCGACGCGCTTCCGAAATTTTATCATGTGCGTGAAGGACTGTGGTGTGATCTCTTCCTCCAAATTCATCACCTATTCTCGGTAAAGAGCTATCTGTGAGTTCTCTAGATAGATACATAGCAATTTGACGAGGAAAAGCTACCGCCCTTGTTCTCTTTTTCGCTTTGAATTCTGATAATGATAAATGATAGTAATCAGATACTGCTTGCTGAATCATTTCTATGGTTATTTCTTTGGGTGTGTTAACTGGAATAATATCTTTTAGAGCTTCGGCAGCTGTTTCGATGGTAATGGGATTAGAGGTAAGAGATCCAAAGGCCATAACTCGAATTAAAGCTCCCTCTAGTTCCCTTATGTTGGAGTGGATTTTATCAGCAATATAGACCATGACTTCGTTTGCCACTTGCAGATTCTCTAATTTAGCTTTTTTGCGAAGAATGGCGACACGGGTTTCTAAATCCGGTGGTTGGATGTCTGTAATTAGCCCCCATTCGAAGCGGGAGCGCAAGCGGTCTTCTAAGGTAGGAATTTCTTTAGGAGGACGATCAGAAGAAATGATAATTTGTTTGTTGGCGTCATGGAGGGCATTAAAAGTATGGAAGAACTCTTCCTGGGTACCCTCCTTACCGGCAAGAAACTGAATATCGTCAATAAGTAAAATATCCACATTCCGGTAATGGTTACGGAATTCAATGGGATTTTGATCCCGGATGGATTCAATAAGTTCGTTGGTAAATTTCTCACTGGATACATAAAGAACTCGTGTACCAGGTGAGCGTTGAATAACTGCGTTACCAATCGCGTGCATTAAGTGGGTTTTGCCTAGACCAACGCCACCATATATAAATAAGGGATTATAAGCAAGTGCTGGCGATTCAGCCACCGCTAA
Source organism: Desulfitobacterium dichloroeliminans LMG P-21439 (assembly GCF_000243135.2). Lineage (NCBI taxonomy): Bacteria > Bacillati > Bacillota > Clostridia > Eubacteriales > Desulfitobacteriaceae > Desulfitobacterium > Desulfitobacterium dichloroeliminans. The sequence goes on along the minus strand of NC_019903.1, from coordinate 909 downwards.
GGCTGCGGCATGGGCAAAGCGATTACTGTTACCAATTACAAAGGTATCAAAGGTGTATTTAGAATTTAAGGTCCGATTAGGGGGAGATTCCTCTTTGGAATCAATTGAAGATATAGGCGGATCTTCGATTTTGCGCGCAACTTCTTGTAGCTGAGTGACAATAAAGCGCAAATTCATGGATTGGCCAAGGATCGATTGAACTGTAGAACGAATTAGGGGTGCGTAACGACTTTCCAGCCAATCCTTCGCAAATTCATTGGGCACACTTACAATAAGTGTGTCTCCTTCAATGTCGAGAAGATGCGTCGAACTAAGCCAGGTCTCAAAACTGGGTTTAGATAGTTCAGTTTCTAATTTAGCTAGAGTTTCTTTCCAAAGAACATGAAGAGTACGGGGTGGCATTTAGTGATCCTCCCTTGTCGAATAAAAGTAGAAAATATGACAATAAAAAAGTTATACACAAACTTATACACATTTGTGGATAACTTAATAAAATTATTGCTGTGAATAATAAATTTAAGTAAGTACTACTCATGTAAAGATACTGTAAAAATATAATACCAAGTTTTACGAGGGTTATCAACAGGAAGTTAGTCCTAAAAATAATTTATTCACAGGTGGATAACTTTTTCTTTCCATAAGTTATCCACATATTATTTATATTGTCTGCTTGACAGAGCCAAAAAACTTAGAGTATAATCTCAAGAGATATGCAATTTTTAACGGTCTTTTACCTTTTAAAGGAGGTGCAATAAAAGTTATGAAACGTACTTGGCAACCAAAAAATCGTCGCCATCAGAGAGTACATGGTTTTTTAAGCAGAATGAGTAGCTCAACCGGTAGAAACGTGCTTAAACGCCGTCGTGCTAAAGGGCGGAAGAAATTATCAGCTTAAGGCCGCAATCTTGT